>DASUAH010000034.1:0-64383 GCA_035763885.1 Gemmatimonadales bacterium
TCGGCTCGGGCGCGGGGTGACCCTGCTCGGCCAGCAGCAGTCGCCAGGCGGCTACGTGCCGGTCCTCGACCCCAGCGAGCTGCCGGTACAGCTCGGCCCGGCCCGCGTCGGGCTCGTGGCGGGCGAGCTCGCGGTACAGGAACGCGGCGTCGGCTTCGTCCTGGAGGTGGTGGAGCCAGTCGACGGGGGCGGGGGCGGGGGCGGGAAGGGGGGCGGGGGCAGACATGGCAGGAAGGTAGATGGACCGATGGACGGATGGACAGATCCGTCCATCTGTCCATCCTTTGCGACTTTCCGACCACCCGGGGCATCTTTAGGCAGCCATGACCAGAGCGCTCTCGATGGACTCGTACCTGCTGGCCGACGCAAAGGGTGTCGTGGCGCAGGCGAAGGCCGGCGACCCTGCCGGGTTCGAGGCCCTGTACCGCGCGTTCGAATCCCCGGTGTACAATCTCTGCCGCCGGATCTGCCGCACCGCCGAGGACGCGGAGGACGTGCTGCAGGAGACCTTTCTCGAGGTCTGTCGGAGCATTGGACAGTTCCGGGAGGACGGGAGCCTTTGGGGGTGGGTCCGCACGATCGCGGCCAGCAAGGCGCTCATGCGGCTGCGCCGGAACAAGTACCGCGACACCGACGAGCTGCAGGACGGGATAGTGGTGGGGCGGGCACGCGACGATCACCACCTCCGCATGGATCTGGAGGCGGCCCTCGAGCGGCTTCCCGAGGTGTCCCGAGCCGTGGTCTGGCTGCACGATGTCGAGGGGTACACGCACGAGGAGATCGCGGGCATGATGGGCAAGACGGCGAGCTTTTCGAAGTCGCAGCTTGCCCGTGCGCACGCCCGGCTGCGCCGCTGGCTGGGCGAGGAGCCGGTAGGATGACACATCTCACGATTGAACAGTTGATCGGCCAGCGCGAGCCGGGCGTCGAGCCGGGGGATCAGGCCGCGCGGGTCCACCTCGAGGCTTGCGAGAGCTGCCGGGCCGAGCTTGACCGGTTGCACCAGCGGGTCGCGCGGCTCAAGGCCCTGCCGGCGCTCCGCCCGTCGCGAGACCGCTGGCCAGTGATCAGGGCGCGGCTGGTCGCGGAACGGCGGGCGCTGCGGATGCAGCGCATCCGCCGTGTGGCGCTCGCGGGACTGGCCGCCGCGGCTTCCGTCACGCTGGTAGTGACCCTCCGCGACGTGGCCGCGCCGGAGCCGGCCAGCGCGGCCACGGAAATCTCCCGCGCGATGGAACGTTCCCGCGCGCTTGAGCGGACCATAGACCTGTATCACCCGGAGTCCCGGGTGCTGGACGGGCGGACCGCCCGGATTGCCCAGGAGATCGAGGACCGGATCGCGGCCCTCGACCGGGAGCTGGAGTTGCTCGACGTGGCCGAGGACGCGGCCCGCGACACCCGGCAGCTCCGGCTCTGGCGCGAGCGCGTCGGACTCCTCGATGCGCTGGTGGACGTTCACCTCACCCGGGCCAGCAACGTGGGGCTGTGATGAGGCATCGGGCGAGGGGGTACCGGGGCGTGGCGGCGGTCGCCGCGGCGCTGCTGGCGATACCCGCCGGTGTCGGCGCGCAGGAGGGTCCCCGGCGGGGCGGACAGCCGGAGGCCGCGCCGCCCCGCGACCGGGCCGAGATCGTGATCACCCGGCGCGCGCGGCTGGGACTCAAGGTCAACCTCCAGGCGCGGCAGACCGATTCGACCGGGGCGTACGTGGATCTCGTCACGCCCGGCGGCCCGGCCGATGTCGCCGGCCTGAGAGCTGGCGACGTCATCACCCAACTCGACGGCCAGTCGCTGAACGAGGGCTCCCGCACGGCCCAGCCTGGCCGGTCTCTCCCGGGCCTCCGGCTGATTCGCCTGGCTGCCCGGCTCGACCCCGGCGACACTGTCGCGGTCGAATACCTGCGCGGTGCGGAGCGTCGGAGGACCTCGCTGGTCACGGGAGACGACCATCTCGTGCACCTGGAGCAGCATCGCATCGCCCGTGGCATTGCCCGCGCGATGGACGGGGTCGCGCCCTGGATCCAGCTCCGGGACAGCCCTGCCTACGCCGAGCGGCGGTTCGAGTTCCCCGCACCCGCCTTCGAGCTCTTTCTCGCCGGCGACCTGGGCGAGCTCGAGCTCGCTCCGCTCAACCCCGATCTGGGCCAGTACTTCGGGACCGGCGATGGGGTGCTCGTGATCAGCGCGCCGAAGGGCTCGCCTCTCAGGCTCCGTGGCGGCGACGTTGTCCTCGCCGTGGACGGCCGGAGACCGGCCGGCCCGCCGCACCTCCTGCGGATCCTGCGCAGCTACGATGGCGGCGAGACCTTCACGCTCGAAATCATGCGCAACCGCCGCCGGGAGCGCATGTCCGCAAGCATCAACAGCCCGGAGAGCGCCGACCGGTAGCCGCGTGTGCGCCCGCTCACAGAGGAGCGGGGCCGGGTGCCATATATTCAGGTCCAATCCCGGAGGGAATTATGGGCTTCCTGTGGACCTTGATCATTGGTCTGGTCGTTGGTGCGATCGCCAAGCTGCTCATGCCCGGAAAGGATCCGGGCGGCTTCATTGTGACGATGCTGTTGGGTGTGGCAGGTGCTCTGCTTGCCGGCTTCCTGGGCCGCGCCCTCGGCTGGTACGCCGACCCGGGTTCGGGTCCCGGGATCATCGCGTCGGTGCTCGGCGCGATGCTGCTGCTGTTCCTGTACCGGCTCTTCGTGGGTCGCCTCAGGACGACGGTTCCCTGAAGATGAGTGAGAAGTAAGAAGTGAGAAGACCTCTCACTTCTCACTTCTTACTTCTCACTCCTCACACGACCTCCAGCCTGGCCGCCCGCCCCGCGCTGCCGGGGTGCACCTGCCGTGCCAGTGCCCCGAACTGCTCCGGGTTCAGGCTCTGGTATCCGTCGCTCAGCGCCTTTGCCGGGTCCGGGTGGACCTCCACGATCAGACCGCACGCTCCGGCCGCGAGCGCCGCGACGCTCAGCGGGGCCACCAGCGACGCGATGCCGGCGGCGTGGCTGGGATCAACGACCACCGGCAGATGGGTCCGCTCGCGCACCAGGGCCACTGCGTTGAGGTCGAGGGTGTGCCGCGTCGCCCGCTCGAACGTGCGGATGCCCCGCTCGCAGAGCACCACGTGGGGATTGCCCTCCGCCAGGACGTACTCCGCCGCCATGAGCCACTCCTCGACGGTGGCGCCGGCGCCCCGTTTGAGCAGGATCGGCTTGCCGCTCCGGCTCGCCGCGCGCAGCAGCGAGAAGTTCTGCATGTTCCGCGCGCCGATCTGGAGCATGTCGGCGAAGTGGGCGACCACCGGCACCTCTTCCCAGCTCAGCACCTCGGTGACCACCGGCAGTCCGGTCCGCTCGCGCGCCTGCGCGAGGTAGCGGAGCCCCTTCACCCCGAGACCCTGGAAATCGTACGGCGAGGTCCGTGGCTTGTAGGCGCCGCCCCGGAGCATGTCGCCGCCCGCCTGCGCCACCACCTGCGCGGTCTCCAGGATCATCGCCTCGCTCTCGACCGAGCACGGCCCGCCGATGAGCACCGGCTGCGGGCCGCCGAAATCGAGGTGGCCGACCCTCACCACCGTGCCCTCCGGATTCCGGCGGCGATCCACCAGCGGCACATCCGGCTTCTTCCCGTGGTGGGCCGGGGTGGGAACGGGCGTCGCGAAACGGAGCGCGCCGTCCGGCCAGGCCTCGTAGCTCCCCAGCACGATGACCTGAACCGCCAGAGCCTCGACCTCCTCCAGCGCTTCGGCCACGCGCGGGTCCGTGGCCGCGCCGGCCACGTCGACGTAGAAGCGATAGGTCCACGGCTTGGACCGCTCCGGCCGGGACTGCAACGCGGTCATGTTTACGCCTCGGGCGCCGAACGCCTGCAGCGTGAGCGCGAGCATCCCGGGCTTGTGGTCCACGCAGGCGATGATCGACGTCTTGAACGGCACCCCCGGATTCTGCGGCAGCGGCGCGGCGGCGCGCGAGAAGGCCAGAAACCGGGTCTGATTGGTGGGATCGTCCTCGATCCGCTCGGCGAGGGGGACCAGGCCATGCGCGTCCGCCGCATGTCGCGCGGCGATCGCCGCCCACGCCGGGTTGGCCTCGCGCGCGACGATTTCCGCGCTGCCGGCGGTGTCCCACGCGCTCACCAGTTCGGCGTCGGGCAGGTGCTTCCCGAGCCAGATCCGGCATTGCCCCAGCGCCACGGGGTGCGAGAGCACGCGGCGGACCTGCGCGAGGTCCGCGCCGGGCAGTCCCATCAGGGTGTGATGGACCGGCAGCAGGATCTCGTGGGTGAGCCGGAGCTCCCCGTCGCCGAACGCCTCGTGTAGCAGGTCGTAGGTGGTGGTCACCGATCCGATGAGCGAGTTCTCGATCGGCAGGATGCCCGCATCGGCGCGGCCCTCCCGCACGGCCGCGACCACGTCCTGCACCTCGCGGCAGGGTACCGGCTCGAGCTCGCGCCAGCGCCGCCGCGCGGCTGCCTCGCTGAAGGAGCCGACGGCTCCCTGAATTGCTACGCGCATCGGGGTGTGCTCCATGGGGTGGAAAAAACACGACGCCCCGCCGGCAAGGCCCGGCAGGGCGTCGAAGGGTCCGTTCTGGGGTCAGGCCTGCGCGACTACTCCCCGAACCGGACGCGTCGAGCCGCGCCGGAGGCGGTAAAGTAGAAGAACCAGTACGCGCGCATTGCCATGATCCGGGAGTGTACCCGTCGCCGCGCCGGCCGTCAAGGCAGGGGGTAGTCCAAAGTCCGGCGCCCCGCCGCCGTCGTATAATTTGGGAGAGTGTTCCCATCGCCACGCCCGCTGCCGGAGACCCGCGTGCATCCCTTCACGAGCGGCCGACCCGAAGCCGTCATCGTCGCCTGCTGCCTGGCGACCGCTGCCCCGGCACGAGCACAGGGGCTCCCACCGTGGGGCCCGATCAACCCGGCCGCCGGGTCGCGCAGCGGACTGTACTTTCAGCCCACCGTGGATTCGGCGCCGGGCCGATGGCGGGCGGCGGTCTCCGTGGACTACGGCAGCGCGATCGAGTACAACCTCCCCGCCGTGCGGCCGAGCTACCTGCTGGACGTCGAGCTCCTGCGGGTCAACCTGGCGGTCCAGCGCCAGCTCGGCCCGCGCACCTTCGCGCTTGCCGAGCTGCCCCTGCTCGGGGCGTACGGCGGGTTCCTGGACGGGTTCCTCAAGTGGTACCACGACCTGCTCGGCGTCCCGATGCCGGAGCGGGATCTCCGGCCGAACAACGCGTTCGCCTACGAGCTTACCCCGCCCAACGGCGTGCAGGTGACCCGGGAGCAGTCGGACCTCTTTATCGGCGACCTGCGACTGGGCGCGGCGTACCGGCTCACGCCGGACCTGCAGACCGTGCTCTCGGTCACGTTCCCCACCAGTACGGGGCCTGCCGGGTACGGCCGGGGAACCCTTTCGCTCAGCTCGATCAACACCGTGCGCGTGCCCTTCGCGTCCCGGTTCGTGTACGAGGGGAGCCTGGGCCTCGGGGTCACGCCCAGCCACGGAGAGACGGCGGAGTTTCAGCGTGAGGTCTTCCTGGCGGCGACCTCCGGACTCCGGTTTCGATTCTGGGGGCGCCAGTCGGTCTTCGTGAACTTCCTGTATCACTCGCCGTACTATGACGGGGTCGCCCTGCCCGCGCTCGACCAGCGTGAACTGTCGCTCGATTTCGGCTGGATTCTCGCAGCCAGCCACGGGCGCGAATGGCGGCTGGGGATGGTGGAAGACCTGGAGCCGAGCGGGCCGGGAATCGATCTGGTATTTCGGGTGGGGGTGAGCTTCTAGCTAGCCCATAGCCCATCGCTCATCGCCCACTGCGCACCTCAAAGAGGAACTGTTCCATCTGCTGATAGAGGAATTCCTTCGCCTGGGCGTCGCGGAGGTTGAGCGCGTAATGGTTGATGAGCTGCTGCTGCAACTTCAGCCAGTCGCCCCAGCAGACGCCGCAGATCTGCTCGAACGCGCGGCGGCCCAGGTCGGTTGGAAACGGCTGGAACGCCATCGAGGCCCGATCCTGACCGCAGCGCACGCAGTGCACGGTGCTCGCCATGAGCGAATCTTACCATTGCCGGCGCGGGTGTGACAGCGCGCACCGCAGGCGCGTCTCGGTGGGTATAACGGTCAGGGGAGGAGTTGGCGCTGGCTCCATTCCGCGCGATCGAGCGCGCGCACGGCGCTTGCAGTTCCGAAGCCGGTGCCGAGGGCGAACGCGGCCACCGCACCGGCGCCGACCAGCGGCAGCAGCATGAACGGGCTGGCGACCACCGCCGCGGCGGCGCCGGCGATCCACGGCGCCCACGGAGACCGCACGGCGTCCACGAAACGGAGCCGCCGGGTCACGAAATCGCGAGCGAGGCGAAACCCGCCGTACCCGGCGGCGATGGTCAGGATGAGGGCGAGCGTAGCATACATGAGCGGCTCTCGTTCACGAGCTGAAGTTGTCATGTTACAGTACGGAACGCCCGGTGCCCGGGATTCAAGGGACCCAACGGAGGCTGCCATGCTCAAGCACCCCACCGTCCTGGTGCCCAATATCGGACCGATGGACCATGCCTGGGACCTGCTGGGCGAGTGGCGCACCGAGCTGGAGCTGCCCAACGGGGAGGACACCGTCCACGGGAGGGTGACCTTCCGAAGCTGGGCCGACGCGGAGCTGGAGTTCGATCCGCTAGAGGCGGCGCTCGCAGGCATCCCGGCGACCGTGCCGCTCGAGCGGGCCAGCGACATCCACCTCACCGACGCCGGTGGTGGCGCGCTCCAGTGGGTGCTGCTCGCCCCCTCGTGCAACTGGGCCCTGCAGGCCACGATGTGGCCCGGCTCGCTGCACCTGTTCGTGCACGATGCCGAGGATGACGACGAGGAGCTGTACCGGGCGAGAGCCACGCGGACGGCGGAGTACTACGCCCGGAAATACCCGGTCGAGCGATGAGCGGTCACCATCTGAGCGCGGCGCTCCCCCACGTGAAGCCGCTCCCGAACGCCGTCAGTATCACCAGGTCCCCACGGCGCAGCCGTCCCGCCCGCACGCACTCGTCCAGGGCGATCGGGATCGTGGCGGCCGTGGTGTTGCCGTAGCGGTCGATGTTGTTGTAAACCTGGTCGTCGCGCAGGGCGAGCGAGCGCTGGACCATCTCCGAGATCCGCAGGTTCGCCTGGTGGGCGAGCAGCAGTGCCACGTCCTCCAGCCGCTCCCCGGTCGCGGCGAGCACCGCCCGCACCGACTCCGGCATCCGCACCACCGCATGGCGGAACACCTCCTTGCCGTCCATTTCCAGGAAGTGCCGTCCTTCCGCGAGGTGCCGCTCGGTGATCCGGGGATGATACATCGAGCCCGGACAGTCGACCCACAGCTTTTCGGCGTAGGCGCCGTCGGAGTGGAGGTCGAAGCCGAGGAGCCCGCGCCCCTGCTCCTCGGTCGGGGCGAGCACCACTGCGCCCGCTCCATCGGCGAAGATCACCGCGGTGTTACGTCCCCGGGTGGACACGTCCATTCCGGTGGACTGGATCTCTCCCCCGACGAGGAGCACCCGTCGGTACTGCCCGGTGCGGACCCACGCGTCGGCTACCGAGAGAGCGTAGATGAAGCCGCTGCACTGGGTGCGGACGTCCAGTGCGGGGATCGCGCCGCAGCCGAGCAGCCGTTGGAGGTACACCCCGTTGCCCGGGGCGAAATGGTCTGGAGTCGAGGTCGCGTAGACGATGGCGTCGAGCTCCGCGGCACGGAGGCCGGCCATCTCGAGGGCGCATTGCGCGGCCCGGGCGCCGAGCTCGGCTCCGGTCTCACCCTCCCGGGCCCAGCGACGTTCGGCGATCCCCGTGCGGGCGCGGATCCACTCGTCGCTCGTGTCCATTACGCGGGCGAGATCCTCGTTGGTCACGACCCGGTCGGGCACGGCGAACCCGGTGCCAAGGAAGCAGGTGCGGGGCATGGAACTCCCGGGACGGAGAATCGTGGGGAGGCCCGGTATCTTCTCGTCTGGACAGTGGCTTCGCAAGTGAGGGGACCGGCTCGGCGACGGCTGCGCCCGATGCCCGGTGCCTTTGCCGTCCTCGCGCTTGGCGCCGCGGTCGCGTGCGCGCAGTCCGGACCGCCGGCGGCCGCCGATTCGGTGGCCCTTCCGGCTCCCCGGCGGCCGGTCGCGGCGGTCGTGTCGCCCTCGTGGGACGACGAGTCGCGCCGCGATGGGGTGGGCGAGGCGGACCGCGTGTTCCAGCTCCTCTCGCTGGGGCCCGGCACTCGCGTGGCCGACATCGGCGCGGGGAGCGGCTACTACACGCTGCGTCTCGCACGGCGCCTCGGCCCGCGCGCGACGATCTACGCCGAGGACATCGACTCAGGCGTCGTGGCCCGGCTGGGGGCGCGGCTCGCGCGGGAGCAGGTGCGGGGCGTCCGGCTCGTTCTGGGCGATCCGGCGGACCCTCGGCTTCCCGCCGGAACCGTGGATCTTGCGCTCCTCTCCCACATGTATCACGAGATCGCGCGACCGTACGACTTCCTCTACAATCTTCACCGCGCGCTCGCGCCGGGCGCGCGGGTTGCGATCATCGACTCCGACCGGCCTACCGGTTCGCACGGGACGCCGCCCGCGCTGCTCCGCTGCGAGCTTGGCGCCGTCGGCTACCGCGAGACGGCCTTCCATCGGCTCGCGCCGGCCGACGGCTACCTCGCGGTGTTCGCGGCCCCGCAGACGCTGCCGCCGATCGACTCCATCGCCGCCTGTCAGGCGTGATCGCGGCCGGCCGCAGCGGTGGCCAGCACCTCCCGCGCCGCCCGCTCGCCGCTCGCGAGCGCGCCATGCACCGACGCGTGCTCGCCGGCCGCATCGGTCGCCTCGCCCGCGAAGAACAGCGTGTGCTCGATCGGCGCCGCCAGTCGCGCGGGCGCGTCCTCCCATCCGGCTACCGGGTAGCTGTACGCCCCGCGGGACCACCGGTCTTCCGACCAGTCGTGGGTGAACGCTCCCGCGAGCAGGCGTTCCAGCCTCACCGGTGGCACCCCGAACACCCGTGCGAGCGTGCCGAGCCCCGCCTGCACCAGCTCGTCCGCAGGGCATCCGGCCAGGCGCGCCGCCGCCGGGCCGCCCGCCCAGCCCGTCAGCAGCGGCGCGCGGACCGGCGACGGGGTCCACCAGGTCGGGATGTCCGCGCCCGGCACGTGCACGAAGCCTAGCGGTTCGTCACCCCGCTCTGTGCCGGGCAGCCCTTCCCACCAGGGCTCGCGGAAGCGGAGCACCAGGCGGAGCGCCGTGCCCATTGCGAGCCCCCGCAGCGCTGAGTCCAGCTCGGCGGGACGCGGATCGAGCTCCGGCCAATCACCCAGTGCGAGGACGCCCGCCGGCACGGTGATCACCACGGCGCGACTCCCGATCTCGGCTCCGTCGGGGGTCGACACCTCGACCGAGCCGGGCTGCCAGCGGACCCTCGCGACCGGCGCGCCGAGCCGCACCTCGCAGCCGGCGGCTCGGCGGAGCCACTCGGCCAGCGTGTCATAGCCGTCGAGGATGCGGTACCCCGCGCCGGTGCCGGAGCTCTGCCCCCGCTCGACCCGCGCGATCGCGCGGGCGCTGGCGCGATCGGCGTCCACGGCATGAAAGCCTTCCACGTAGCTCCGGAGCATCGCGGCCTGGTCGGGCGGCAGCGTCATCGCCCGCAGCACGGCTCCCACCGGCCGATCCTCCGGAAGCTCGCCGGCGCGCCGCACCAGCTCGCGAAGCGGCGTCTCCAGCTCGGGAGCGGGCGCGAGGCCCCGGTCGCGGGCGAGGTCGTGGCGCTCGCCCACCTTGACCACGGAGAGCCCGGCCGCGCGCACGACGTTCCATACCGCCCGGGCGCGGCCGTGCACGAACTCGGCGCCGAGCTCGATGGGGAGGGGGAAGCCGGGGAGGTGACGGGTCAGGATCCGGCCGCCGATCCGCTCCCGCGCCTCGAGGACCACGACCCGCAGCCCCGCGGTACCGAGCGTGCGTGCGGCGGCCAGCCCCGCGACGCCGGCCCCGACGACAGTCACGTCGGCCGCGGACGGCCTCACTCGTATCGCAACGCCACCACCGGATCCATCCTCGCCGCGCGGCGCGCCGGCCAGATACCGAAGAAAAGTCCCACGGCGGCACTGAACCCGAAGGCGATCGCGACGGAGAAGGGGGAGATGAGCGTGTTCCAGTGCAGGAAGCGCGAGAGCGCGATCGCCGTGCCCGCCCCCACCAGGATGCCGACGAGTCCGCCCGCCAGGCAGAGCGCGAGTGCTTCGATGAGAAACTGCAGCTGGATGTTGGCGCGGGTGGCGCCGAGCGCCATGCGCACGCCGATCTCGCGGGTGCGCTCGGTGACGGACACCAGCATGATGTTCATGATCCCGATGCCGCCCACGACCAGGCTCACCGCGGCGATGCTCGCCAGCAGATAGGTGAACACCTCGGTGGCCTGCTGCTGCGTCGCCAGCAGCTCCCGCTGGTCCCGGATCGTGAAGTCGTTGGGCTCACCCGGCCGGATCCGGTGCTCCCGCCGCAGCACGCGCTCCAGGTCGACCATCCCCTGCTCCACGGGCACGCCGTCCGCCACCTGGATCGACATGGACCGCAGCCGCTTGGTGCCGAAGAGGCGGTACTGCCCCGTCTCGAGGGGGACCAGGATCTGCTCGTCGGGATTGAACCACCCTCCCGCCGCTCCCTTCTCGCTCAGCACGCCGATGATCTCGAACGGCACGCCGCCGATGTCGAGCGTCTGGTGGATCATCGCGGCCGCGTTGCCGCCGAGCATCCCGGGCACCGACGCCCCGAGCACGGCGTACCGGCGGCGGGACCCGTTCTCGCCGGCCGTGAACATCCGCCCGAGCGGAACCGTAAAGTTCCGGACGCTGGTGTACTCGGGGGTGGTGCCGACGACCGGCAGGTTGGCGTTCTGGTTGCCGTACACCACCTGCATCGGCTGCTGCATCTCCGGCACCACCGCCGCGAGCAGCCGGGCGTCGCGGCGGAGCGCCTCGTAGTCGTCCGTGGTGAGCACGGTCACGTCGGTGATCCGCACCATGCCGGCCCGCGCCTGGCCTGCGAAGACCGTGAAGACGTTGGCGCCGAGCGCGGCGATCCGCTCCTCCACCGCCTTCTGCGCGCCCCGCCCCAGCGCGAGCATGGTGATCACCGCGCCGACGCCGATGATGATGCCCAGCATCGTGAGGGCCGAGCGGAGCCCGTTGGCCCGGATCGATCGGAGCGCGGCGGCCAGGGTCTCCGCGAGCGGCATCGGTCAGCGGGGGGTCTGGGCGCCCTGCTGGCGCATGCCGGGCACGGCGCCGCCGCCCGTCACGCGGGTCACCCGCTCGCGCATCTCCTGCCGCGACTCCACCAGGCTCGCGCTGGGCAGCAGCAGCACCGAGTCCCCGGCGGCCACGCCGTCCAGCACCTCGGTGTAGTCGAGGTCCGTGAGGCCGGTCCGGATCCAGACCGGCGTGGGCCGGCCCGCACGGAGGACGAAGACCACGTAGCGGCCGGCTTCGCGGACGGCTGGTCGGACGGAGAGCTGCTCGGTCCGCAGGCCGGCGGAATCCCGCTTTGCGCCTCCCGGCGCCGGGGTGCGGGCGCGGTCTGCTCGCCCGGCGGTATCCGGCCGTCCGGCCGTCGGGCCCTCCGCGAGCTGCTCCCGCACCTGCGCCGGGTCGAGCCCGAGGACGGTGGCCGCCGAGCCCGCGTCACGGGCCGTGCGCAGCGCCGCGTTGGGTACCGCGAGCACGTCGCGCCGCTCGCCCACGTGGATCTCCACGTCGGCGTTCATGCCGGGTCGCAACAGGCCGTTCCGGTTGTCGATCCGGATGCGGACCGGGAACGTCGTCACGTTCTGCTGGACCACCGCCTGCGGCTCGATCTTGAGCACCGTGCCTTCGAACGGACGGTTGGGATACGCGTCCACCGTCACCGTGGCGCTCAGTCCCGCGGCCACCTTGCCGATGTCGGTCTCGTCCACCTGGGAGGTGACCTGTACCAGCTGGAGGTCCGCCATCTTGAGCAGCGTGGTGCCGCCGCCCACGTTCTGGGTGGCCGATGCGATCACCTGGCCCCGCTCCACGCCCTTCTCGATGATCGTGCCCGAGATGGGGGCGCGCACGTCGGTGTCCTGGAGCTGGATCCGCGCGTTCTCCAGCGCCACGCGCGCTTTCACCACCGCCGCCTTCGCGTTGGCGTGGCTCAGGAGCACGTTCTCCCGGTCCTGCGCCGTGATCGCGCCGGTCCGGAACAGTTCCTCGGCACGCCCACGCTGCGCTTCGGTCGTGGTCAGCTGCGCCTTGGCCACGTCGAGGTCGGCCTGCGCCTGCGCCACCGCGTTCCGCGGCTGGCGGGGGTCGATGCGGAGCAGCAGCGTGCCCCGCCGCACCGTCTGCCCGGTTTCCACCTTCACCTCGAGCACCTCGCCGGCTGCGCGCGTCTTGACCTCCACCGTGGTGTCGGGCTGCACCGTCCCGCTCGCGCGGGCCGAGACGACGATGTCCCGCGGCGCGACCGCGACCGCCTGGTACACCGGTGGGGCCGGCTCCTTGCGGCAGCCCACCACCAGGGCCATCCCGACGCCGATGCCGATCCGCGCGCCTGCCCGTGCCCTTGTCATCGCGGGGTCGCGAAGTCGCGTTCCACGCGCCCGTCCTTCAGGTGGATCTGCCGCCCGGCGTGTGCGGCGATCTCGGCCTCGTGCGTGACCACCATGATGGTCTGACCCTCCCCGTGCAGCTCCTCGAACAGTCGCATGATCTCGTGGCTGGTCGTCGAGTCCAGGTTGCCGGTCGGCTCGTCGGCGAGGAGCAGGCTGGGCCGGTTCACCAGCGCCCGCGCGATCGCGACCCGCTGCCGCTGCCCGCCCGAGAGCTCGTTCGGGCGGTGGTGCATCCGGTCGCCGAGCCCCACGTGCTCCAGGGCAGTTTCCGCCTGCCCTCGCCGGTCGCGGCTCCCTATCCCGGCGTAGACGAGCGGAAGCTCCACGTTGTGAAGCGCCGTTGCGCGGGGGAGCAGGTTGAAGGTCTGGAACACGAAGCCGATCTCGCGGTTCCGGATGCGGGCAAGCTCGTTGTCACCCAGCTCCGACACCCGGTGTCCGTTCAGCCAGTACTCGCCGGCGGTGGGGCTGTCCAGACAGCCGATCAGGTTCATCAGGGTGGACTTGCCCGAGCCGGACGGGCCCATGATCGCCACGAACTCGTTCCGGCGGATCACCAGGTCCACGCCCGCCAGCGCGTGGACCACCTCGCCGCCCATGTCGTAGTCGCGGCGCAGGTTCCGGGTGACGATGATGGCGTCCCGCGGGATATCCGGCGGGAGCTGGGCCATGCGTTCGGCGGTGGTTTCGAGCGTCGCGCTCATTGGCGTAGGATGTCCGGGTCGGGGCCCTGGTCGCGTGCCTCACTGGGGTGAAAGCTAACGACGCGAAGCAGTCATCCCCCGCGCCGCTGGAACGCCTCGATCCCCGCGGCCATCGCGAGCCACACGCATACGGCGCCGAACACGTACGCCGTGGTCCGCGGCAGCAGCAGGAAGAGCCCTCCGAGCACAATGAGCGCGGCGCTGATCGGGGCGTACACCGAGCGCCGAGCGGCGCTGATCAACGTGCGGGTCGCGATCGCGGCGCGGCCCCGGAGCTGGCGGGAGCTCCGCGCGCGCCCGCCCCGTTGGGGCCCCGACGGCCGGCGCTGTAGCCCGGACGGCAGCACCTGCCGCAGCCGCGGCGGCCCCCGGAGCCGTCGCTCCACCTCGACAGTCTGCTCCAGGTCGCGCCGAAAGAGCGCCTCCATCTCGCGCGCGAAGCCGACGTCCTCGATCAGCACGTCGATCTCGTAGTTGCCGAGCAGGCTTGAGGCATTCAGGTTGCTCGTGCCGATCCGGGCCCAGCGCCCGTCCGCGACCATCGTCTTGGCGTGCAGCATGGGGCCGTCCCACTCGTAGATCCGGATGCCCGCGCGGAGCAGGCGGCGGTAGCCGATGCGGGTGAGGTTCCGGACCACCGGAATGTCGCTCGTGCCGGGCACGAGCAGCCGGATGTCGGCGCCGTCGCGCGCCGCGTCCACCAGCGCCTGGAACAGCCGCGGCGGCGGGACGAGGTAGGCGTCGGTGATCCACAGCCGGTCGACGCTGCCCGCCGTGAGGTACTCCAGCGTGCGGTAGGCGCGCTCGCGCCCGGGTTCGCCGGCGACCACGCGGATTTCGGCGTCCCCGGCCGCCGGCACGTCCACCCGCGACTCCGAGGCGGGCAGGGGACCGGCCGCGAGCCGCCAGGTATCGGCGAATGCGGCGTCCAGCGCGATGCCGGCGGGCCCGGCGATCTCGACGCCGGTATCGCGCCACGGCGCGAGGCCGCGCGCGGGGTCGCCCACCCATTCGTCCCCGATACACTGCCCGCCGGTCACGGCCCGCGCGCCGTCGGCCACCAGCAGCTTGCGGTGATTGCGCGACAGGTTGGCGAAGACCCGCACCAGGTGCGCCGGGTTGAACCGCCGCACGTCCACCCCCGCCTGCCGCAGCGACCGCCAGAACCGCGCCGGAGTCGCGATCGAGCCCAGCGAGTCGTACAGGAGCCGGACCGGCAGGCCCTCGCGCGCCCGCTCCGCCAGCGCGTCGGCAACGCGGCGGCCGATGCGGTCACCGCGCACGATGTAGTTCTCGAGGTGGATCCACCGGTCGGCCCGCGCGATCACGTCGAGCATCACTTCGTATGTCGCCGCGCCGTCCACCAGGAGCCGTACCCGGTTGCCGGGGATCGGGCGGCCGCCCGCGGCGCGGTTGATCGCGGCCTCGATGGGCCGGATCTCCCGGGCCGCAACCGAAGCCGTCATGCCGGACCGAGGCCCAGACCCCGCTCGTGCGGGCGCAGCGCCGCGAGCACGAAGGCGACGTGCTCGTCGAGCGGCACGCCGAGCTCCTCCGCGCCACGGTATACGTCGTCGCGGCTCACGCCCCGCGCGAACCCCTTGTCCTTGAGCTTCTTCCTGACGCTCGCGACCTCGAGATCGGCCAGGCTCCGCGAGGGCCGCACGAGGGCGCACGCGACGAGGAAGCCCGACAGCTCGTCCACCGCGAACAGCGCCCGCGCGAGCGGCGTGTCGCGCGGGACGCCGGTGTACGTCGCGTGGCCCAGGATCGCGCGGCACAGCGGCCCCGGCAGCCCCCGCGCCGCGAGGATCCGGACCCCCTCGCTCGGATGCTCACGGTCGGGCGCGCGTGCGTCGTTGGGAAAGCGCTCGTAGTCGAAGTCGTGCAGCAGACCGACGAGCCCCCAGGTGTCCCGGTCCTCGCCGGCGCGCTCGGCCATCGCGCGCATCGCGATCTCGACGCCGTACATGTGCCGCCGGAGTGCCTCCGAGGCCGTGTACTCGTGCATCAGCGCGAGCGCGCGGCTGCGCGGCCAGTCGGGGACGGCGTGGCTCATGTCGACCGGTTCACTGTTCCCCGCGTTCCTCGAACGGGTGGGCGAGTCCGGCGGTCAGCGGCACCCGGAGCGCCGGCTCGCCGTCGAGCCCGATCTCGAACGCATACAGTCCGGGGCGCGGAAGCGGGATGTCGAACACGAGCACCGCGCCCGCCTCGACGTCGGTCACACCGGCCGGCGGCTCCCCGAACTGGACGGTCCCGTCGCCGCCCAGCAGCTCGGCGCCGGTCTCGTCCACGAACCGGATCCGGATGGTGTGCATTCCGATCTCGGTGCGCCGCCCGCGGACGCGGAGCACCAGATGCGTACGCGGGTGCACGGCCGGGAACTCGCTCACCCACACGTGCTGGAAGATCCCGAGCACCGACAGCTTGCCCTGCTGGTCGATGAGGGCGTAATCGGCGAGGACCGCGAAGTCGACGTGCAGCTCAGGACACCCGGATAGACGCGACGACGTCGTTGCGCTGGATCTGCCGCACGACGTCCATCCCCTGCGTGACCTGGCCGAATACGGTGTGCACCCCGTCGAGATGCGGCTGCGGCGCGTGACAGATGAAGAACTGGCTGCCGCCGGTGTCCCGGCCCGCGTGGGCCATCGACAGCGTCCCGGCGACGTGCTTGTGGGTATTGCGCTGAGTCTCGCACTTGATCTTGTAGCCCGGCCCGCCGGTCCCCACCCGGGGATCGTGCGGATCGCGCGACAGCGGATCACCGCCCTGTGCGACGAAATTGGCGATCACGCGATGGAAGCGCGTCCCGTCGTAGAACTCGCTGTTGGCCAGCTTCTCGAAGTTCGCGACCGTGCCGGGGACCTCGTCGGCGTACAGCTCGGCGACGATGGTGCCCCGGCTGGTCTCGATCGTGGCGGTCTTGTTCACGGAGCCCGTCAGGGAGAAGGGGCTTCAAATCTAATCCGCGGGTTTCGAGCCGATAGCGCGGCGCGCCACGCGGCGAGACTCTCCGCGGGCGCGTCACACGCAGCGCCGATGCAGGCATACCCGATCGCGCGGGGCCCGCGGCCCGCCATGGCGGCGACGGCGCGCGGGAGCGTGCGCCGTTGTGCGGTCTCCGGCGTGACCCGCTGGACCGCCCGGCGCGGCGCGAACGTCGCGAGCGCCGCGCGATGCATTTGGGCGGCTTCCGGGTTGTCGCCCGCGCCGGTCACGACGTAGTGGGTCGCGGGCTTGAGCTGCCGGTCCAGTGCCAGCAGCCAGGTGGCGGCGTGAAGCCCGAGGTCGCCCGCGCGGCCCGCGAACGCGCCGAGCAGCTCCGCCGTCCGCGCCTGCCACTCGTCCCCTCCGGTGAGCTGATGCAGGCGCCCGCAGACGATCGCGGCGACCCCGTTCGCCGACGGCGCGGGTGCGTCCTCGATCGGCTTGATGCCGGCCGGCAGCAAGCCTTCGCCGGACCCGGTCCGGGCTCGATCGAACAGCCCGCCCGCGTCGGGGTCGCGGTACTCGCGCCAGACGCGCTCCATGATCCGCTCGGCCCACTCGAGCCAACCGTCGTCGCCGGTCGCTTCGTACGCGTCGAGCGCCGCTGCGGCCACCTGGACCTGGTCGTCCACCAGGCCGCCGCCGCCGGCCGGCGTGTGCGCCACCGCGTCCCCCTCGGGAGCTTCCGCCCGCAGCCGGGAGAGCGTCCGGAGGGCATGCTCTTCGGCCCATCGGTCGTCGAGCACCGCGCCCGCGCGCAGCAGCGCGGACGCCATCATGGCGTTCCATCCGGCGTACCGGGTCCGGTCCACGAAGGGGGTGGTGCGCCGCTCGCGCGCGGCCCGCAGCTTGGCCTCCGCCGAGCCGAGGAGCTTCGCGGCGACGTCGTCCTCGTAGCCGAGGCGGGCTGCCGCGGCCGCGAGCGGGGTGGCCACGTGCAGCACGTTCTTCGCGGGGTTGTGGTGCATCTCGCCCGCGGTCCCGATGTCGTAATACGCCGCGGCCAGGTCCAGCTCCTCCGCCGAGAGCACCGCCGCCGCCTCGTCGCGCGTCCAGGTGAAGTAGTCGCCGTCGTCGTCGAGCCCCACGTCCGCATCCTGGCTCGCCCCATAGCCGCCCTCGGGATCGGCGAGCACCTCGCGGACCCATCGGACCACGCCGCGGGCCACGTCCGCGTAGCGCGCCGTCCCGAACGACGCGTACGCGTCGAGGTAGACCCGGAGCAGCTCCGAGTTGTCGTACGACAGCTTCTCGAAGTGCGGCACGATCCACTCGGCATCCACGCTGTAACGGTGGAACCCGCCGCCAAGGTGGTCGTGAATGCCGCCGTCGGCCATGGCATCGAGCGTTCGCTCGACGACCGCCCGGATCTCGGGCCGGGGCTCGTCCCACCAGCGCGAGAGCAACAGCGACAGGGCCGCGGGGTGAGGGAACTTCGGCTGTCGCCCGAACCCGCCGTGCACCGGGTCGAACACCCGCAGCATCCCGTCGACCGCGTCGTCGAGAATCCCGGGCGCCGGCTCGCCCGCTCCGCGCGTCTCCGGTTGCCGGTCGAGCACGCGGCGGATCGCGCGCGCCTGCGCGTCGACCTGCGGCCGGCGGTCCCGCCAGGCCTCGAGCACGCTCGCCAGCACCGTGCGGAACCCCGGCCGCCCGTATTTCCCATCCGGCGGGAAGTAGGTCCCGCCGTAGAACACCTCGCCGTCCGGGGTGAGGAACACGGTGAGGGGCCATCCGCCCTGCTGCGTGAGCACCTGCACCGCGCGCTGATAACGCGTGTCCACGTCCGGGCGTTCGTCGCGGTCCACCTTGATGCAGACGAAATCCCGGTTCAGCAGCTCGGCCACCGCCGGATCCTCGTACGACTCGCCGTCCATGACATGGCACCAGTGACACCAGACGGCGCCGATATCGAGCAGCACCGGCTTGCCCTCCGCCCGTGCGGCGGCGAAGGCCTCGGGCCCCCAGGGGTACCAGTGGATCGGCTGGTGCGCCGCCGAGCGGAGATACGCGGACGCCGCGGCACCGAGGCGGTTCGCGCTCATGACCGGCGCGCCGTCACGATCAGCGCCTCGCGAGGCCAGTGGACCCGCCCGTCGGGGAGGCGAAACGGCCCGAAGAACCCGATCATCTCGTGGTCGAGCCGAGCCCGCTGCCCGGGGCCCAGCTCCTCATGGGCGGCCGCCACGCGCCCGGCGGCCGAACGCAGCAACTCCCAGGCTGCCTCGGGTGAGTCCGCGTCGAAGGGAACCTCGACCGGTGCGACGGCGATCTCGGCGAACCGCGCCGGCCGGCCGGCGGCGTCCCGGGTCGCCCAGGCGATCATCTCGGCGGCGAAATCCACACCGACCACCTGCCGCCCGCCGGTCTCGAGCGCCGCGAAGGCGGCGGTGCCCGGCCCGCAGGCAATGTCGAGCACGCGGTCGTCGCCGCCGATCCCGACGACGCGGCAGAGACGGCGCGCCGCGGGCAGGAAGTCCGGCGCGATCCTGTGCCGGTACTGGCGAGCCACCCGGCTCCAGACCTGGGGCAGGCCGAGCGTCATGGGCCCAATGTATAGCGATGGGCGCCGGCCATCCGCCATCCGGAAAGCCGGAAGCCCTCCCCTGACACAGGGAGGGCTTCGGAAGGCCCCCGGTGAAGGGCTCGGGGCTACTTGTGACTCAGCGCGTACACGTACGCCGCGACCTGGTTCACCTCTTCATCGCTGATCTTGGACCCGCCGCGCGGCGGCATCGGAATGCCGCTCTTCGACTCCTCCTTCGTCAGGCCCTTCTTGATGTACTCCACGATGGCGGGATACGAGCCGTCGCTGTGGAGCCACTGGGCGTCCGTGAGGTTCGTCGTGGGGCCCAACATCCCCTGCGCGTTCTGCCCATGGCAGGCGTAGCAGTTGCCAGCGCCAGCGAACACCGCCTTGCCCTTGTCCACCATCTCCTGCGTGATGCCCGCAGGCAGCTTGGCCTGCGCGTGCGCGGAAGCGGCCGGCGCCGCCGTAGCAAGGAGGACGAGCAGGCCGAGACGAATGCGGATGTCCATCAGTGGCTCCTGTACGGTTGCTGGACGCCGGCAGCCTCGGCGAATGCCGAGGAATCCCTGGTTGTGGGGAATCTCTAGAATAAGCCGGCGCCACACCCGGTCAACCGGCGCCCGACATGCGCAACTATCGGACCGGCAGCGGAGCCACCAGGCTGACCTGGAACATGTTTTGCGGCAACAACTTGCGAGTGTCAGAACGAGTGGGACTGGCGGGCTGTCCCCCCGGGGCGGCGCTACTCCGCCGCCTCCGGTGCCCCGCTGGACACGAGGCCCAGCGCGGTGGGCTTCCGCCCGAAGATCGCCGGATCGTAGGCACTGCGCGGATTCCAGAGCACCCACGACGTGATCCCGACGTCCTTCGCCGCCCGTATCTGGGCCCGCACCTCGGCGGGAGAGTAGCGCGGCGGTCCGAGCGTGAACGCCTGAAGGTAGGGCCGGATCTCGGCGGTCTTGCCGAGCGGCGTGGACCGCCGGAGACCATCCTCCAGCGCGCGCCGCACGATGCGGTACGGCTCGCCGTTGGGGTGGCGGCTCTGGTACATCCCGCGGTAGTAGTGACTGGGGTAGACCATCGGCAGCACGACGTCGGCCGCTGTCACGAGGTCCTCCCAGAGCTGGCCGATGCCCATGTCGCCGGTGGCCGTCGTCGTAAGCCCGAACACGTCGATCGTGAACGGCACGCCGAGCGGCTTGGTGCGCTCCCGCAGGAGCGCCAGCCCCCGCATCACCCCGTTCCGCTTGGTTTCCCCCGAGTCGCGGGCGGTGAAGACCGCCGACGCCATGCGCGATGGAGGCTCGTCGGGGAACCGTACGTAGTCGTACTGCACTTCCGCAAACCCGAGCCGCACCGCTTCCTCGGCGAGCTGGGCCGCGTAGACCCAGACCGAGTCGTTGAACCCATCGACCCACGCGAAATCCAGCCGGTCGCGCCAGAGGCCTCCGTTCACATGCCGGACGGCCCACTCCGGCTTGCGGGAGGCGAGCAGGGGATCCTTGGCGACCACGATCCGCGCGATCGGGTAGATCCCCTTCTCCTGCAACAGGCGGAGGCGCTCCTCCGCGTCACGGGCACGTCGGCGATCGTTCGCGCCGATCTCGACTGCCGTCGGCACCGCCGACCGGTAGGTCAGATACCCGGTATCGTCCTTCACGTCGATGACGAACGCGTTGATCTCGGTCGTATCGGCCATGCGCACGAGATCATGGAACCGCCGGCCGCCGAAAGCCCAGGCGTTCACGTAGACCGCCCGGATTTCTTTCGGCGGCTCGACCAGCGGTGGCGCGGGCCAGTGCAGGGGCTGCGCCGCGGCGCCGGGGAGCGACCGCACTGGCGGCAGCGGCGAGGCAAGCTCGTCTCCCCAGCCCGCGGCAGGTGCTGAAACTTGCGCGGCCGCATGGGTCGCGAAGGAAACCGTGAGAGTCGTGCAGAAGGCGATGCGGAACATCCCAGGCCCCGGGCGGAGGTCCCGGTTGCCGGCGCGCGCCAACCCATGGCGTCAGAACGTGTTGGCGCCTTGCTGACAACCGCGAGCCGAATCAGGATGCTCGCTACGGGAGCAAATCAGGGGCCGGTGGGAAGTGGAGTGATCTCGATACGGCGGTTCGTGGCGCGACCAGTGACCGTGGTGTCGCTGGTGATGGGAGCGGTGGCGCCGTAGAATTTCGGCACGAGCTGCTGCGGACGAATGCCCTTGTTGATGAGATACGAGCGCACCGCCTCGATGCGAAGCGTGGCGAGCTGGCGGCTGTCGGTCTGCGACCGCGAGCTCGCGGTGTGGGCGCCGACCTCGACCCGCAGCGCGGACGTTGCGAGCAGTACGTTCGCGATCGAGTCGAGCACCGGGTAGGCCTCGGCGCGCAGCCGCGCGCTGCCGAGGGCGAACGCGGCGTCGCGGAGCACCACGGGCCGGGGGGCCGCCGCAGGTGTCGGGGCGGGGGCGGGGGCCGGCGGAGGCGCGGGCGGAGGCGCGGGACGCTTCTGCGGACGCGCCCCATCTGAGGGGCAACCCTCGCGGTCGACCCGGGTAGCGGGGGGCGTATCGGGGCAGCGGTCGAGCCCGTCGAGCACCTCGTCCCCGTCGGTGTCGTTGGGGCAGCCCAGCGCGTCGACCGTGGCGCCGGGAGGTGTGTCCGGGCAGCGGTCGAGCCCGTCGGGGACCTGGTCCCGATCGGCGTCGCTGGAGCATCCGAAGGCGTTCACGGCGGCGCCAGCGGGGGTGCCCGGGCAGCGGTCGATCCCATCGGGGATCGCGTCGTTGTCTTCGTCGAGCGGGCAGCCATTCTCCCCGGTCCGCACGCCGGCGGGCGTGGCGGGACACCGGTCGATGCCATCCGCGACCCCATCGTTGTCGGCGTCGGTGGGGCAGCCCTTGCGGTTCACCAGCGCGCCCGCGCGGGTTCCCGGGCAGTCGTCGTCGGCGTCGATCACCCCGTCGCCGTCCGCATCCACGAGCGCCTTGCTGCCCAGCATGAGGCTCAGGCCCAGCGTGCCGCCGAAGTTGGAGAACTTGCGCTGCCCGAACGCGTCGCTGCTGCTGATATTGCGTTGCACGGTGCCGTCAGCTCGCACGAGCAGGGTGGGTGTGATGCCGATGCGGAAACCCGCGCCCGCACTCCACGTACCTGCGCTACCGCAAGCGCCCGCTCCTGGCGTGGACTGGGGCGCGCATTCGCCGTAGCTGATGGATCCGAGACCGGCCCTGAGGTGGAAAAAGTTTCGCTCACTGAGCGGAATATTGTAAAGAAGCGAGCCGCCGACCGACGTCACGCCGACGGCATCGCCACCTGCCTGCGGCTTTGCGCGCACGTAGGAGAGCTCGCCCTCCAATGAGAAGCGCAGCGGCAGCCATAGGCCTAGTCGCCCGGTGCCGCCATATCCCGTTCCGTACCCGGTCGTGTCGTCGAGGGCCGTGAGCGCGCCGGCGGCGCCGAGCTCGACCAGATAGCGGCGTTGTTGAGCGGGAGCGGAGGCCGGGGCGAGGAGCAGCAGCACGAGCGGGAGGGATACGACGCGCCGGAGGGCCATGGCAAATAGATACCCGCGGCCAAGGTGGGTGACAAGCCGCGGGTGCGCGGGCTTGGCAGCACGACGGACGGCGGGTAAGATGCGACGGCCCGAGTTCCCAACGGTCCGGAGCGAACCAGGAGAGCACGTGCGCGTCGTGATCGAATACTGCGTCGTTTGAAACTACCAGCCACGGGCCGCCGGTCTGGCGGCCGAGCTGAAGCGGGAGTTTCCCGAGGCGGACATCCAGCTGATGCAGTCGTCGGGGGGACGATTCGAGGTCAGCGTGGACGGGCGCCTCGTCTTCTCCAAGGCGAAGCTGGGCCGGCATGCCCAGCCGGGGGAGGTGCTGAATCTCATCCGGAGAGGGAGCGCCGAGTAAGCCGTGAGCGTGGGCTGCTTACTGCACACCACCTACTATGAGGATCGCGATTTCCACGGGCGGCGGCGACGCGCCGGGCCTCAATGCGGTCATCCGGGCCGTCGTGCTCTCCGCGCAGCATCGGGGCTGGCGCTCCTACGGCATCCTCCGCGGCTACGACGGGCTGCTCGCGTTCAGCGGCGTCGTGCCGCTTGGCCCGGAGCAGGTGCGGGGGATCACCCACCTGGGCGGCACCATCCTCGGCACCAGCAACCGGGGGAATCCGTTCCGTTACATCGTGAAGGACGCGGATGGGAGGGAGCGGGAGGTGGATCGCTCCGACGACCTCGTGGCGGCGTTCCATGCCAGCGGCTTTGACGCGTTGGTGGCCATCGGCGGCGACGGCAGCCTCACCATCGCCTACGAGCTCTGGAAGAAGGGGATTCCCGTCGTCTGCGTGCCCAAGACGATCGACAACGACGTGCCCGGGACCGAGCGGACCTTCGGCTACGACACCGCCGTCGCCACCGCCACCGACGCCATCGACAAGCTCCACTCCACGGCCGAGAGCCACGAGCGCGTGATCGTGGTCGAGCTGATGGGCCGCTATGCCGGCTGGATCGCGCTGTCCAGCGGGGCGTCGGGCAGCGCCGACGTGATCCTGCTGCCCGAGATCCCGTTCGATATCGAGAAGGTCTGCGAGAAGATCCGGGCCCGCGAGGCTGCCGGGCGCCGGTTCAGCATCGTCGTGGTCGCCGAAGGGGCGCGCCCCAGGGACGGGGACATCGTGCTGCTCGAGCGCCGCAGCGCGGGCGCGGCGGACCGGCTCGGCGGGATCGGCGGCAAGGTGGCACGGGCCATCCAGGAGCGCACCGGCAAGGAAGTGCGTACGCTGGTGCTCGGGCACCTCCAGCGCGGCGGCTCGCCCACCACGTACGATCGTCTGCTGGCGTTGCGCTTCGGGGCGGCGGCGGTGCGTGCCATCGCGGACCGCGCCTTCGGCGTCATGGTCGGCCTCAACGGCCCCACCATCACCCGGGTACCGCTCGCGGAGGTCGTCGGAAGGCCGCACAACGTCCCGCTCGACTCCGACATCGTCGCCACCGTGCGCGACCTTGGCATCAGCCTCGGGGACTGATCTCCTGCCGCCGCCGCAGACCCGCCGCGCCGACCTGGTCGAGGTGATCCACGGCGAGTCGATCGCCGACCCCTACCGCTGGCTCGAGAACGGCGACAGCGCCGAGACCAGGGCCTGGACCGAGACGCAGAACGCGCTGACCGAGGCCTACCTTTCGGCGTCGCCCGCCCGCCCGCTCATCCGCGCGCGACTGGACGAGCTGCTGGCCATCGGCGCGCTCGGCACGCCCACGCCGGTGCGGGGCCGCTACTTCTATCAGACCCGGGACGGCCGCCAGAATCAGCCGGTGCTCAACGTCCGCCAGGGCGTCCACGGCGCCGACCGCGTGCTCCTCGATCCGAACACCATGAACCCGGACGGGACCACCGCGCTCGACTGGTGGCACCCCAGCGAGGACGGGCGCATGCTCGCCTACGGGCTCTCGGAGGACGGGAGCGAGGAGAGCGTGCTCCACGTGCTGGACGTCGAGAGCGGAGCGGTCGGGCCCGACCGGATCCCCGACACGCGCGCGGCGGACGTGGCGTGGCTTCCCGACGGGACGGGGTTCTACTACACGCGCTTTCCGGCGCGTGGCACCGTCGCGGACGGTGACGAGCACTATCACCGGGCCGTCTGGTTCCACCGGCTCGGCACCGACCCGGCGACGGATTCGCTGATCTTCCGTCCCGCAGAGAAGGAGTTCTGGCCGGCGGTGAGCCTCTCGCCCGACGGCCGGTGGCTCCTGATCAGCGTCTCCCGGACCTTCGAGCAGACCGACCTGTGGCTCCAGGATCTTCGCGCGGGCACTCCTGCGGTCGCGGTCGCACGCGATCTCCCCGCACTGTTCGACGGCGGCGTGGTGCGCGACCGGCTCTACGTCCGCACCAACCTCCGCGCCCCCACCTACGGCCTCTACGAGATCGACGCGGAGCGGCCGCGCCTCGACGAGATGCGCGAGCTGGTGCCCCCCCGGGCCGACGCGGTACTCGACGGCGCGGCTATCGCGGGCGACCACCTGCTGCTCACCTATCTGGAGCGGGCCACCTCACGGCTCCGCATCGCACGCCGGGACGGGAGCGCCGTGCGCGACCACCCGCTGCCGGGCATCGGCAGCCTTTTCGGCCTCGGCGCCGAGTGGGACGGCGACGAGGCGTTCTACGGGTTCTCGTCCTACACGACGCCACCCAGCGTCTTCCGCATCGACCTGCGGACGGGCGAGGAGACCCTGTGGCGGCGGGTGGAGGCCGAGGTGCAGCCGGAGCGCTTCGAGGTGCGGCAGGTGGAGTATCGCTCGCGCGACGGTACGCCGATTACCATGTTCGTGGTCCAGCCGCGCGGGGTCGAGCTGGACGGGAACAACCCCACCTACCTCACCGGCTACGGCGGGTTCAACATCAGCATGGCCCCCGCGTTCTCCCGCTCGCTCGTTTTCTGGCTGGAGTGGGGCGGTGTCGTCGCGGTGCCGAACCTGCGTGGCGGCGGCGAGTACGGCGAAAGCTGGCACCAGGCCGGCATGCTGGCGAACAAGCAGAACACCTTCGACGACTTCATCGCTGCGGCGGAGTGGCTGGTCGCGAGCGGATACACCCGGCCCCGCCGGCTGGCCGTGGCCGGCGGGTCGAACGGCGGGCTCCTGATGGGGGCCGCGCTCACGCAACGTCCGGAGCTGTTCGGGGCCGTGGTGATCCAGGTGCCGCTGCTCGACATGCTGCGCTACCACCGCTTCCTCCTCGCGCGGCTCTGGATCCCCGAGTACGGCTCGCCCGACGACCCCACGGAGTTCCGCTGGCTGAGGTCGTACTCGCCGTACCATCACGTCCGCGACGGGGTGTCCTATCCGGCGGTGCTGCTCTCCACCGCGGAGGGCGACACGCGGGTGGATCCGATGCATGCGCGGAAGATGGCCGCCCGGCTGCAGGCCGCGAGCGTCTCCGGTCGTCCGGTGCTGGTCCGGCTCGAGTCTCGCGCCGGCCATGGGGCGGGTAAGCCGCTTTCCAAGGTGCTGGACGAGCTGACGGACAGCTGGACCTTCATCAGCCGGGAGTTGGGGGTCGAGGTGGGCCCCGGTACCGCTTACCGTTCACCCGGAGGAGGACCTCACGCATGAACCGGCGCCCCACCGTGTCCCTGGACCACCCCGAAGAGTGGATCGTCTTCCTGCGCGTTGTCGTTGGCCTCTACTTCGTCAAGGCGCTCTGGACCAAGCTCTCGTTCGCGCTGGTCGGCGGGTTTGTGCCGGTGCTGGTGACCCAGGAGCGGTGGATCGACACGATGCCGAAGATCGTCGCGCGTCAGGCCTCGGAAAACCCGATCCTGTGGTACAAAGGGTTCCTCGAGAACACCGTGCTCACGCATCCGGCGTTGTTCGCCCATCTCACGGCCTGGGGGGAAACAGCTGTCGGACTCGGCCTGGTGCTGGGGTTGCTCAACGGGCTGGCGGCGGCCACCGGCATGCTGATGGTTGCCGGGTACGGGCTGGCCACGCAGTGGATGTCCCCCGGCCAGCGGGGCTTCCACATCGTGCTCTTCGCGGTGATGGTCGTGTTCTTCTTCGCGCGCGCCGGGCGGCGCTGGGGCCTCGACGCGGTGATCGCGACCCGGAAGCCGGATTCCATGCTGGCAGGGAGGCCGTGGTCGTGAGGCCGGCGGCGGAGCAAGACGGACCCCCGATCAGCTTCCGGTGCTCCGCGAGATCGCCACTCCCCACGGCGTCTCCCCGGCGGGGATCTTCTTCAGCACCTCGAGGGTCGTCGCGTCCACCACGGTGACGTCGTTGGAGGGGCCGTTCGCCGTGTAGAGCTTCTTCCCGTCACCGCTCAGCCCGATGCCCCACGGGCGCCGGCCCACCTGAACGGTCTGCTCTACCTTCCCGCTGGTCGCGTCGATCACCGATATCGTGCCACCGCGCCCGTTGGCCACGTAGACCCGCGCGCCGTCGGGACTCACCAGGACGCCCATCGGCTTCGAGCCCTCGGGCAGCTTGATCGTGAGGAGCGGCTTGCGGGCTGCCGCATCGATCACCCAGAGCGTGCCGTCCACCTCGGAAGTCACATATGCACGGCTGCCGTCGGGCGAGAACGCGAGGTCGCGCGGGCGCTTCCCCACGCTGATGGCGCCCATCTTTTTCCCCGTCCCGGTATCCAGGATGGTGACGTCGTGATCGGTCTCCCCGGTCACCCACACCGTCCGGCCGTCCGGGTGGGTCCGCACGCCCTCGGGCTCCCTCCCGACGGGAACCGTGGCCACCACCTTGCCGCTGGCTATGTCAATGATCGAGGCGGTGTTCGCGTCCTCGTTCGACACGAACATTCTGGTGCCGTCCTTCGACAGGTCGAAGGTCTCGGGATCGGAGCCGCCCGGCAGCACCCGGGCCACCTGCCGGGAGGCCACGTCCACCAGGGCCACCCCGTCCTTGCTCTTGTCCGCCACCAGCTTCTCGCACTCCTCGTCCGGCATGGTGGGGGGGCACTTGGGCGAACCGCTGAGTGCGACGTAGACCGTCCGGCCGTCGTCGCTTACCCGCACGCCGCGGGGTCGGGTGCCCACTTCGATCGTGGCGACGACGCTGTCGGTCCGGGTATCGATGACACTGAGGTTGCGGGAGTCCTCGTTTGTGACGTAGGCCAGCTCCGAGGGGGGAGTGCCCGTGGCCGCTGCCGACGCGGCGGTCGTCTCGGCCGGGGGGCCGCCCGCTCCAGGGCGGTCGGGGGCGCACGCGGCGAGGAGTGCCGCTGCGGCGAGAAAGCTAGTTCGCATCGAAGATGGCCTTGTCGCGGTTCCTGGCCTCGTCGAGCCCCTTGATCTGCGTCCGCCCGATGATGTCGCGGAAGATCGCGCCACTGACGTCGGCCTTCGCGAGATTGGCGCCGGTGAGGTCGGCCCGCGTGAAGTCGGTTTGTACCAGATCGCTGTTGCTCAGGTCGGCGTTGACCAGCTTTGCCTCGCCGAGGTTCGCGTACGAGAAATCGGCCTTGAAGAGATTGGCGCCCGTGAGATCGGCGCCGTGCAAATCGGCGCCCACGAACTGGGCCCGCATCACTCCCATGGACTGATTACCGGGGTCGGCGCCGATGTTCGCCTCGCGCAGGTTGGCGCCGGCGAGCCTGGCGTTCTTCAGGTAGCCGATGATGCGCGTCCGCGAGAGGTTGGCGCCGCGCAGATCCGCCGCCTCGATGATCGTCGCGAAGAGGCTGGCGCCCTCCAGGTTGGCGTGCTGGAGGTCGGCTCGGCGGAGCGTGGTGACGTCGAGGTTGGCCTCGCGGAGATCGGCGTCCGCGAGGACGGCGTCGGTCAGGTCGGAGCTCAGGAGGTTCGCCTTGGCCAGTTTCGCTCCTGCCAGGCGTGAACCGGTGAGGGTCGCGCTCCGGAAGTCCAGGCCGGCCAGGTCGAGCCCGCTCAGGTCCGTTCGGCTGAGATCGGCCGGATTTTGCGCCGACCCCTTCGCGACCTCGGCCCGGACCTCGGCAACGGTGAGCTTCCGGAGTCCGGCGGTCTGGGCGCCGGCCGGGGGGACGCCGAGGCCGAGGCCCGCGGCGAGGCCGAGAAAAGCGAGCGGGAGACGCACGGCGTGCCTCCAGTCGAGATGACGGCAAGCGCGACGGGACCGCCCAGCCTGCGCGGTCCCGTAGCGCTCCATCGAACGCGGTTGAGTCAGCTTTGGGACTTCTCCACCTTCACCGCCGGCCGTCCGATCCCGATCTTCTTGTCGGCGCGGCCCTTCACGTACTTGTAGATGTTCTCGATCTTGTCCATCTCGAGCCCGAGCGCGCACCAGGCGGGCATCCCCTTCTCGGGGCGGCCGGCACACACCACCTGCACGAACAACTCCTTGCTCGGCACCGTCCCGTCAGGCTGCAGTGATACGATCAGGGCGGGGGCGAACGAGGTGCCCACCGCGTACTCGCCGTGGCAGCGCGCGCAGTTGAGCTCGTACTGCTTCCAGCCGTTGTACACGTCCTGCGCGACGGTGTCCCTGGGCGCAGTGTGATACGGATCGCGCGCCTGCGCGCCGGCGTCCCGGCCTGCCCCGGCCAGCAGAACGAAGACGGTGACGACAGCACCGGCCAGGCGGGCGACCGGCGAGAACGAGGCGATTCGCATCTTGACGGACGGTCCTTTCAGCCTCTGAGGGCCCACGAGAAACGCCACGACCACGGACAGACAAGCGCAACCGACGTGCCGCCCAAGGACGGACCGCCGAGGCGTGGGAACGGGGTAGTGGTAACTCGCATGATTATACACCGTTGCCGCTTCGCTGTCGCGGGGGACTCGACGGCGCCCCGGTCCCCGTGGCCGCCGGGGCGTCCCCCCGCGGGGCCGCTCTCGTACGCTCCTCCTCGGCCTTCTTCGGCTCGACCACCGGGAGCAGCGGCACGTGGTACTCGCGCAGGATGGCCTCGATCTCGGGTCGCTTCCGGTCGATCACCTGCTGCAGGCTGTCCCGCAGCTCCCCGTCCCGCCGCCGCACAGCCATCGACATGTTGAACGCAAACGGAATATCGGCCAGGCTGTCGTACTCGATCGGCCTGATGACGAGCGGCACCGGCGCCCGGGTGGCGAAGTAGCCGGCCAGCGGTCCCCAGACGATGGAGACATCGACCTTCTTGTCGACCACCGCGTCGATGATGGCTTCGGGGCGGTCGAGCTCGCTGTAGAAGGTGCCGAATCCCACCAGGTTGCCCACGACTCCGTGGCGGCTCAGCGCCATCGCGGGGGGCGTATTCTCCGCGTCGGAGTTGAGCAGGTTCACCCCGATCTTGAGCTTCTTCCAGTCGGGGTCATCCAGTGACTGGAGGTCGAGCCCGCTGTCCTTCCGGTAGACGATCACGTACGCCGAGCGGAAGTAGGGCTTGGTGGTCGCCGCCATGTCGAGCTCGGCGGGCGCGGTGAGGGCGATATCGCAGTAGCGGCCATTCAGGGCGCGCGAGAAGAACCCGCGGCGCACCGGCCACCAGGCGTACTCGAGCTTCGCGTTCCATTCCTTGGCGAGGAGCTCGGCGATCTTGTTCTCGTAGCCCTCACCCTTCTCGTTCGAGGCCGGCATGTTGTCGGGGTCGGCACAGATGCGGAGCACCCCCGCCGTGGGGAGGGTCGAACGAAGGCCGCCGCCCTGCTGCGCCGGGGCGGGGGCGGGTGTCACGAGGAGCGCGAGCAGGCCAACGCTCGCGGCGGCTCGGAGCAGCATGCAGAAACGCTGGTGCGCGGTCATGCCTGCATCCCGGTACTGAGGGCCGGCGCGCCTTGGTTCGGTCCGGCGCGGGGGACCCGTGGTGACGAACGGCGCCGGAGCGGGTCGCGCTCCGGCGCCGTCGCCGTACCTCGTGAATCTAGCCCCATCGGGCGCCGACGGCGACGCCGCCGGGCCCGCGGGGGTGCTGCCTAGAGCGAGAAGACCGTCAGCACGCCACCCTGGGTGGAGAACTGACCCGCGTCGCCGAACGCGCCGAGCGCGCCCAGCCCCGCGGTCGGATCCTCGGCGCCGATCCCGGCGGCCACGCCGATGCCGGCCCAGCCACCGATGCCCGAGAGCACCGCGACGTACTGCTTGCCGCCGCTGGTGTAGGTCATCGGGTTGCCGATGATGCCCGAGGGCGTCTTGAAGCGCCAGAGCTCCTTGCCGCTCTGGGCGTCAACCGCCTTGAGCCAGCCTTCCATCGTGCCGTAGAAGACCACGCCGCCCGCCGTCGCGAGGGCGCCGCCGTACGCGGCGAGGTTCTCCTTGATCTCCCACTTCACGGTGCCCGCCATCGGATCCCACGCGATGAACCGGCCGCGGTGACCGCCCGGGCCGGGGAACATGCGCACGATCGCGCCGACGTAGGGCTGGCCGGCCGAGTACTTCACTTCCACGCCCTCGTAGTCCATGCAGATGTGGTTCGCGGGGACGTAGAAGAGGCCGGTGGTGGGGCTGTATGCGGCGGGCTGCTGATCCTTGAAGCCGATCGCCGCCGGGCAGATGCCCTCGGTGTTCTTCTTGGAGGTGGTGCCGTACTTCGGATCGCGCACCGGGAGGCCGGTCGTCAGGTCGACGCTCTTGGCCCAGTTGACCGGGCCGAATGGCTTGGCCACGACCAGCTTGCCGTTGGTGCGGTCGAGCGTGTAGCCGAAGCCGTTACGATCGAAGTGGGCCAGCAGCTTCTGGCCGCCCTTCTCGAACAGCACCATCTCGTTGATGCCGTCGTAGTCCCACTCGTCGTGCGGCGTCATCTGGTAGGCCCAGACCACCGAGCCGTCGGCCGGCTTGCGGGCCCAGATCGTCATCGACCACTTGTTGTCGCCCGGCCGCTGGTCGGGGTTCCAGGTCCCGGGGTTGCCCGAGCCGTAATAGAAGAGATCGAGCTCGGGATCGTACGAGTACCAGCCCCAGGTGGTGCCGCCGCCGCGCTTCCACTCGTCACCCTGCCAGGTCGACACGCCGAGGTCCTTGCCCTTGTGCGAGGCGTAGTTTGCGTTGCCGACGCCGTTCTGGATGCCGACCTCGTCGTCCGGACCGGTGGAGTACCGGGTCCAGAGATGCTTGCCGGTGTTCACGTCGAACGCCGAGACGCGGCCGCGGACGCCGAACTCACCGCCCGAAATGCCGGCAATGACGATGTCCTTGATCACGATCGGGGCGTTGGTCATCGTGGCGCCGGTCTTGTAACCGTTCGCCTCGGGACCCGCGTTCGACTTGTCCGGGTGCTTCGACTTCCACAGCTCCTTGCCGGTCTTGGCGTCGAGCGCGAGCAACTCACCCTGAAGCAGCTGGATGAAGATCTTGCCGCTGGGGTGGTACGCCGTGCCGCGGTTCACCAGGTCGCAGCACGCGATGGGAATCGCATCGGGCGACTGGTTCGGCACGTGCTTCCAGATCTGCGGTGCACCCGGCTTGGAAAGGTCGAGCGCGTAGACGATGTTCGGGAACGAGGTGTGCACGTACATCACGTTCCCGATGATGAGCGGATTGCCCTCGTGACCTCGCAGCGTCCCGGTCGAGAACGTCCAGGCCGCTTTCAGGTTGGCCACGTTGGCAGTCGTGATCTGCTTGAGCGGGCTGAACCGCTGCATGCCGTAATCAATGCCCGTCATGTGCACCTCGCCCGCGGGCGCATTCAGGGTCCAAGCCCCTGACTTCGCCTGGGCGTTGGCGACGGTCGCGAGCGTGCAACTCGCGGCGACGCCACCCACCACCATCCGAGTAAAGCGGTTCATAACTGACCTCAGGATGAAGGGTGATACTACCGCACCTGCACCTTCGGGATAGTGCCTTGTGGTGCCCCGGCCGGGCCCCCGGTCCTCCGTCGCTCCGGAAGCCCAGGCCCGCCGAGAAGGGCGCTCACGCGCGCGCGCCAGGTGGGCCACGCTCGATCGTGCACGCCATCCAGAAACCCCCGGCACAGGGGCTCCGAACCCGGATACGCGGGAAACTGATCCTTTGCATGTACGCCCAAAATCGCAAAAGCGCCAGACGGGGCGCCCGGCACCCGCCGGACCGACGGCGGGGCAGATCTGAGATGACCGGGGCGGGGGAGATACCGACATGACCATGTGGGTGAAGCGCGACGGGGCACCGCCACTTGACCCACGGGCGTTGGGACCGCAGCCATGCGGTCGCAGCGAACGGGAAAGATCCCATCATGGACATCGGCCAGGCCGTCGTCCCTCGCCGGGTTGTCTCGGAGGAATAGACCACCGCAACGGAGCGATCCGTCGGGCGGCGTCGCCAGGAGTTCCTGGACTGTTGTTGCGGCGCGGCTCGGCCGCCGCGGAGCGCGACCGGTGCGCAGTGCCGTTCGCCCTCACCAGTCGCACCACCCGGCAGCCGCGGCGCGAGTTCCCACGCGGAGATCCTGGGTCCGACTGGAAGGCGGGCGGAAACTATACCGCTCGCATTCTCAACTGTCAATCACGCAACGCCTTCGTCACCGCCCTCCAGACCCGGGCGCCCTCCGCCGCAAACGCGCCGGTCGAGACCTGTCCGGTCGTACCGAGCCACTCCCTCGCGCACCGCGCCAGCCGCTCGGCCTCGGCATCACCGCGAACGATGGCGTAAGCTGTTGGACCCCAAGAGCTTTGGCCAACCCCCGGAGCCCCAGCCCCGGCGAATCGCTCGATCAGCATTCCGGTCGGGCCCGGCGCGAAGACGCCCCCCTGGCTCGCTGCGAACCAGCCGCCGGTTATGCGCTGGATCTCGCTCAGCGCCGCGCCGAAGGCCGCCAGGTCTCCATCGACGAGCGCCGGGAGAAGTCCCATGAGCGCCAGATGGGCCACGCGCTCCACCTCGCGGGCGGCCGGCGGGGGCAGGCGCCGGAACGCCGCGGCCTCGGCGTCGCCGCTCAGGCCCGGTGGACCCTCGGGGATCGCGAGCACGTACCGCCACGAGGCCGGCAGCGGATACCGCGCGAGCAGCGGGGCGATGGCGTCGGACTCCGGCGGACGGCCGCCCTCGACGATGAACCCCCCGGACGCGAACGCGTGCGTGCCGATGGCTGACCGGCGCCCGCGTCCCGCTGCGCGGGCGAGCTCCGGCGCCGCTGCGTCGATGCCGTGGAGCTCGGCGAGCGCCCGTGCCACTGCGAGGCCGAGCTGGGTGCCCGAGCCGAGCCCCGCGTGGGCGGGGATCGCGCGGTGCACGCGGATGCGTGCCGCCCCCTGAAGGCCCCATCGCGCCGTCACGCGCCGGGCGAAGCTCGCCGCGCGCCTGGCGTCCGGCCCGGCGGCGGCGAACTCCGCCGCGCGCCCCACTTCGACGAGCAGCGACGGGGTGGGGATCGCCGCGCCCAGTCCGCCGAACCGGCGCCCCAGATCCCCCCTGAGGTCGAGCACGCCGAAGTGGAGACGCGCCGGCGCCTCCACGAACACCGCGTCCGCATCGCCAGGCCCCGTCACTTGCCCGCCCCCGCGCCCGCTTCCGCCCCCCCGGCCAGCCGCTCCGCCACGTAGCCCCGCAGCAGCTCCCAGGCCTCCTGCTCCCGGGGGCCGGCGGTCTTCTCCACCAGAACCGCGAGCCGCGCGAGCTCGTCGCGGACCTGGGCACCGGGCAGCAGGTGCACCCGGGTGGCGAGGATGGCGGCCTCGAGCACGGCGTGGCGGGCGCGATTGAACCCGATGAAATCGCGGCGGGTGCCCCGGTGGACCACCCGCGTGACGATGCGCGAGCGCGGGGGTGTGCCGTCGAGGTGCACCACTTCGAGCTCGCGCCAGGAGCACGCGGCGTCGAGGACCGCGCCCGGTACCGCCGACGCCGGCGACCAGGGAAACTCCGGGCTGGCGATCGCGCTCCGGGCGAACAGCAGCACGTCGTCGGTCAGGTTGACCACGGCCGCGCGCGTGGCGCTCACGTTGCGGAAGGTCGTCGTGTCGAGAAACGGCTTGAGCACGATCGTCTCCTCGTCCCATTCGACACCCATGGGCGCGAAGTTGACCCGCCCGTCGGGCGCCAGCGACGTGACGATCGACTCGATGATGAGGGGCATGGTCGTCGCTGCCGGCTATCCGCTATCCGCCGGTGTACCATGGCGCTTCGTGCGCACGCGAGGCCCGGCGCCGGTCCAGGCCCTCGGCCGACAGCTGATAGCCGATGGCGGAGAGCCCGAGGCCGCCGTCCGCCGCCGCCGGTGCCTCGGCCGCGCGGGCCGCATCGGCGCCGAGGAACCGGGCCAGCATCCGGTACCCATGCTCGGTCAGCACCGATTCGGGGTGGAACTGCACTCCCACCACCGGGTGCTCCGCGTGGCGGACCGCCATGATCTCGCCGTCATCCGACGTCGCCGTCACCCTGAGCCACGGCGGCACCGATCCCGGCGCGATCACGAGCGAATGGTACCGTGTGGCGAGCAGCGGGTTGGGGAGCCCCTGGAAGATGCCGGTGCCGTCGTGCCGCACGAGGGATGTCTTGCCGTGCATCGGCCGGCGGGCGCGCACGATCTCGGCGCCGTACGCCTCCCCGATGCACTGATGTCCCAGGCACACGCCCAGGATCGGGATCGTGGCGCCGAGCCGGCGCACCAGCTCGGTGGAGATGCCCGCCTCCTTCGGCGAACACGGGCCCGGCGAGATGATGATGTGCGACGGGCCGAGCCGCGCAACCTCCTCGATCGTGATCGCGTCGTGGCGGCGGACCACCGGCGTCTCGCCGAGCTCGCGCACGTAGCGTGCGAGGTTGTAGACGAAGGAGTCGTAGTTGTCGATGAGTAAGATCATGAGCTATGAGCAGCCACCTCAGACATGCGCCAGCGCCCGGATGATCCCCCGCGCCTTGTCCAGCGTCTCGCGGTACTCCTGCTCGGGGTCCGAATCCGCCACGATCCCGCCGCCGGCCTGAAAATACACCCGCCCGCCGAGCGCCACGGCGGTGCGGATCGCGATGCTGGTATCCATCTCGCCCGTGAGGCCCAGGTACCCGAGCGAGCCGCAGTACACGCCGCGCCGCGTCGGCTCCAGCTCGGCGATGATCTCCATCGCGCGCACCTTGGGGGCACCGGTGATCGAGCCGCCGGGAAACGCGGCGCGGATGAGTGCGACCGGATCGGCCCCGGGCTCGAGCTCGCCGACCACGGTCGAGACCAGGTGGTGCACGGTCGGATGGTGCTCGAGGGCGAAGAGCTCGGGTACGCGGACCGTCCCGGGCCGGCAGACGCGCGAGAGGTCGTTCCGGAGCAGATCCACGATCATCACGTTCTCCGCGCGGTCCTTGTCGCTCTCGGCCAGCACCTGGCTGAGCAGGGCGTCGTGCATGGGGCCCAGCCCGCGCGGGCGGGTGCCCTTGATCGGGCGGGTCTCGACATGGGTGCCGGAGAGGCGGAGGAATCGCTCCGGTGAGACGCTGAGAATCTGATGGTCGCCGGCGTCGAACCACGCCCCGAACGCGGCCGGGTTCTGCCGCCGGAGGCGGCGATAGAGCGACCATGGGTGCTCTCCGAGCGGCGCCTCGAACCGCTGCGACAGATTGGCCTGGAAGATGTCGCCCGCGAGGATGTACTCGCGCACCCGCGCGACGGCGGACAGATAGCCGCGATGGGTGAACGTGGAGCGGAGTCCGATCTGCTCGGCGCTCTCGACGCCGTAGACCGGGAACGATGGGGCGCCGTCGGAGGAGGCGACCAGCCGAGGAGCGGGAGGGAGCTGCGGGGTACGGCTCGTCCGCTCGCCGCTCGCCAAGCGCCCGCGCACGAGTGCCAGTCGTTCCCCGGCCCTCCGGGTGCGTGCGGCCCCGTCGAGCGGCATTCCGGTCGACACGATCCACGCCGACCCCTCGCAGTGGTCCCAGGCGATCACCCAGTCGTACACGCCCAGCAGCACGTCGGGCATTGCGAGGTCGTCGTAGCGCGGCGCCGGCAGCCGCTCGAGGGTGCTGCCCCAGTCGTACGCGATGTAGCCCGCCGCCCCGCCCTGGAACGGCGGCAGACCCGCCACCCCGGGCGCGGCGAACGGGGCCAGCTCGGCGGCGATCGCGGCGAGGGCGTCCCCGCCGCTGCGGGTCCGGCGCCCGCCGGCATCCATCCTCTCGGTGGCGGAGCCCTTGCTGCGGACGACGACACACGGGTCCGCGCAGAGGAAGCTGTAGCGCCCGGTGCGCTCGTGATCGGCGGTGCTGTCGAGGAGGAGCACCAGCGGAAGGTCGGCGAAGCGCTCCGCCGCGTCGGCCGGATCCGGCACGGAGGCGAGCGGCTCGACCAACGGCACCGCGCGGCTCACTCGGTTTCCGCGGCGCGCGCGGCCCGGCGCGACCGCTGGGTGAGCTTGACGTGCTCGGCGCGGGGATCGTCCGGGGGCGTCAGATAGCCCCAGCTGAGTGCCCCTTCCTGCCGGTAGGTCTTGCCCAGCTGCAGCGCGAGCCTGGCCTTCATCAGCTCCCGGCCGAGGTAGAAGGCGTGCATGGGCTCATCGACGCCCAGCTGGGCGAAGATGGCCTGGACGTCGGTGCCGCGCACGAAGATCTCGTTGTTGAAGACGGTGATCGCGTCGCGGTCGGCGAAGATCCGGAAGTTCGGGTCCTTCACCGCGGCGTGCAGCTCGCGCAGCTCGGCCTCGCTGTAGCCGAGCACCTCGGGATCCTTCACCGTGACCAGCCGGTCGTCCACCCCCTTGGGGACCCGCCGTTCTCGCACGGCGTAGTGCATCAGGCGTCGCGCGACGTCGAGCTCGCGCACCGACCCGCGGGCCCACGGGATCACCTCGGTCGTGAGCACGGCGCGGACGCCGACCTCCTCCGCGATCGCCATCAATACGGCGTTCACGCCGGTGGTGTCCGCCGCAGTGAGCTCGGTGATGTTGCCCACTCCCATGAGCTGCGCCGCGTCCGGATGGCGCCGGCGCACCTCGGCGTACCGCTCCAGGGACGCCATGAAGCCGAAGCCGATCGGCTCGATGACCGGATCGACCAAATACGGCACCCCCCAACGCTCGAGCGCCGCGATGCTCCGGTCGAGCGTATCGAGTCCCGCGCCGAAGTCCGGGATCACCACGACCTTCCCGCCACCCTCGGCGACGTCCTGCGCCACGTCGAGGTTCGTGGCGTTCACGCTGAGCACGAGCTCGGCGCCGGCCGCGACCGCGGTCCGGATCTCGTCCGGATCGAAGGAATCGATGCTCACGCGGAGCCCCGCGCCGCGGAGCTCGCGCACCGACTCGCCGAGGTGCGGGAAGGACGCACCCGGGGTGCACCCGAGATCGATGATGTCGGCGCCGTCCGCGCGGTACCGCTCCGCGGCGGCGCGGATCGCGTCGCGCGACAACTTCGCCGCGTTGTTGATCTCGGCCAGGATCTCGATGCTGTAGGCGCCGTAATCGGGCGCCGCGGCGGCGCGGCCGAAGTAGGCGGGAATCTCGCGCAGGTCCTTCGGTCCCTTCTCCACGCGCACCCCGAACCGCTCCGCGATGACGGCCGGATCGCCCTCGCAGAGCCCCGGAATGAGCACGAGGTCCGTGCCGTCGGGCACCTGCAGGAAGCGCGCGATCCACGGCGCGGTCATCAGGGCGGCCACCGTGATCTTGAGGACGGCGACATGCGCCTCGAAGGGCGGGTGCATGTCCGCCAGGGTGCGGCGGAGGGCCGGCTCGGCCAGCGTGCCGGTGACGAAGAGGACGCGGCGGATGGCCGGACGGCCGGACGGCGGGACGGCCGGGTGGCCGGTCCGCTCTTCGCTACGAGGACCGTCTGCCCCGGGGAGCACTGACCGGCCGGCCGTCCGCCCGTCTGTCCGTTCTATCGCGGCTCCCCCGACCGCACCCACTTGTTGGGCGTCCCCTCCAGCGCGCCTCCGCTGGGCCGCCAGAGCACGTGCTCTTCGATCTTCCGGGCAAGCTCGAAGTCTTTGTCCGTGATCCCCCCGGCGGCGTGGTTCTGGAGCTTCACGATGACCCGACCCCACGTCACCGTGAGGTCCGGGTGATGATAGGCCGCTTCCGCGAGATAGCCGATCGTATTGACGAGCATCAGCGTGGTGGGCCAACCGTCGGTCTTGTACACCCGCCGGATCCAGCCGTCCTCCAGATACCAGCCGGGGAGCTCCTTGAGCTTCTCGTTGATCTCGGCGTCGGTGTAGGTGCGTTCCTTGGTAGCAGGCATCGATCCTCCTCGTGGCATCTATCCGCCATCCGCCGCCGCCGGGTCCGCCGCCGATCGTTGCCGCGCCGCGCGGAGCGGCCGCACCCCGACCGATGGCGGATGGCTTCACATGACGACCCCGCCGTTCACTACGATCATCTGCCCGGTGACGAACGCCGCCTCGTCGGATACGAGATAGACCGCCGCGGCGGCGACATCCTCCGGTGTGCCCCAGCGGCCGAGCGGCGTCCGCTCCATGACTTCCTGGCGCCAGGCAGGGTCGGCGTTGGCGCCAAACGCGGTCTCGATGAACCCGGGGGCGAGCAGGTTCACCCGGATGCGGGGCGCGACGTCCCGCGCGAGCGACGTGCTGAAGCTCGCCACCCCGCCCTTGGCCGCGGCGTAGAGCCCGGGGTTCTCCCCCGCCATCCCGAACGATACGTGGTCCCAGGCCATATTGACGATCGTACCGCCGGCCGGCTGCTCCCGCATCAGCTCGACCGCGGCCCAGGAGGCGAGAATCGTCGCGCGGAGGTCGATGGCGAGCACGAGGTCGAGCTTCTCGCGCCGGGACAGCCTGCCGAACTCCGCGGTCAGGATGTCGGCGCCGGCATTGTTGATCCACCCGTCGACGCGGCCGAACGCTGCTCGGGCCGCGGCACCCAGGCCGGTGACCTGCGCGTCGTTCGAGAGCTCGAGGGGCAGCACCTCCGCCCGCCGCCCGAATGCGCGCACGTCGGCAGCGGTCCGGTCGGCGCCCGGGAGGTTGCGGCGGTACGTGAGCGCGACATCGGCTCCTTCCCGTGCGCAGGCGAGCGCGATCGCCCGGCCGATGCCGCTCGATCCGCCGGTCACCAGCACGACCTTGCCGGCCAGGCGCCCCCCGCAGGCCTCCGCCGCGCCCCCCTCCCGTTGCGCCACGCCGCCTCCCCCCTTGACCGGTTCCAGTGTGCCAACCCCTAACCGCTAACATATCTTGACGTTAGCATCTCACAAGGGAGCCGCGCCGATGGTCGTTGCGCGGCAGTCATCCGGACGGGCAGCCCCGCTTGCGAACGGCGGCCGCGATTGCAGGAGCGCCGGGGCGTGCCGCGAAGCACCAGACGGAGCCGGGCGACCCGGCCCCGCGGACATCGGCAAGTATCGCTGCGCCAACAACCTGCGCCACACCGCCGGCAGGGCATAGCGTTTGCCACTGTCAGGCACATCTCCCGGTCGTCAACTACCTCGTCAGCTCTGGATCTCCATGACGCTCGGTCGGGGCCTGCTGCGCAGCCGATTCGGTCGCCGTCTGGTGCTGCTGTTCGTCGGCTGCGCGGTGGTCCCGATGGCGCTGCTCGCGGTCCTGTCCTGGCGGCACATGACCCGCCAGCTCGAGCGCCAGAGCCAGTTGCGGCTCCATCAGGCGAACCGCGCCCTCGGTCGCGCGGTCTTCGAGCGGCTGCTGCTGCTCGAGGCGACGCTCAAGAACATCCCCCCCACGGCCATCGCCGAGCTGGCGCGCAGCGCGCTCGTCCCGGAGCCACCCGCCGCCGGGCCGCCGGCTCGTACCGGCGGCGTCACGGGCGCAGTGACCCGCGCGCCGGTAGACGGGCGGGTCGCGCTCGGGGGGCTGAAAGACCGCCGAGGTCGGGCCGGGGACCCGCCAGCGCCTCCGGCCCCGAGCCACGATCCGGAGGCGAGCCGTGCGCTCGCCGTCGGGCTCGATCTCCTCGCCCGCAGCCGCTTCGCCGCACTCGAGTTCCAACCCGACGTCGGCCGCCGCCTGCCGGTCTTCGGCCGGCTTGACCGGGTCCCCGCCCTCACGCCCGCGGAGAGCGCGTTCGTCGGGGAGAGCCATACGCTCGTCGTCACCGAGCACGCCGACACCGGCGCCGCGCGGATCTATCTCGTGCGTCGCATGGATCGGCGTGAGGCGCGGGGTTTCTTCGTCGGGGAGGTGAGCCCGGCTTACCTGTGGGGCACGCGCGAGCAGGGCATGCCGTCGCCGGCGACGCATCTGGCGGTCGTGGATGACTCGGGTCACGTGCTGTTCGGCCCGCCGCCGGTGACATCGGCGTGGGGGGGACCGGTGGACGATACGGCCGCAACGGATCCGGCCGAGGCGGGGCTGTCCTCGACTCGCGTGGAACCCGAGGTGGTCGCCAGCTACTGGCCGGTGCCGATCGAGAGCGTGTTCGGCGCTCCCGACTGGATCATCGTGCTGAGCGAGCCGAGGGAGGCTGTGGTCGGGCCGATGACCGATTTTGCGTCGACCTTCGCGCTCATCATCGCACTCTGCACCGGCGTCGTGCTGCTCCTCAGCATGAGCCAGATCCGGCGGAGTCTGATGCCGCTCGAGGAGCTGCAGGAGGGGACCCGCCGCATCGCGCTCCGTGACTTCGACACCCGTGTGGCGGTCACCAGCCACGACGAGTTCGCCGAGCTGGCGGAGTCGTTCAACTCGATGGCCACACGGCTCGGCCGGCAGTTCCGGGCGCTGGACACGGCCGCCGACATCGATCGTGCCGTGCTCAGCGCCACCGATGCCACCACCATCGTCCGGGCGGTGCTCGCGCGGCTCCCCGACGTCTATCCGTGCGCCGGCGCCTGCATCACCCTGTTCCCGGCCGACCGGGGCGGTGCCGGGCCGAGCTGGGTGAGGAGCTTCGGGGCCGCCGGGGTCCCGGAGCTGAGGCGGGTCGAGTTCGCGCCGGGTGAGCTGCGCGCGCTGGCCGCGCTTCCCGAGGTGCTCGAACTCGGCGACGGCGATCCGCTCCCCGCGTGCGTGCGGCCCCTCGCCGAACTGGGGCTCCGCTCCTTCGTCGTGCTGCCGCTCGCCTACCAGCAGCAGCTTGCCGGCGTGCTGGTGCTCGGCGCCGCCGACGCGTCGCGGACGCCGGACGACCTGCTGCACGCCCGGCGGCTGGCCGACCAGGTCGCCGTGGCGCTGTCCAACGCGCGCATGATCGATCAGGTGCGCACGCTGGCGTACTTCGACAGCCTCACCGGGCTGCTCAACCGCGCGGCCTACAAGGAGCGCCTCGCGCGGGCGCTCGCGCTGGCGAAGCGGGACCGGCGGTCTGCGGCGGCGTTCTTCATCGACCTCGACAACTTCGGCCGCATCAACGACACGCTGGGACATGAGCTGGGGGACGAGCTGCTCCGCCAGGTGGCCGGCCGCCTGCGCGCCTGCTGCGAGGCTGAGGAAAGTGGGCCGGGCCCCCGGGCGCGGCCCGAGGTGGCGCGCATCGGCGGTGACGAGTTCACCGTCCTCGTGGGCGGCCTGCCCCGGCCGGAAGACGCGGTCGGGCTGGCCCGGCGCATTCTCGCCGTGTTCGCGCCCTCCTTCCAGCTCGGCCAGCACGACATGTTCACGACGGCGAGTGTCGGCGTCGCGGTCTACCCGGAGGACGGCGAGGAGGTGGAGACCCTGCTCGCCCACGCCGACACGGCGATGTACGAGGCGAAGCATCAGGGCGGCAATGGCTACCAGCTTTACTCGCGCTCCATGAACGCGACCGCGCTGCAGCGCCTCACCCTGGAGAACGATCTCCGGCGGGCGCTGGAGCGCGACGAGCTGGTGCTCCACTATCAGCCCATCGTCGAGGCCGCGACCGGCGTCATCGTCGGCGCGGAGGCGCTGGTGCGCTGGCGCCACCCCTCGCTGGGACTCCTGCTCCCGGGCGAGTTCATCGCCATCGCGGAGGAGAACGGGCTGATCGTGCCGCTGGGGGAGTGGGTGCTGCGCACGGCGTGCGCCCAGAACCGCGGGTGGCAGAGCGCGGGCCTGCCCCCGATCCGGGTCGTGGTCAACCTCTCCGGTCGGCAGCTCCGGCAAGGCAACCTGATCGCCGGCGTGCGGGACGCGCTGGAAGCCGCGGGACTGGAGCCGGAGTGGCTCGGCCTCGAGCTCACCGAGAGCATGCTCATGGAACGCCAGCACGAGGGCGTGTCGGCGCTGCAGGCGCTCCGGGCCATGGGCATCCAGCTCTCCATCGACGACTTCGGGACCGGCTATTCCTCCCTCAGTTACCTCAAGCACTTCCCGGTCGATACGCTGAAGATCGATCGCTGCTTCGTGCGGGACCTCGCCAGCGTGCCCGACGACGCCGCGATCACAGCGGCGATCATCGCGATGGCGCACGCGCTCGATCTCCTGGTGGTCGCCGAAGGCGTCGAGACCGAGGAGCACCTCGGCTTTCTCCGGGCGCAGGGATGCGACGAGGTCCAGGGACACCTGCTGGGCCGGCCGGTCCTGCCGGAGCGGTTCGCGGAATGGCTGGCGCGACCCCGGCCGGTGATCCGGAGCTCCAGGCGCACGACCGGGATCCGCTCGGCCTGACGGCCGACCGCCCCCGCAGCCGTCACCCCGGCCCTGCAGCCCTTCCGCTCATCCGCTCTTCGATGAGCGCTCCCAGCCGCTCCACCTCATACGCCGCGATCACCGCCACTGGCAGCCGTTCCGGCACGACCGTCGGGAAGCAGGGATCCGTCAGCTCGCCCGGCGCGCCGGACACCGGCTTGACCAGCACGAGGAGCCCGGCATCGAGCGCCCCCGCCAGAAACGCGGCCACGCTGTCGCTCGTCGCGTTCCAGCTGTGGGGCAGGACGTCCGCGGCCAGCATCCAGTCCGACGGCGCGAGCACCGGCACCTTCCCGGCCCGGTGCGCCGCGCCGATCTCCTCCGCGCTCCGCACCACGACCGATCCCGGCACCCGATCCGCCAGCGCGTACGCGTACTGATCCATCGCGAGGATCGCCATCCAGTGTGCGGCGGCCGGGGTGAGACCATGGGTCCGCTCGAACTCCCGCACCGCGTCCGCGAACGGTCCGCCGCCGGGGACGACGACGACCGGACGGCGGCCGGCGGCGGCGGCCACGGCGCGGCCGACCCGCTCGAGCGCCTCGCGCGCCGTCGCGAGCCCGCCCCCGACCTTGACGATCGCGAGCAACGAGGCGCCCTCAGGTTGACGCCGCCGATCGGCCTGCCGATCATCGTCGGAGCCGTGGTCACTAGCCAGGGAGCGCATGGAGATCATTCCCGTAGTGGATGTGGCGCGTGGCGTGGCCGTCCACGCGCAGGGCGGCGACCGGTCGGCCTACGCCCCGGTGAAGTCTGCCGTGGCGCCGGAGCACCCCGGCGACCCGCTCGCGCTGGTCCGGGCCTACCGTGACGTGCTGGGCGCGCGGGTGTGTTATGCGGCCGACCTCGACGCCCTGCAGGGCGGCCCCATTCAGCGGGGGCTCATCCGGGACCTGGCCGCGTTCCAGACCGGCTTCGCCGGCGAGCTGCTGGTGGATGCCGGCGCGTGCGATGCGGACGGCGTGCTGGAGGTGCTCTCCTGCGGGGCGTCCGATGCCGTCGTCGGCCTGGAGACCCTGCACGCGTTCGCCGACCTGCGGGCGATCGTGGACGCGGCCGGGGCGAGCCGGGTGATCTTCGGGCTGGACCTGCGGCTCGGCACGCCGATGATCCATCCGCAGCTGCAGGACGTGTGCGGGGCGCCGGATCCCGTGAGCCTGGCCGGGCAGGCGGCCGACTGCGGTGTGACGAGCATGCTGGTGCTCGACCTCGGCCGGATCGGCACGGGCTGCGGCGTGGACCTCTCCCTGGTCGAGGCCCTGCGACGGCGATGCCCGGACGCGCGACTGCTGGCCGGTGGCGGGGTGCTGACGCGCCGGGATCTCGAGCGGATGGCGGGCGCGGGGTGCGACGGGGCCCTCGTCGCGAGCGCGGTTCACGCCGGCCGGATCACCGCGGAGGACGTGGCCGCGCTGCGGCACCGCCGGCCGGCGGCTCAATCCGGGGCGAGCGTCTCCCGGTAGGTCGCTGACTGCCCGAAGTTCTCCTCCACTTCGAGCTCGAGCTGCGTCAGGTGGGTGTGCCCCTCGCGGGCGAGCTGGTCGCGCACCGCCGTGCCGAGGTACTGCGCGAGCATTTCGGCCGTACTGTTCGGGATCGGCAGCAGCGCACAGTCGCCCCGCGGAAACATGTATGTCGCCTTGCCGAAGTAGTCGACGTGCAGCATCCCGTCCTGCTCGCGGTACGACAGCTTCGGGTTCCGGGTGGGCAGCAGGACCTTGTGGTCGATCTCGTCCACCAGCCCCCGTACCATCCGCTTCAGCACGCTGAAATCGAGCACGAACAGGCACTCGGCGTCGACCGTGCCCTCGACCGCGACGCCGACGCGATAGTTGTGGCCGTGAAGCGACTCACACTGGTGGCCGCGGAAGGTGATGAAGTGCGCCGAGGCGAAGACCAGGTAGTCCTTGCTGACCTCGACGCGGAACTTACTCTGCACGAGCCTGCGCTCCCGATGAGTGCCACCCGTCTTCCAAGATAACGGCACAGATCGCCGCCGCGGCGAGGTCGGCGCTGGTGCCGGGGTTGCGGGTGTTTCGCTCGTCCCGCAACTCGGCATCGAACGCGACGAGTGCCGCCCGCCCCTCGGGGGTCCGCACTCCGCCCGCGGCGCGCACCGCCGCGGCGCGGCGCGAGATCGCTGCTGCCGCCGCCGGCCCCAGCTTCCGGCCCACGTGGCTGTCGGGCACCGCGGCGAGGATGCCAAGGTAAGCCTCCACGACCGCGTCCGTCCAGGCGAGCCCGGCGCCGCGCGCCGCCCGGAGCGCGGGGGCCCCGAGCTCGAACGTGATCGCGAAATCGGTGACATACTCCCGGGCCACGCTGTCCCGGTCGGCCGCGAGCGCCATCGCCTCCCGCAGTGTGACCGTCGGCTCGGTGGCGACGTCCTGGCTGCCGGTGGAGCCCAGCCCGCTGGGGGCCGCGAGACGGATCGCCGCGTACGCCTCGGCCGCGTCGGCGACGCTGGTCTCCGCGAGCACGCCCCGGACCCGCTCCCGCAGGGTCCCGCCGGTGCGGAGCGCCGCCCGGCACAGCGGGGCGAGAAGCAGGACGATGCCGAGGTTCGTGTTGCGGCCGGTGACCCGGCGGGTGGCCTCCACCCCGGCGCGGATGGTCGCGCCGAGGCACCGCTCGCCCGCAGCCGCCATCGCCGGAGCGATGGCGACTGCGCTGGCGAGGAAGTCCTCGTAGCGGGTGTCGTGGAAATGGAGCCCGGGCGACACGTTGCCGGGCTTCGGCGCGCTCGCCTCGAGCAGGCAGGCGAGCTGGGCGGCGGCGGCGGCTTCGGCCGGGGTCATCGGGCCCGCGCGCGCGCCGCGGGGCGCTACTGCTGTACGCCGATGAGCGCGGTGAGCCCGCCGCTTGCGAAGTTCGCGAGATCGTCGCCCACCTTCTTGAACGCCGGAGTGGCGGTCCCCTTCGCCACGGCCTCGGACGACTCGAAGCAGAGCTCGGCCTGCCGGTACTTTGCCGCCGGGCTCCCGTCGAGGTTCGACTCGAACTTCGTGAGATCGGCACGGACGAAGCCGATCTCGCCCTGGCCGGCGCTCACCAGGGGGAGGTGGGTGTCGGCGTAGTAGCGCTCGAACACGGCGTGGTCCTTCGGGTGCTCGTAGATCACCGTGACCAGCGCGCGGCAGGCGGCCGGACTCTCTTCTCCGGTTTCAGTCGCGATCATGGCGATCAGACCGCCGGTCGCGAAGTTCGCGAGATCGTCGCCCACCTTCTTGAATGCGGGGGTGGCGGTTCCCTTCCTGAGGTCGTCCATCGAGCCGAAGTACAGCTCCGCCTGGCGGTAGAACGTCGGCTCCTTGCCATCCAGTGTCGACACGAACTTCGTCAGCTCCGCGGTGGTGAACCCGATCTCACCCTGGCCGCCGCTCACCAGCGGCAGGTGCACCTCCCGGTAGTATTTCTCGAACGCCGCCGTGTCCTTCGGCTGCAGGTAGATCACCGTCACGATCGCCCGCGGGCCCGCCGCGGCCGCCGGGGCCGGCGCGGAGTCGGCCGAGGCGGCGGGCTTGTCAGCGGTTCGGCCGCAGGCGAGGGCGAGGGCCACGAGGACGACGGGGGCGGGGCGCATCTGGTCTCTCCGCTGATGATGGTGAGCATTCACCCTACTCGGGATAGCACGACGCCGTCAGCACCGCGGGATCCAGGTTGCCCGCGCTGAAGGTGCGCCCGGTCGTCGTGCTGGTGAGCCGCACCTGGGCCGGGCTGAACAACAGCGGGTCGATCTTGTAGAAGTCGCCGTCGTAGCGCTGGAAGATCTCGTAGAACGGTGTGCCACAATCGGGCGAGGAGGACGCCGGCACCTTCGGCGCCAGCTCGGCGAGTTCCTCGTCGCCGGCGCGCACGGTGAAGTGCGCCTGGGCGCCGTAGAGGATGCAGTCGTTGGTGCGGCCGATCGCGCGGATGTCGTTCTTTGCGACCGGAGGAATCGGCGCCATGCCCATGCCGCTGACCACCTTTCGCACATCGAACCCCAGCGTCTCCATCTTGTGGAGCCCGGTCTCGAGCACCCGCGCCGCGATCTGGACGCCACCCGCGAGGCTGGCGGTGGGGGCGATGACGAACGTGAGCTGGGAGGGCTGGAGACCGGCCTTCGCCGCCACCCATGCCGCGACTGCGTCGGTAGGGAGCCGGCGGCCCTCGAGCACGAGCACGCCCTGCTCGGCCTGCTCGGCGTACTCCAGCTTCTCGAACAGCTCCTTCTCGACGCGGGCGTGCGCCCGCAACGGGCCGGACCCCATCGCGAAGAATTCCCCGACCGAGATCGCCCAGCCGGCGTACTGCGAGGCCATGCACGCCACCGCGGGGTGGTCCGTCCACACCGTGACCCCCGGCCAGGTGCGGTCGCCGATGGGCAGCGGGCTGTAGACGACGTTGCCCAGGCCGCCCATGCAGATCTTGGCGAGAGCGAGGCCGGCGTCGAAGCCACCGTCCACCTCCACTCCGGCGTCGATCACCCGTGCCCCGCCGGGCAGGCGATGGACCCGGACGCGGAGCCGCGCGGCATTCTCCTCCACGGCGTCCGCGATCTCCACCGCCAGCTCGTTGAGACCCAGCGCGTCGAGACTGGGTGACGTCGTTCCGATGGTCATGCGTGCGCCTCCGTGCTCTCCGCCATGATCTGCCGAAGGTGGAAGTGATGGGGGCCGAGCTTGCCGCCGTAGTTGCCCGCCGTGATCGACACCACGCCGTCGCGGCAGGCGGCGCCGATCCCGGCTCGCATCGCCCGGCTGATCGCGCCGGCGTCGAGGCCGTTGATCACGATCTCGAGCACCGAGTTGACCCCCTCGGGCAGCGCGGTCTGCGTGGCGGCCCGGAGCGTCGGGCAGAAGGCGTCGTTGGTCGAGGCGATCATCTTCTTCGAGCGGCGCGAGCCGACCTTGCTCCCGCTGCGCACCACGCCTCCGGGAAAGGGGAGAATGACTCCTGCCGCCGGCGTCATCGCCGCCACCGCCGCCTCCGCCGCGTCCAGCGCGGCGTCTGCGCTCCGGGCGAGGATCAGGAAGTTCCCCCCGCCCACGCCCTTCTGCATGCCGAACTTCTCCTGCACCAGGAACTCCCCTTCCATGACCGGGATCCGCCAGAACCGCTCGCCGCGGAGCACCTTGCTCGCCTGAAAGCCGTCCCCGAAGAACCGGAGCACCGACCCGACGCCGATCCGGTCCGGGGCATCGGGCAGCCCGTCGAAGCAGGCGGTGGTCGGGCAGGTGAGCACCGTCTGACCCACGCGCTCGACCAGCCGGTTGGAGAGGTCGTCCTTTCCCATGGTCATGACGAGCACGCTCACGCCCGGCCGGCCGTCCGGCGTCTCCGCCGGAGCGAGCTCGCGCTCGATGCCCGCCTCGCACTTGCACCCGATGACCGATGTCGCGAAGCCCGTGAGCTTGAGCGCCGCCTCCCGGGCCCAGCGGAGCGTGCGCGCCGTGATGAGCACGCGCGCTACGCGGACGGTGAACGCCTCGGCAAAGGTGTCATCGATGAAGACGCCGCGCAGATACATGATCAGCCCTCCGTGGCCGCCCCGCGCTCAGACCCAGACCAGGATCTCGCCCCGGCCGTCGTTGCCGAGGTCCCCCATGTACCGCCGCGCCCGCAGCCGCCCGTCGGGGAGCGTTCCGAACCGGCCGGGGAGCGTCCGCCAGGAGCGCACCAGCAGGGTGAGGAACAGGTTCGGGTGCTCGCCGCAGTCGTTGAAGGTGGCGACGAGCGCGGCGGGCGGCTGCAGCAGCAGCAGCGTGCCGCGCCGCATGGCCAGGCCCGGGAAGCCGCCCACCCGGCCGGCCACCGCGATGGTGCCGGCCACCATGCGGGACGCGCAATAGTCTCCTGCGTCGCCTTCGATCAGCACCATGCCCCGGCGCATGCGATCGCCCACCCGGTCGCCGGCATTGCCGCCCACGACGACGGTGCCCCCGCGCATGCCGCGCCGCTCGCCCGCAAGCGCCGACGCCAGGAAGTCTCCGGCGTCGGCCGTCACGTGGAGCACGCCGCCCCGCATTGCGCATGCGGCACGGGCGCCGACGCTCCCGTGCACCTCGACAACCCCCCCGCGCATCCCGGCTCCGACGTACGCGCCCGCGTCGCCCCGGACGATGACGTGTCCGTGCGTCATTCCCGCGCCGATCCGATCCAGCTTCTCGCATCCGCCCCGGATCTCGAGCTCCGATCCGAAATCGCCGGCAATGGTGAACAGGTCGTCCACCCGAATCTTGCGGTTGCCGGTCGCGAGCTCGATTGCGGCCACCTGCGCCGGGGTCTTGCCGGCGAGGTGGTCGGCAGACAGCGGCGACAGGTCGACACGCTGGGCGGGCGGCTCGCGCAGCGTCAGGCGGAGCGTGCTCATGCGGGGTCCTGGAGCGGCGGCGGTGCGGCCGCGGACAGCTCAGTTCGGCGCCGAGGGTGCCGCGGCGTCGAGCAGCAGCACCTCGCCGCGATTCAGCTCCACCGCGTCGCCGCACCAGCGCTGGTACGTCCCGTCCAGCATCGCGTCGGTGATGCCAAAGCCGAGCCGGCGAAGGTAGTGAAGATACGGGCGGAGGAAAGGGGGCTGGTAGGTGCACGAGTAGCTGAACGTCGGCAGCAGCTCCGCGGGGTGCATGGCCACGATCGAGCCGCGCCGCAGGCCCGCCCCCGCCCGCCAGCCGAGCGAGCCCAGGACGACGACCGTCCCGGCGAGCATGTTCACGCCGGCGAAATCGGCGCAATCGCCGCCTACGGCGATGAGCCCGCGCCGCATGCCGGCGCCGACCTCGTTCCCCGCGCTGCCGAAGACGAGGATCTCGCCGCCCCGGATCCCAACCGCGCTGCCCCGGCAGGCGCTGCCGACCATGTGCCCGGCGTTGCCCCGGACGACGATGCGTCCGCCCGTCATGTCCGGGCCCACCCAGTCGCCGGCGTCGCCCTCCACGATGATCTCGCCGCCGCTCATGCCCGCTCCGAGGTGCATGCCGACCGGCCCGTGCACCAGCACCCGGCCGGCAGCCATCCCCGCGCCAACCTGCTTGATCCGCGAGAGGTCGCCGGTGAGGCGCAGCTCGCCGTTGGCCGAGCCGGTCACGCGGAAGAACTCGCCCAGCTCCGCGCGCTGGTTGCCATATACGACGCCCAGCTTCGCGACGTCGCGCCCGGACAGCCCGGACAGCCGGGCCGGGCTCAGAACCTCGGCCTCGAGCGGCACCGCCGGAGCGGTGTGGAGGGTGAGCTCCAGCGTCACGGCCGGGCGGCCCCGGCGGCAGCCGCCTGCTGCATCGTGGGAACCACCTCGCCGTGGGGCACGTACCGGTCGTCCACGGCGTAGTTCCGGAACTGGATGGTGTAGTAGTCGTCGAAGAACGGCTCGATCACCTGCTCGATGCCGGCGTCGTAGTCGGGCGCCACGTGGTACACCCGCCCCTCGTGGTCGGCGCGGAACTCGTGGTCCTCGATGATCACGACGCCGTCCTTGAGCACGTACCGCGGGGCCGCGAACATCTTCTCCTTGTCCGCGTCCTCCTCGTAGATGGTCACGTCGGCGTCGGCCCCGACGCCGAGATGGCCCTTGCTCGCGAGGCCGAGGAGCCGCGCCGGGCCGGCCCGGGTGACGATCGCGATCTCGTAGAGCGAGTACTCGCGGTCCTGGCAGTCGCGCAACCCGCTGTGTTCGAGAGCCTTCTGGTTCACCACGGCCATCTGCTCCTTGCGGTACTCGCGGTCCATGAGCAGCCGGATGAGCCGGGGATAGCTGGTGAAGGATCCTCCGTTGGGGTGGTCGGTGGAGAACACCATGCGCCAGGGATCGTCCGACAGCAGGAACAGCTCGAGGCCGATCGCCCACTGGAGCGCGTTGGTGTAGACCCGGTCCTGATAGGTGAACGGGATGATCCCGCACCCGCTCTCGTGCTCGGTGTCGGCGTTTACCCACTTCGCGCCGCCGAACTGCCGCAGCATGTAGACGGCGGGGGCGTCCGCGGTCATGATCGTCGCCCGCCCGAACATGACCGCGCCCACATCGGCGCTGATGTTCGGATGCGTGTTTATGTACTCGGCGATGTCCCGCGCCCGCGAGGTTGGGTTGTCGTGGCTCTTGCCGGCGACGGAGCCGTAGCTGTGGAACTGGATGTGGGCGATGTGGGCACGCCGGCCGTCGGCGATCCGCATCGTCTCGAGCGTCGTGTCAGCGTTGCCGCTGTGGCCCAGATTGTTGCAGTGGATGTGCACCGGGTGGGGCAGCCCCAGCTCGTTGGCGGCCTCGATGAACGCGCCGATCACAGTGCTCGGGGTGAGGTCGAAGGGGCCGATCTTGTCGTCCAGCCGGGTGATGTTCCCGTGCCCCTGGCCCTTCCACAGCTCGTCGCCGCCCGGATTCACCAGCTTCGGTGCGTATGCCTTCGTGGCGTTCAGCCACCAGGCGAGCGCGTGCCGGAACTCCTCCCGCCGTCCCTCCTGCAGGAGTCGGTAGAGGAGCACGCTGTTGCCCACCAGAACGTAGAACCCCTTGTCGATCACCGGCGTGTCGTGCAGCTCCTCGAGGGTGTGGCGCGCGCCCAGCGGAGTGACGGCCGCCTCCATTGCCGCGGTGTAGCCCAGCGCGGCGTAGCGGTAGCCCGTCGCGAAGGTGGAGGGCACCGTGCCGCCGGTTCCCGAGCGGGTGAACCGGGTGCGCGGATGCACGTCGCGCCGGTGATCTTCGGGCTGGACCTTGCGGGCGAGATTGACCTTGGGGCCGGCGATGTGGCAATGGATGTCCACGCCGCCGGGCATCACGACCATGCCGCGGGCATCGATCGTCTTCGCGTCCGGCGGCGCATCGGCGGCGATCCTGCCGTCGCGGATGCAGATGTCCCGCACGGCGCCGTCCACGCCGTTGGCCGGGTCGTAGACCCGGCCGTTGATGATGCGGAGCGACGATCCCATGATCCGCTCGGCCGTCCGGCTAGGCGGATGCGCCGGGCAGACTCACCGCGGGCGGGAGGCGGTTGCCGCCGAGGAGCGCACGCACCCGGTCACGGATGCCGGTGAGGATCTCCTGGTCGCTCGGGTACGGCGAGTCGAACGCCGGCCGCAGCGTGATCGGCACGTCATCCATGCGGTACACCGTCCCGGTCACGTTGATGCCGTAGGTGGCCGTGGTGAACGCCACCCGTGCCAGCTGGCTCGTGTGGGTGACCTTGGGGTCGAGCGTGATGACGGGGATATGCCGGAGGTGCTCGATCGCCGCCTTCGGGAAATTGGACGCGGGATCGCTCGCGATGATCAGCGCCGCGTCGGCGTCGCCGCGCGACAGGGTGTCCACCGTGGTGAACTCGCCCGGGTTGAACCGGGGGAAGCCGCGGCTGAAGTTCACCCCGAACGGGAAGCCGGTCTGCCACGACACCACGTTGTCCGCCCCGGTCACGTTGCCGTGCCCCCGCACGGGCTTGGCAACCCAGTGCGCGAACTCGTTGAGGTCCGTCGCCAGCGCGAGCAGCGCACCGGAGTTGAAGTGCCGCCCGCGGTTCATCGTGAGACCCATGCCGAACAGCAGCGCGCCGTAGCGGCAGCTCTTCATCCGCGCGACGAGATCCTCGAGGACGGCGAGCGACACGCCGGTCCGCCGCTCGATCGACGGATCGACCTTGCGCCCCCTGACCAGGGCGCGGAGCGCCCACAGCACCTCGAAATCGGTCCGGGGCTTGACCTGGATGAAGATGTCGGCCACCGGCGTGCTCGCCGTGCGACGCACGTCGACCAGCACCACCGTCCGGTCCTTCCGGCCGTTGGGCGTGTACAGGCCCTTCGCGGTCACCGCGTAGCGGGTGAAGAGCCGCGGGTGCGCCTCGGCCGGGTTCCCTCCCCAGAAGACGACCATGTCGGCGCGGTTCTTGATCTCGCCCAGCGAGGCGGTGCTCTCGCCCACGCCCTGGAACGCGATCCCCGACGGGCCGTGGCAGACCGAGGTCGTGGTGTCCACCGTGCCCCCGATCATGTCGCCGATGGACACGGCGACCCGCTGCGCCTCGCAGGTCGTATCCGAGAGCCCGTAGATGATGGGGAACCGGGCCGTGGCGAGGATCTGCGCCGCTTCCTCGATCGCGTCCTCGACCGTGGCCTCCCGGCCCCCGATCAGCGCTGCCGGGCGCGCCTCCACGCCGTGCTCCCGGAACCACGCCTTCCCGAGCACGCAGGCGTTTTCGGCCTTGGTGATGCGCTTGTGCTCGAGGTCCACGGTCAGCACCATGTCGTCGCACACGCAGCCGCAGAACGTGCAGGTGGCGTTCTCGACCACCCGGGTGTTTTCGCTCATCCCGCTACTCCTCCAGAGGGCGACGCGTCCTCCCGCACCGGCTCCACCTCCACCTCGAGGTTCTTGGAGATGGGCATCCCGCTCGCCGCCGTGTCACTCGCCATGAGCTCGCTGGACGCGGGCCCGTAGGCCATGAACAGGACGCCAGGCGGCAAGTCCTTGGTCTCGCGACTCTTGCACCGTACGACGGTCTCCCCGCCCGGCGTCCGCAGCCGCACCCGGCTGTTGTTCGCCAGCCCGAGACGGGCCATGTCCTCGACGTTCATCTCGACGGTGGTCGTCAGGTCCACGTATTCCGCGCCGAGCTTTCCGGCGCACAGGGAGGTCCCCTGCTTGCTGGAGCGCCCGCCGATCAGGGTCATCACCTCAGGCATACGCCCCGCGGGTGGTGGATGATTCCCTACTTACACCCGGGTTTCCCCGGTATCAAGTGGGGCGCTTGAGCTGGGCCAGCATCTCCTGCACCCGGGTGAATTTCTCCCGGGGCTTGCTCCGGGGTTCCCCCCGCTCGATCTCGGCTCGGTCGATGACCAGCCAGTCGTTCCAGCTCACCGGACCGTGGTTCTCGGCCCCGCGGGCGAGGACCAACCCGTCCGCCCCCGGTTTGGGGACGGAATCGAGGCCCGGAAGGTCTGCCAGCAGGGTCTTCACCGTGGCCACGCCATCGGCCCGGTTCGTCCCGATGATGCCGGTGGGACCGCGCTTGATCCAGCCCGCCGCGTACAGCCCCGGGATGGCGGCTCCACTCGGCTCGACGATCCGTCCGTCGCGTGACGGGAAGACGCCCTGCCGGGCGTCGAAGGGTACGCCCGGAATCGCCACCCCCCGGTACCCGATGCTGCGGAACAGGATTCCGCAGGGCTGCTCGATGTGCTCGCCGGTGCCCCGCGCGCTCTGCTGGAACGGCGGCCCCTCCAGCCGGTTGCGCTCGAACACCACGCGCTCCATGTGATCCCCTCCCTTCAGCTCCACCGGGCTTAGCAGGAACCGCAGGAAGATCCGCCGCGGGCAGCCGCGGCTCGGCCGGGAGACGAAGCCCTGCAGCACCTCGATGTTCTTCTTGGCGGTGGACCCGGCGCGCTCCTCCAGCTCCGCGAGGCTCTCCGGATTGAGCGCGAGATCGGCGGGGTCCACCACCGGCTCGCACTCGCTCAGCTCTCCCAGCTCCCGGAACTCCTTGGTGGTGAACTTCGCCTGCGCGGGTCCTCGGCGGCCCACCAGGTGAATCTCGCGGATACGGCTCTCGGCCAGGGCCTCGAGCGCGTGCTCGGTGATGTCGGTGTGCTTGAGCTCGTCCACGGTCTTCGCGAGGATCCTGCAGACGTCGATCGCCACGTTCCCCTGCCCGATGATGACGGCCACCTCCCGGCTCAGGTCGAACTGCCGGTCCCGGTAGTCGGGGTGCCCATTGTACCAGCCGACGAACTCGGTCGCCGTGTAGCTGCCGGGCAGGTCCTCTCCCGGAATCCCCAGGCGGCGGTCGCTTTCGGCGCCACAGCAGAACACCACGGCGTGGTACGCCCGGCGCAGGTCCTCCACGGTCACATCGCGGCCGACGCTGACATTCCCCAGGAACCGGAAGCCGGGTGTGCGGGCGATGCCCTCGTACACCCGGATTGCTTCCTTGAGCTTGGCGTGATCCGGGGCTACGCCGTGGCGTACGAGTCCGAACGGGGCGGGGAGCCGCTCGAACATGTCCACGAGCACGGTGGCGTCAGAGCGGAACAGGGCCTCCGCTGCGTAGAAGCCACTGGGGCCCGACCCCACGATCGCTACGCGGAGGGGGTTCTCCGCCGTGCCGAGGTTCTGAGTCATGCGAGGATCTGGTGGAGGCGGAAATGGTGCCGGCCGAGCTTGCCGCCGTAGTCGCCGGCGCTGACCCGGCGGATCCCGTGCTCTGCGCCGAGCTTCAGGACCGCCTGGATGCCGGTCCGCATCGCGGCGGCGACATCGGGCGGCCGGAGGCCATCGATGACGATCTCCATGACCGCTCCGACGTCGGGGGTGAGCTGGGTGGCGGTCACGCCCCGGATGGTGGGGCAGAACGCGTCGTTGGTGGACGCACGGAGCGTCGCGTATTTCGAGCCCAGCTTCGAGCCCGAGCGGACCACCCCGCCGGGGAATGGCATGATCACGTTCGGAATCTGCCGCATCGCGGCCACCGCCGCCTCGCACGCGCCGAGCGCCTGCGCCTGCGACTCGGCCAGCACGAGGAAGTTGCCGCCGCCCACCCCATTCACCATGCTGGTCGTATCCTGGATCAGGAAATCTCCGTCCATCACGGGAATCCGCCAGTACCGCTGGCCGCCGATCAGCTTCGAGGTCTGGAACCCGTCCCCGAAGAAGCGAAGGTACTTGCCGAGCGGCAGCGGCTCGCCCCCCTCCACGCCCGCGAAGACCGCGCTCGTCGGGGAGGTCAACACGCACTGCCCGACCCGGCGCTCGAGCTGCTTCGTCAGCTCTTTGGCAGACACCGCGAAGAGCAGCACCGAGATCCCGGGGCGACCGTCGGGCGTCTCCTCGGCCGTCAGCTCGCGCTCGATGCCGGCCTCGCAGCCGCATCCGATCACCGAGGTCGCGAAGCCCGTGGCCGCGGTCGCGGCATGGTAGGCCCACTCCAGGTCCTGGGCGGTGATGAGAAACCGCGTGGCCTTCATGTCGAAGGCCTCCGCGAACGCGTCGTCGATCGTGACACCGTTGATGATCATCGGGGTCAGCGCCGGCAGGGGTGAGTGACCACGCCGGCGCCGTGCCCGAAGGCCAACATCTCCTCCTCGGCGATGCGGAAGTTCTCCGCGCGAATGGTGTGAAACCGCTCGAAGTAGCTCTGGAGGCGCCGCTCGATGCCACGGTCGAACCCCGGCGCCACGGTGTGGAATCGTCCCCAGGTGACGCCCACGATGGTCCCGTTGCGAGCCACCAGCTCGCCGTCCTTGAACACGTACTCGGGCGCCGCGAACATCCGCTCGCGGTCGGGCTGGTCGCGATAGACCGTGATGTCGGCCGCGGCGCCGGGACCCAGATGGCCGCGGTCGCTCAGGCCGAGGATCCGCGCCGGCGCCGCCCGCGTGAGGATCGCGATCTCGTACAGGGAGTACTCGCGGTCGATGGTGCCCAGCGTGGTCATGGCCCGCGCGTCCGGCTGAATGAGCGCCAGCCGCTCGTTCCGGAAGGACCGGTCCATGAGCAGGCGGATGAGCTCGGGGTAGCTGGTGAACGGCGCGCCGTTGGGGTGATCGGTCGTGAGGAACACGCGCCAGGGGTCGCTCACCAGGAGGAAGATCTCGAGTCCGACCGCCCACTGGAGCGCGTTGACGAAGTTCTTGTCGCGGTAGCGGAACGGTACGACTCCACACCCGGCATCGCACTCGATGTCCATGATGACGGCTTTGCGGGGATGGCCGTGGGGGACGTTGCGATACTGGGCCATCGTGTCGCCCGAGGCGGTCACCGTCTGGCCGAACATGATCTGCCCCACGTCGCAGCTCACGTTCGGCTGGCGGTTGATCGCCTCGGCGACGCGCGCGGCTCCCGAAGAGAATTTCCGGTCCCCCTCGGTGCCGTAGCTGTGGAACTGGATGTGGGTGAGGTGGATGGGGAGCCCCTCCGCCGCGCGCATCGTGTCCAGCGTCGTCGCGAGGTTGCCGGGCACGCCGAGGTTGCTGGCGTGCACGTGGAGCGGGTGCGGCACGCCCAGGTCGTCAACCGCGCGGGCGAGCACGCGAACGATGTCCCGGGGCGTAACCTGGTAGTAAACGTGCCGCTCGTCGAGGTCCAGCTTCCGCTGGTTGAACTTGAACGCCGAGATGCCGCCCGGGTTCACGACCTTGATGCCGATACAGCGCGTCGCGTGGAGGGTCCACGCCACGTAATCGTTGATCACGGCCTGCTCCTCGCCGGCCGCGAGCAGGCGCAACAGGAAGTCGTCGCTCCCCAGCATGGCGTAGCCGCCCTTGTCCACGATCGGCGTGTCCCCCATCTCCAGATGCGCCTGGCGGGCGTTGACCGGCAGGATCGCGGGCTCGAAGCAGGTGGTGTATCCCATCGTGGCGTAGCGATAGCCCGCGGCGAAGGTTCCGGGCGCCGCGTGCCCGCTGGACGCACGGGTCAGCTCGGCGCGCGCCACCGGGTCGGCCCGGTGGTCCTCCGGCAGCATGGCCCGTGCGAGATTGACCTTGCCGCCGCCGATGTGCGTATGGATGTCGATCGCGCCTGGCATCACGATCCGGCCGGTCAGGTCGTACTCGCGGTCGATCCGCTGCCTCGCCCCCGGCGGCGGGACGATGCGGTCCCCGCGCACGTAGACGTCGCGCACCTGGCCGGCGACCGCATGCGCCGGGTCGTACAGCCGGCCACCCTTCAGTTTCAGCAGCATCGGGTCAACCCGGGTTGGGCGGGAACCTGGGACGGGGGACGAGCGGAACCGGTCGCGCCGACGGCTAGAGCGCGGCCTCGATGGCGTCCAGTACCTGTGCTACGCTCGGCAGCGCCGAATCGCGCAGCCGGCGGAGAGGCAGGGTCACCACCCGGTCGGTGCGAAAGAGATGGCCGGCATGGTCGATCCCGGGCGTCCCCACCGGGACGAACACCTCCGGCTCGCGATCGAGCGCCATCCCGGCGCGGCCCAGTACCACAGTCGGGACCGTGCTGCGGGGCGGCCCCCGGGTCGGGTCGAAGCTGGAGATCCACACCAGCACGTCGGCCTCGCCGCCCTCCAGCAGGCGCGGAGCCGAATAGAGGTACGCGTCGGCTTCCGGAAACCCGCAGCCGAACGAGGTCCGGAAGCCGTAGCCGGTCTGCCACACGTGCACGTTGTCGCTCGTGATGTCGCCGTCGCTGCCGCCCAGCGGCAGTCCGCTGAATCGCGTCGTGCGATTGAGATCCATGACCAGCTCACAGATCGCCTGCACCGCGAGGTCGGCGTGCGGAAAGTCGAGATCGGCGGCGGCCCACGCCACCACGCCGTAGCGGGCGGATCGCATCCGGCCGGCGAGCTCCATCCAGACCGGAAGCGGCACGCCCGCCACCTCGCGCGCCTGCACCGCGCGTCCGGCGACCAGCGCGCGCAGCAGCCCGAACGCCTCGGGCAGCCGCGCCGGCGCACAGGGGATGGCCGCCGGAGCGGGGCCCGGGAGGGTCAGCCCCTCCGGCACGTCGCTCCCGACGAACACCACCTCGCAGCGGCGGTCGGTGCCGAACAGGGTCTCGCGGTTGGCGATGCACCGCTCGAAGAAGCGGGGAAACCGGCGGGTGATGTCGCTGCCGGCCACGACGAGGAGGTCGGCGCGGTTGCGGACCTCCGACAGCGTAGTCGTCATCCAGCCGCCGTCCTGCAGCACCAGTATGTTCCGCAGCACCGCGGGGGAGTTCATGTGATCCAGCACCCCGCCGCACCGGTCGGCGAGGCGCCCGGCCGCGCGCGCGCCGGCGACATCGGTCGCGAGGCCGGCGAAGAGCGGCTGCCGTGCGCCCCGCAGCAGCCGGGCCGCCTCGGCCGCGGCCTCCGGCAGCGTCGCCGCCCGCCCGCCTACGCGGGGCTCGGCGTCGCGAGGCAGCGACGCCTGCTCGAACGCGGACACGCTGATGGGACAGCCGTTGGCGCGCACGCACAGCCGCCCCCCGTCTCGCGCGACGACGAGATCGTCGCACGTGAGCCCGCAGAACGGGCACGCGACGTTGCCGATTTCGTGCGACGGGGAAGGCGCGGACGTGCTCGCGGAGGACATAAACACTCACTAAGATGTATAGTTCCGCCGCCATCGCAATGCCGAATCGCACCGCTGTCGGATCCCATCCGTACCTCGTCGCCGCGGTGACCGGCCGCGCGCTGGCCGCCTCCGCCGCGCGGGGCGGGCATGCCACCGTCGTGCTCGACTGCTTCGCAGACCAGGACACCCGCGCGCTCGCCGCCGCCTCTCGCGCTGTGATGAGCCCGCGCGGGATCCGTTTCGACGGCACTGCGCTGCTCGGCGCCGCGGGCACGCTGGCCCCGCCCGCACGGTGTGCCGGCCTGGTGTACGGCTCCGGATTCGAGGGTCGCACGGCGCTGCTCGGGCGACTCGCCGCCGGTCGCCGGCTGTACGGGAACCAGCCCGCGGTGGTCGCCGCCGTGAAGGACCCGCGGCGATTCTTTCCGCTCCTCGACCGCCTCGGCATCCGCTATCCCCCGGTGCGGTTCCGGCCGCCGGCCAGCCCCGCGGCATGGCTGGTCAAGGAGCCGGGTGGAGCCGGGGGCGCGCACGTGCGCCGGGCCGACCGGGGTCGGGCGCCGGCCGGCGCGTACTTCCAGCGCTTCGCGCGGGGCCGGTCCCTCTCGGCGCTCTTTCTGGCCGACGGCCGACGCGCCTGCGTCCTCGGGTTCAGCGCGCAGTGGACGATGGCCGCGCGGCCCGGACGGCCGTTTCTTTACGGTGGCGCGATCGGCGGCGTTGGTCTCCCGGCCGCGGTCGAGTCCGATCTGCGGGCCCGACTCGACCGGCTGGTGGCGGCGACCGGTCTGGTCGGGCTGAACGGCCTGGATTTTCTCCAGCGGGGCGATGCCTGGCTCGCGCTCGAGGTGAACCCGCGCCCCACCGCCACGCTGGAGCTCTACGATGCGGATTACTCCCGCGGGCTGTTCGACTGGCACCTTCGCGCCTGCCGGGGCGAGCTGCCGGAGCGTGCCGCGCGTCCGCGCGCGGTGCGCGCCCACGCCGTCGTCTACCTCAGCGGCCCCGGGCGCGTGAGCCGGGCGTTCAGCTTTCCCGACTGGTGCCGCGACGTCCCGGCGCCGGGGACGCGGTTCGACCCGGGCGACCCGGTGTGTACCGTCCACGGGGCGGCCCCCAACGCCGAGCGGGCGTTGGCGCTGGTCCATCGCCGCCGGACCATCATCCAGACCGCGCTGCTCGGCCGGGCGGCATGACAGGAGGGATCGCGTGACGCTGCGCGTCGCCATCATCACGGACGATCCCGGCTGGCACGGCGCCCGGCTGCGGCGCGCGTTCGAGGCCCGCCACGGAGAGGTGCGCTACGTCAGCCTGCGCGACTGCCGCATCGACCTGCAACACGGCTGCCACGGCCTGTTCATCCCCGGGTTCGAGCAGCGCCTGCCGGACGGCGTATTCGTCCGCGGGGTCCCGGGCGGCACACTGGAGCAGGTCGTGCTGCGCCTGGACGTGCTGCACGCGCTCCGGGCGCTGGGCATTCCGGTGTACAACGACGGCCGCGCCATCGAGCGGACCGTCGACAAGGGAATGACCAGCTTCCTGCTCGCCCGCGCGGGCCTGCCTACCCCCGCCACCTGCGTCACCGAGACGCCCGACCACGCGCGCGCGTTCCTGCGGCGTGAAACCGCCGCGGGCCAGGAGGTCGTCGCCAAGCCCCTGTTCGGCTCGCAGGGCGTGGGGCTGAGGCGCCTGGTGGCCGGCATGGACATCCCCGACGCGTCGGAATGCAATGGCGTCTGGTACCTCCAACGCTACGTCGAGACCGGCCCCGCCAACGAGGGATGGCACGACTGGCGGGTGTTCGTCATCGCCGGCGCGGCGGTGGCCGCGATGGTGCGGCGCGGTACCAGCTGGGTCAACAACGTGGCCCAGGGGGCGCGCTGCGAGGCGGCCGAGCTCGAGCACGAGCTGGAACGCCTCGCGGTGGCCGCCTGTCGCGCGGTCGGGGCCGACTACGCCGGCGTGGATCTGGTGCGCGGCGGCGACGGCCGGCTGCAGGTGCTGGAGGTCAATGGCGTCCCCGCGTGGAAGGGCCTGCAGGGCGTGACCCAAGTCGATATCGCCGACTGTCTGGTCGACGATTTCGTCTCGCGGCGGCTCGGCGACCGGCCGCGAGCGGCGGCGGCCGCCAGCGCGTGAAGATCTTCGTCTACGAGTTCATCACCGGAGGCGGGCTCGCCCGGCAGCCGCTGCCGCCGAGCCTGGCGCGCGAGGGCGGGATGATGCTGCGCGCGCTGCTCGACGATCTGGCGGAGCTGCCGGGCATCGTCCTGCTGGCGAGCCGGGATTCGCGGCTGGCCCCGGTGCCCGGTGTCGAGACCATCGTGGCAGCCCCGGGCGATGATCCGCTCGCGGTCTATACGCGCGGGCTGGACGCGTCGGACGCGACCTGGCCGATCGCGCCGGAGGCCGGCGGGGCGCTCGAGCGCCTGGCCCGCGCCACCGTCCGCTCGGGGCGGCGCCTGCTCGGCTGCGGGCCCGATGCCGTTCGCCTCGCGGCCAGCAAGCGCGCGACGGCGGCCGTGCTGAGCGCCGCGGGCGTTCCCGTCGTCCCGACCTTCGCGGCTTCCGAGGAGTTGCCGCGCCTCCCCGGGCCGTGGGTTGTGAAGCCCGACGACGGAGCCGGGTGCGACGACACGTTCGTCGTTCCCGACCGGCGCGCCGCGCGTGAGCGCCTCGCCGCCGACCCCCACAGGCTGGTAGCGCAGCCCTGGATCGACGGCGCCCCGGCGAGCCTCTCGCTCCTCTGCGGCGATGGCGGGGCGCTCCTGCTCGCGTGCAACCGTCAGGACGTGCGCATCGCGGACGGGCGGATCATCCTCGACGGTCTTGGGGTGAACGCAATCCGCGACCCCGCGGGGCGGTTGGCCGCGCTGGGCGAAGCCGTCGCAGCCGCCATCCCGGGGCTCTGGGGCTACGTGGGGATCGACCTGATTCACACCAGCGGCGGCCCGGTCGTGCTGGAGATCAACCCGCGAGTCACCACCTCCTACTGCGGCCTGCGCGCAGCCCTGGGCATCAATGCCGCCGCCCTGGTGCTCGACCTCCTGCGGCCGCACGGCCGCCGGTCCGGCTGGCGGCGGCCGGCGCGCGGCAGGCCGGTGCAGATCGCGCTCGCGGCCCGGACGTGAACGCCGAGCCCGTGATCGGCTGGGATCTCGGCGGCGCCCACCTCAAGGCCGCGCGCCTGGGTGGCTCGGGCGCGGTCGAGCGGGTGCTGCAGATCCCCTGCCCCCTGTGGCAGGGGATGCACCATCTCGATGCCGCCCTGGAGCGGGCGGCAGCGGAGCTGGGCCGCGCCTCCGTCCACGCCGTGACGATGACGGGCGAGATGGTCGATCTCTTCGGCGACCGCCGGGAGGGCGTGGCCCGGCTGGTCACGGCGATGCGCGAGCACGTGTCCACTGCCGCCCTGTGGCTGTACGCGGGTGCCGATGGCTTCCTCGAGGCCGACCGGGCCGGCACCGCGGCCGGCCGGATCGCTTCCGCGAACTGGATGGCGAGCGCCTCGCTGGTCGCCGCGCGCGTCCCTGCCGCGCTGCTCGTCGACATCGGCAGCACGACTACCGATCTGGTGCTCGTGGAGGGCGGCTGCGTCCGGGCGCGCGGCCGCGACGACGGCGAGCGCCTGGCTGCGGGGGAGCTGCTCTACACCGGCGTCGTGCGCACGCCGGTCATGGCTTTGGTCCCCCACGTCCCGTTCGGGGGCGAGTGGGTGCCCCTGATGGCCGAGTGCTTCGCGACCACCGCCGACGTCCACCGACTGGGTGGACGGCTGCCCGATGGCGCCGACCAGCACCCGGCCGCCGACGGGGGCGAGAAGACCATCCCCGGCAGCGCGCGGCGCCTGGCGCGCATGATCGGTCGCGACCTGGATTCGGCGCCGCCTGGCGCGTGGCGCGCCCTCGCGGACTGGCTGGCTCGCGCGCAAACCCGCGCGATCGGGGACGCAGCCGACCGGCTGCTCTCACGGGGGCTCCTCGCCGATGACGCCCCCATGGTCGGCGCGGGGATCGGCCGGTTCGTCGCGGCGGAGCTCGCGCGGGGTCGCGACCGCCCGTACCTGGACTTCGGAAGCCTGGTGTCCGGCAGCGACCCCGAGCGCGTTCGGGCGTCGGACTGCGCGCCCGCGGTCGCGGTGGCGTGGCTGGCCCAGCGGGCGCGGCCGGGTCAGAGACCGGTCTAGCTGAGGGCGAGAGCCGGCCGCGGGATCCGCCGCCGCACATCGGCCAGGGATCCGGGATCGAGCACCGAGCCGCGCACTCCTCCCGAGCACAGCGCGCCGCGGAATCCGAGATAGTCGGGACCCAGCCGAAGCAGCGGCGGGATGTCGCTCGGCGTCAGCGACCCCGCGAGGCCGGCGAACAGCCCTGCCGCCCGCGCCGCGCGGACGAACCGGGCCAGGTCCTCGTCGGCTGCGTGCGTCCGCAGCCCGCCCGACCGCTTGTCGGCGGTGTCGAGCATGACGCCGCGCAGCCCCGCGGCCGCGATCCGATCGAGCCGCGAGAGGTCCGGTCGCTGATCGGCGAACAGCACCGCCACCACCCTCACGCCCGCTCGCGCGGCCCGGGCCAGCGCATCGAGGCAAGGGTCGAACGGCCCGCCGCCGAACAGTCCGACCTTCACGAACGACACACCGGTGGCGGCCATCTCGGCGATGGCCGGGGCGAGGAGCAGGGGCTGCATCGGCAGGTCGCCGACCGTGGCGCTCACGGGCACGCGGCCGTCCACGAATCGCACGACGTCCGCGGCGACATCGACCGCTACCGCGCCCAGCGCGCCGGCAGACGGTTCCTTGAGATCGAGGATGTCGGCCCCGCCCGCGAGCGCCATGCGCGCTTCCGTGATGGTCCGGACGCTGGCCAGGAGGAGGGTCACCGGGCGAGCCCCACGCGACGGCGCGCGGCCGCGGGAGTGATCACCGCGAGGTGATCGAGCACGGTGCCCGCCGCCGCGCGGATGCGCATCCCGTCCACCAGCGGCTGAAAGGCGCCGCCGGCCAGCCCGTCGGCGAGGATTGCCGCGCCCTGCGCCGCCGCCTTGGCCGTTCGGGCGAAGCCGTCGAGCCGGCGCACCGGCGCGATGGCGCGGAGGCCCGGCTCCAGCCGCTCGCCAACGCCCGGCTCGGCGAGAGAGCGGCCGGACAGCAGGATCTCTCGGGGCGCGGGCAGCGAGACGAGCAGGCTGCGAACCGCCTTGAGCGCCCCCTCCGCGAACGCGTCCAGCGCCAGTTCCCGTTGCGAGGGGTCCTGCTCCGCCACGAATCCGGCCCCGCCGCGAAAGAGCATGGCCTTGGTCACCTCTCCCGCGAGGTAGGCCACCTCGCCGTCCAACGCCCCGCACGAACGCCAGCCGATCGGGCCGCTCGTGCCGCCGACACCATCGACGACCCGGCCCTGGTGCACGGCCACCGCGGCGGTGAACGCGCCGCCGAGCTCGAGCAGCACGAACGACGTCGCCGCCGGCGGACAGCCCAGCCGCTGGGACTGATCCGCAATGCCGAGCGCCGCAGCCGCCACCTTGTCCGCCGTGCCCAGGTCGACCCGATTCAGCTTGCGATGCGCGGGGACCGTGTCGAGATGGATGACGCCCGGGGTGTAGAGGACGGGCAGTCCTGACCGCGCGAGCACTGCGGCGAGTCGGCGGAGACCGCCGATGCCCCCGTCCTCACCCGGCGC
>DASUAH010000035.1:0-2363 GCA_035763885.1 Gemmatimonadales bacterium
GGTCGACCAGATAGCCCAGGGCCACGAACTGCATCCAGGAGCCGGTGTTGCTGACGACCATCCCGGTCCACAGCAGCCGGAAGTTGCGGTGACGCAGCGGGGCGAACGGCGAGGCGGGGACGGCGGCCGGCGCGGCGGTCAGGGAGTCGTCGGGCACCCTCTCATTCTAGCGTGGGGCAGCGCCAGGTCGCCATCGACCTGACCATCGGCGTGATCGGGGCTCTCTCCGTCAGAGCAGGGGCGCGATGACGATGGCCACGATGGCCATCAACTTCAGCAGGATGTTCAGCGACGGGCCGGCGGTGTCCTTGAACGGGTCGCCCACGGTGTCGCCGACGACGGCGGCTTTGTGCGGGTCCGACCCCTTGCCGCCGAGGTGGCCTTCTTCGATGTACTTCTTGGCGTTGTCCCAGGCGCCGCCGGTATTGGCCATCATCACCGCGACCATGAACCCTGTCACGATGGAGCCGGCCAGGACCCCGGCCAGGGCCTCCGTCCCGAGGAGGAAGCCCACCGCCACGGGGACCACGACCGCGGACAGCCCGGGGATGATCATCTCCCGGATCGCCGCGGCGGTGGAGATCGAGACGGCGCGCGCGTAGTCCGGGGTCGCCGTGCCGGCCAGCAGCCCCGGGGTCTCGCGGAACTGCCGGCGGACCTCCTGCACCATCTGCATCGCCGCGCGCCCCACGGCCCCCATCGTGAACGAAGAGAAGACGAAGGGCATCGCCCCGCCGATGAACAGCCCCAGCAGCGTGGTGGGCGACAGCATGTCCACCGTCTCGAGGCCCACGACCTGGGCGTAGGAGACCAGGAAGACGAGCGCGGTCAGCGCCGCCGACCCGATCGCGAAGCCTTTGCCGATGGCCGCGGTGGTGTTGCCCACGGCGTCCAGGGACTCCGCGCGCCGCCGGACCTCGCCCCCCAGGTGCGCCATCGCTGCGCTCCCCGCGGCGTTGTCGGCGACGGGGCCGTCGGAGTCGGTGGCGAGGGTGATGCCGAGTGTGGAGAGCATCCCGACCGCGGAGATCGCGATGCCGTACAGGCCGCCGAAGTGGTAGGCCAGCAGGATCGCGGCGCCCACCGAGACCACGGGGAGGAGAATGCTCTGCATCCCCAGGGCCATCCCCTCGATGATGTTCGTGGCCGATCCGGTCTGCGCCGCCTGCGCCAGGCGCTGGGTGGGCCGGTAGCTCGCCGAGGTGTAGTACTCGGTCGCGTATCCGATGACGATGCCGGCCAGCAGGCCGGAGAGGAAGGCCCAGTACATCCTGAGCCCCCCGAGCATCAGGTAGATCGCGGCGCCGGAGAGCAGCGCGGTCCACACCGTGGCGCCGATGATGCCCCGGTTCAACGCCTTGTGCGCCGACTCGTCGCCGCGCACCCGCACCATGAAGGTACCGAGCAGGCTCCCGATGATGCCCAGCGCCGCCAGGACGAACGGCAGCGTGACCAGCCCCTGCTCGGCAGCGCCCACTCCCAGGGCCACGGCCGCGATCAGCGAACCCACGTAGCTCTCGAAGAGGTCGGCCCCCATCCCGGCGACGTCCCCGACGTTGTCTCCCACGTTGTCGGCGATGACCGCCGGGTTGCGCGGATCGTCCTCGGGGATGCCGGCCTCGACCTTACCCACGAGGTCGGCGCCGACGTCGGCGGCCTTCGTATAGATCCCGCCGCCCACGCGGGCGAAGAGCGCGACCGACGACGCGCCGAAGGAGAAGCCGAAGACGGCGCTCGCGTCGCCGAAGATGCGGAACAGGGCGAGAACTCCGAGCAGGCCCAGGGAGACGACCCCGAAGCCCATCACCGCGCCGGAGCGGAAGGCCACGATCAGCCCCGCGTTGAGGCTGCTCTTCACCGCCCAGGCCGTCCGAACGTTGGCCAGGGTGGCGATGCGCATGCCCAGATTGCCCGCGAGGATGGAAAGGACGGCGCCGGTGACGAAGGAGACGGCCAGCTCGAGGTCGAGGGCGAGCCAGAGCAGGACAGCCACGACCAGGACGAAGCCGGCCAGGACGCGATACTCCCGGGCCAGAAAGGCCATCGCCCCGGTGCGGATCGCCCCCGCGATCTCACCCATCCGCTCGTTGCCGGGGGCCTCGCCGCGGATCCACGACGCGGTGGCGAGGGCGTAGACGAGACCGGCGATCCCGACGACCAGGACGGCATACCACATCGAGTTGAAGTCCGTGAGCGTCATAGACTCCCCCGCCGAGAGATTAGCCTACCAGGGATCGGAGTAGCGCTCTTCCTTCCACGGATCGGCGTGGTTGTGGTAGCCGTTCCGCTCCCAGAAGCCCCGCCGGTCCTGGGCCATCAGCTCCAGTCCCCGCACCCACTTCGCGCTCTTCCAGAAGTACAGC
>DASUAH010000036.1:0-8191 GCA_035763885.1 Gemmatimonadales bacterium
GTACGAGGACATCACGCAGCTGCTGCTGTATTCGACCGGCCTGCAGGACCAGGAGTTCGTCGTCGTCTACGAGACGCAGGACCTGCTGCGCTTCTCCAGCCTCGTCACCGACCTGCGCAGCACCGCGGGGCGGCCATACACCGAACGCGATACCCCGCTCCACACGGCCATCCACCAGCCGGGCTTCGACGCCCTCGCGAGGTGGGTGTGAGCACCACGAAGACCGCGCCGGCATTCCTGGCCGCGGCGCAGCGCGAGCCGGCGGCGCACACGCCGGTCTGGTTCATGCGCCAGGCCGGCCGCTACCTCCCGGAGTACCGCGCCATCCGCGAGCGGCATTCGCTCCTCGAGATCTGCGCCAACCCGGAGCTCGCGACCGAGGTGACGCTGCAGCCGGTGCGCCGTCTCGGCGTGGACGCCGCGATCCTGTTCGCCGACATCTTGCTGCCGCTCGTCCCCATGGGACTCGATCTGACATTCGCGGCGGGCGAGGGTCCGGTGATCGCGAATCCGGTGCGCGACGCAGCCGCGGTGTCCCGCCTCGCCCCCGTGGACGTGCGCGACGCGCTCTCCCCGGTGCTCGAGACGGTGCGGCGGGTGCGGCGCGCGCTGGACGACCAGGTGCCGCTCATCGGCTTCGCGGGAGCGCCCTTCACCGTCGCCTGCTACGCGATCGAGGGCGGCGCGACGCGCCACTTCGTCGAGGCGAAGCGCCTGATGTACGGGGCCCCCGAGACGTGGGACGCGTTGATGACCCGCCTGACCGCCGTGCTCGGCGACTACCTCACGGCGCAGGTCGAGGCGGGTGCGCAGGCGCTCCAGGTGTTCGACAGCTGGGCCGGCGCCCTCGGTCCCGACGACTATCGCCGCTACGTGCTCCCCTGGTCGCGCAAGCTGTTCGAGCGGCTCGAGGCGACCGGCGTCCCCCTGATTCACTTCGGCGTCGAGACGGCCACGCTGCTCGAGCTGATGCGCGACGCCGGCGGCGATGTGATCGGTCTCGACTGGCGCGTGCCGCTCGACGAGGGGTGGGCGTGGATCGGTGAAGACCGCGCCGTGCAGGGCAACCTGGACCCCGTCGCCCTGTTCGCCCCGTGGCCCGAGCTCGAGCGACGCGTGCACGACATTCTGCGGCGCGCCGGCGGGCGGTCCGGCCACATCTTCAACCTGGGACACGGCATCCTGCCGGGCACGCCGGTAGATCAGGTGCGCGCCGTCGTGGATCTGGTCCACGAGCTGACGGGCTGACCGTGGGCGCGCCGGTCGGGGTCCTGGTGATGGCCTACGGTGGGCCGAACTCCATCGACGAGGTGGAGCCCTACCTGCTGGACGTGCGCGGCTTCCGGCCCACCCCTCCCGCCGTCGTGGCGGAGATCAAGTCCCGCTACAGCGCGATCGGCGGGCGCTCTCCCATCCTCGAACGCACCGAGGCCCAGGCGCGCGCCCTCCAGAGCGCGCTCGACGGCAACGGGGGAGGGAGCGCGTTCACCACGATCGTCGGCATGCGGCACTGGCGTCCCCGCATCCGGACCGCCCTGGCGCGGTTCGACAACATCGGCGCGCGCGGCGTCGTCGGCCTCGTGATGGCGCCGCACTACTCCCGCATGAGCATCGATCTCTACTTCCAGCAGGTCGAGGAAGCACGCGGCGGCCTGGAGGTGGCGTCCATCCAGGAGTGGCATCTCCTTCCCGGATACCTCGATGCCCTGGCGGGGCGTATCCGCGACGGGATCGCGCTGTTCCCCGCGGAGGTGCGGGACGACGTCGCCGTGATGTTCACCGCGCACAGCCTGCCGCAGCGGATTCTGGAGTGGGGCGATCCCTATCCCAAACAACTCGCGGCGACGGTACAGGCCGTGCTGCCGCGGATCGGCCCGCGGGAACACCGCTTCGCCTACCAGTCCGCCGCGCTCACGCGCGATTCCTGGCTCGGTCCCGACGCCACCGCCGTGCTCGACGAGCTGGCCGCGGCCGGACACCGTCATGTGCTCGTCGCCCCGATCGGTTTCACCTGTGAGCACGTGGAAGTGCTCTACGACCTGGACATCGAGCTGCGGCGGCACGCCGAGGCGCGGGGGGTGCGACTCGAGCGAACCGTGATGGTGAACGACCACCCCGCGATGATGGCCGGGTTGGCCGGACTGGTGCGCGACACCGCCCGGCAGCGGGGGTGGCTGTGAACCGGCCCGCCGTCACCGGCACGCTGATCGTGGGCGGAGGCATCACCGGCCTCGCGGCGGCCGAGCGACTGGCGCAGGTGGGCGCGCCCTTCGTGCTCGTCGAGGCTTCCCCGTGGCTCGGCGGCAAGATCGCCACCGAGCACGTGGACGGCCTGGTGATCGAGGGCGGGCCCGACTGTTTTCTCGCGGCGAAGCCCGCAGGCCTGGCCCTCGCCCGCTCCCTGGGACTCGAGGAGCGGCTGCGCGGCACTGATCCCGCCCACCGCCGGACCTACGTCCGCCGCGGCGGCCGGCTGCACGAACTTCCCGAGGGTCTCACCGGTCTCGTGCCCTCCCGCATCGCGCCGCTCCTCAAGACCCGGGTGCTCTCACCGCTCGGCCGGCTGCGTGCGGGGTGCGAGGCATTGCTCCCCGGCCGCGCCGCCGCGAACGACGAAAGCATCGCACAGTTCGTCACGCGCCGGTTCGGCGCCGAAGCCTACGACTGGTTGGTGGAGCCGCTCCTCTCCGGCATCTTCGCCGGAGACGGGTCGGCGCTGTCGCTCGCCGCCACCTTTCCACAGCTCGCGAGCCTGGAGCGCGAGCAAGGAAGCGTGCTGCGCGCGATGCTGCGTCGCGCTCCTCTGCGGACCTCGGGTCCGAGCAATGCCCCCGCGGGCTTCGTCACCCCGGTGGGCGGCCTGGGCGAGCTCGTGGACGCGCTGATGGCGCGCCTTCCCATCGGCGCGGTGCGCTGCGGCACCGCCGTGACCGAGATCGCGGCTCAAGGCGTCGCCTATCGCGTCGCCCTGGAGGACGGCACCGCCATAGTCGCCCGGCGCCTGCTGCTCGCGACACCGGCGCACGCGAGCGCGCGGCTGCTCGAGGCGCTCGACCCGGCGCTCGGCGGCGAGCTCGCCGCGATCCCGTTCGTGTCCACCGCCACCGTCTCGCTCGCCTTCCCCGTGTCGTCCGTTCCGCGCCCGCTCGACGGCTACGGCTACGTATCGCCGCGCGCCGAGGGCGGGCCCATCGTGGCTTGCACCTGGACCTCGAACAAGTTTCCCGACCGCGTCCCGGCGGGGAGAGTGCTGGTGCGCTTCTTCATCGGGCGCGCTGGTGATGAAGCGATCGTGGACGCTCCCGACGAGCGACTAGTGGACCTCGGGAGGCGCGAGCTGGCGCAGCTCTTCGGCGTGACCGCCGCGCCGGCGCTGGCCCGCGTGTTCCGCTGGCCGCGGTCCATCCCGCAATACGTCGTAGGTCACCTGGCGCGGCTGGAGCGGATCTCCCGGCTCGCGGCCGGCCACCCCGGGCTGCTGCTCGCGGGCGCATCGTACCGCGGCGTCGGCATTCCCGATTGCATCGCTTCCGGCTGGTCCGCGGCGCAAGCGGCGCTCGACGCGATGGGAGCTGCCGCATGAGCGCGTTTCCCGTGGTGACGACCCGCTCCGCGGAGCTGTTCCGCGAGGCGCTCGACCTCCTCCCCGGTGGGGTGGATTCCCCGGTGCGCGCGTTCCGCGCCGTTGGGGGCGAGCCGCGATTCATCGCCCGGGCTTCGGGGGCCTGGCTCGAGGACGTGGATGGGCGGCGGTACGTGGATTACATGCTGTCGTGGGGCCCGTTGATCCTCGGCCATGCCCCACCCCGCGTCATCGACGCCCTGCGCGAAGCGCTGGAGCGCGGCACGAGCTTCGGCGCGCCGAGCCCGCTGGAGCTCGACCTGGCGCGGCTGGTGCGGGGCTTCGTGCCGAGCATGGAGCTGCTGCGCTTCGTCAGCTCCGGCACGGAAGCCACGATGAGCGCCCTGCGCCTCGCCCGGGCGTTCACGGGCAGGGCCAAGATCGTGAAGTTCGCCGGCTGTTATCACGGGCACGCCGATCTGCTGCTCGTGCAGGCGGGGTCGGGCGTCGCGACGCTGGGGCTTCCCGACTCCCCCGGCGTGCCGGCGGCCACGGTGGCCGACACCCTCGTCGCCCCCTACAACGATCTCGCCGCGGTCGAGCGGCTGTTCGACACCTTCCCGCGCGACATCGCGGCGGTCATCGTCGAGCCGGTGGCGGGCAACATGGGCGTGGTGCCCCCCGCTCCGGGGTTTCTCGAGGGGCTGCGCGCCCTGACGCGGGCGCACGGGACGGTGCTCGTGTTCGACGAGGTGATGAGCGGCTTCCGTGTGCATCCGGGCGGCGTCCAGGGACTCACCGGCATTGTCCCCGATCTCACCACGCTCGGCAAGGTCATCGGCGGCGGCCTGCCGGTGGGGGCTTACGGCGGGCGGCGGGAGATCATGGAGCTGATCGCGCCGGCCGGACCCGTCTACCAGGCCGGCACGCTGTCCGGCAATCCCCTCGCGATGACGGCAGGGATCGCCACGCTCACGGCGCTGGAGCAGACCGGCGTATGGGAGGGCGTCGACCGCACCACCGCCGATCTCGCGCAGCGTCTGGCCGACGTGGCCCGCGCCGCGCGCGTACCGGTGATGGTGAACCGCGCGGGCACCATGCTCACGGTCTTCTTCACCGATGTGCCTGTGACCGACTGGGAGAGCGCGCGCCGGTGCGATACGGCGCGATTCGCCCGGTTCTTCCAGGCGATGCTGTCCGCCGGCGTGTACTGGGTGCCGGCGCAGTTCGAGGCGGCGTTTCTTTCGGCGGCCCACGGCGCGACCGAGCTGGATCTCACCGAAGCGGCCGCGCGGCAGGCCTTCGCGGCGGCCAGAGAGGCGGCGGCATGATCGCGGATGCGACGCTGGTCGGCGACGCGTACCCAGGATTCGTCTACGCCGGAGCGCCCCGGAACGTCTACTGGGAGATGACGATCGCCTGCGATCTCGCGTGCCGTCATTGTCGCGCCGACGCGATCCACGCTCGCGATCCGCTCGAGCTCGATACCACCGAGGCCCGGGCGCTGCTGGACGACATCAAGAGCATGGGCAGTATGCTCATCCTCACCGGCGGGGACCCGATGAAGCGCCCCGATCTCTTCGAGCTGATCGCCTACGGCCGAAGCATCGGGCTGCCGGTGTCGATCACCCCGAGCACGACGCCCACGGTGACGCGCGACGCCATCGCCCGGTTCAAGGATCTCGGGGTGGCCGCGCTCGGGGTGAGCGTGGACGGACCGACGGCCGAGATTCACGACGCGTTCCGCGGCGTGCCGGGGACGTTCGACCACGCGCTCACCGTGCTCGGCTGGGCACGCGAAGTCGGGCTGCCGGTGCAGGTCAACACGACCGTGACCCGCCAGACCATGGAGCATCTTCCGGCGCTGTACGAGCTGCTGCGCGATCGGGCCGCGCCACCGGTGCGCCGCTGGAGCCTGTTTCTGCTGGTCCCGGTCGGTCGCGGCGCGGCGCTCGGTATCCCCAGCGCCGAGGAAGTGGAGCGGCTGTTCGGCTGGGTCTACGAAACGGGGGCCGAGGCGCCGTTTCACGTCGGGACCATCGAGGCGCCCCACTACCGCCGCTACTGGATCGAGCGCAAGTTGGCGGAGGGAATGCCCAGGGCGGCGCTCGGCTCGGCTGCCAAGCGGATGGGCTTCGGCGCCCGCGACGGCAACGGTGTCGTGTTCGTCTCGCATCGGGGAGAGGTCTACCCAGCCGGCTTCCTGCCGCATCCGCTGCTCGGCAACGTCCGCGAGCGGCGCCTGTCGGAGATATACCGAGAGGCGCCGGCCTTGCTGGCGCTGCGCGATATGAACGCGCTCTCCGGCAAGTGCCAGGGATGCGACTTCCGCTGGGCGTGCGGCGGCTCCCGCGCCCGCGCGTACTCGATGACGGGCGACCCGATGGGGTCCGATCCGTTCTGCGCCTACGAGCCGGCGGCCTAGGAGGAGGATCCGTGCATCGTCTCGCCAGTGCACTCGTCGCCATCACGATCAGCGCGGTTCCCGTCGCGCGCGCCCAGCAGCCCGCTCCGGATTCCGCGTTCGTCACGACCGACACGATGATCCCCATGCGGGACGGCCTGCGGCTGCACACGATCATCGTCGCCCCGCGCGACTCCCTGGCGCACCCGATTCTCATGCAGCGCACGCCTTATGGCGCGGACGGCCCGGCGGCCGGCGTCCCGCACGCCGCCGCCATGCTCGGCCTCGACGGCTACATCCTCGTGTTCCAGGACATCCGGGGCCGGTTCAAGTCCCAGGGGACGTTCGACATGAATCGCCCGCCGCACTCCGGGCACGCGGGGACCGACGAGAGCACCGACACCTACGACACGATCGACTGGCTGGTGAAGCATGTGCCGCGCAACAACGGCCGGGTCGGGATCTTCGGCATCTCCTATCCCGGCTGGCTGGCCGCCGTGGGCGGCATCGGCGCCCACCCGGCGCTCAAGGCGATCAGCCCGCAGGCCCCGATGGGCGACGCCTGGATGGGAGACGACTTCTTTCATCAGGGCGCGTTCCGGCTCTCCTACGGCCTGGAGTACGCCTGGATGATGGAAGCCTCTTCGGACCTGAGCGTCACGCCGTCACCGGCACGCTACGACACCTACGACTGGTACCGGTCGTTCCCCACGCTCGGCGCGCTGGCCGCCGCGGTCGGCGCCGATCGCTGGCCCACCTGGCGCCGTTTCGCCGCGCATCCCGCATACGACTCGGCGTGGCAGGCGCGTGCGCTGCCCCGCTATTTCACCCACACGACCGTCCCCACGCTCACGGTGGGCGGTTGGTGGGATCAGGAGGACGAGTATGGGCCGCTCGCCTCCTACGCGGCGCTCGAGCGTCGCGACAGCACCCGGCTCAACTTTCTCGTGATGGGACCGTGGTACCACGGACAGTGGTTCGCGGATTCCGGCATCGCGCTGGGCAACATCCGCTTCGATCGCCCGACGGGCGCCGACTTCCGGGCGCTGCAATCGCGCTGGTTCGCCCACTGGCTGAAGGGAGAGGGCGACGGGAAGTTCGACGAGGCGACGGTGTTCGATGCCGGCAGGAATGAATGGCGGACGTTCGACCGCTGGCCGCCCACCAGCGCAGCGCGCCGGCGTCTGTATTTCCAGGCGAACGGCGAACTCTCCTTCAGGCCGCCCACCGCCGCGACCGGTTGGGATCAGTACGTGTCGGACCCGGCTCGCCCCGTGCCCTACCGCCCGAGGCCGGTGGAGCGCACCTACTCACCCACCTCTCGCTGGCGGCGCTGGGAAACCGAGGACCAGCGCTTCGTGGACGGCCGGACCGACGTGCTCAGCTGGCAGACCGCCCCGCTCACCGCGGACGTCACCGTCGCGGGAAACGTCGTCGCCCACCTGTTCGCTTCGACCTCGGGCTCGGACGCCGACTGGGTGGTGAAGCTGATCGACGTATATCCCGACACCATCCCCGACCGGCCCACCATGGGCGGGTACCAGCTGATGGTGACGGGGGAGATCATGCGAGGACGCTACCGGGCGGGGTGGGATCGCCCCACGAGGATTCCGCCGAGCGCGGTGACGCCGTTCACGGTGGACCTGCACCAGCAGTCCTACACCTTCCGCAAGGGACACCGGATCATGGTACAGGTGCAGAGCACCTGGTTTCCGCTCTACGATCGCAACCCGCAGACCTTCGTGCCGAACATCTTCACCGCCCGGGCCGAGGATTACCGGGCGCAGATCCACCGGGTGTACCGGACCGCGAGCTATCCCTCCAACGTGGAGATCGACGTAGCGCCGCTGTCTCGCTGAGCGCGGGCGACGGACGGCTGCGGTTCCCGCGGCAGGTCCTCGGGCGGCCGCGTCCACAGACCGAGGACGCTGGCGATCGCCGCTCCACCCGCCATGCCGGCGAGCAGCAGGGCGGTCCCACGCCCCCTGGCGAGCGTTGCCCCCACCGTCAGGGCGATCGCGATCCCCACCTGCACCGCCCAGGTCACGAGCTTCTGCACCGTCTCACTCCGATTCTGGTGTCACCCCAGAATCGACCGAGGCGACCGAAAGGTTCCCGGCATTTCGTCAGGAAACGCGCCCCAGCCGGACCGCGAGCTCCCAACGGACCGGCCGCCGCGTTACGGCCGCTCCCCAGGCGCCTGACAATTCGCGGGCGAACTCCTC
>DASUAH010000037.1:0-2934 GCA_035763885.1 Gemmatimonadales bacterium
GCGTCTCCCGCCAATTCACGCCGCACGTAGCTGCCGTCCGGCAGCAGGTCCCACGCCAAGGGGTCGGCCAGCTCGGCGTCGAGGATCTCGTCGAGGCGGCGACGGCAGGCGGCGTCGCGCACCGGGGTGACGACTTCGACCCGGCGGCGCAGGTTGCGCGGGCGCCAGTCGGCGGAGCCGATGTAGTACTCGGGATCGCCGGCGTTGGCGACGTGGTAGATGCGGGCGTGCTCCAGGAAACGTCCCAGGATGCTGACGACGCGGATCCGCTCCGACAGCCCGATCACGCCGGGCCGAAGCGCGCAGATGCCCCGCACGACGAGGTCGACATCCACGCCCGCTTGCGAGGCGCGGTACAGGGCCGCGATGATGTCCAGATCGGCGAGCCCGTTGATCTTGGCGCGGATCCGGCCGCCCCGCCCCGCGCGGGCGTGCTCGGCCTCCCGGTCGATGAGGCCGAGCAGCCGGTTCAGCAGGTATGTCGGCGAAACGAGGATCTGCCGGAACGCCGTCCGCGGCGCCTCCGACGATCCCGACAGCTCGTTGAACAGGTCGTTCAGGTCCGCGCCCAGCGCCGGGTCGGCCGAGAGCAGTCCCAGATCGGTGTAGATGGCCGCGGTCACGGCGTTGTAGTTGCCGGTTCCGATGTGCACGTACCGCCGGATGCCGTCCCCCTCGCGGCGGGCGATCAGGGCGGTCTTGGCGTGCGTCTTGAGCTCGACCAGGCCGTACACGACGCGGATCCCCGCCTGCTCGAGCTTCCGGGCCCAGTCGATGTTGCGCTCCTCATCGAACCGCGCCTTCAGCTCCACGAACACGAAGACTTCCTTGCCGCGCTGCGCGGCGCGGAGCAGCGCCTCGACGATGCCCGACCGGCCTCCCGCCCGATACAGCGTGAGCTTGATCGCCACCACGTCCGGATCGTCGGCGGCCTCGACGAACAGCCGCTCCACGGTCGCCTCGAAGGCGTCGTACGGGTGGTGGACCAGCACGTCGTGCTCGGCGAGGACCGCGAACAGCGACTGGCCGGCCGGAATCGGCGCGCGACCGTGATGCGGCGGGTAGTCCAGCTCCGCGAGAGACAGGCGCGCGAGCTCGCGCAGCGCTCCGAGGTCGAGGAGGCTCTCCGCCTCGTACACGTCGCCCGAGCCGAGTGGGCTCGTCGGAGCGGTGTCTTCGAACTGCAGCTCGCGGAGCAGCAATTCACGCACGGCAATCGGCATCGCCCGTTCCACCTCGACCCGCACCGGGGCACCAAACGGCCGCCGCTTCGCCTCTTCCTCGATCACTTGGAGCAGGCTGATCGCGTGGTGCTCGTCGAGCTCGAGGTCGGCGCCGCGGGTCAGGCGGAACGCATACGCCTCGTCGACGATCCGCCCCGGATAGAGCTGGCCCAGGTTTTCGCGGACGACCTCCTCGACCGGCACGAACCCGCTCCCGTCAGCGAGCTTCACGAACCGCGGCAGGCTCTCCGGGATCTTCAAGTACGCGAAGTGCAGCGGCCCGGCGCGCGGGTCGCGCACCACGACTGCCAGAGACAGCCGCAGGTTGGGGATCAGTGGGAAGGGGTGGCCGGGCGCGCGGGTCAGGGCCTGCGGCGTGAGGACGGGAAAGACTTGCTCCGCGAAGTAGCGGCGCATCGCCTCGCGCTGCGGCTCCGACAGTTCGCTCCAGCGACGGATCGGCGCGCCGTGCGCGGCGAGCGCCGGCTGGCATCCCTCCGTGAAGCAGCGGGCTTGGCGCTCGAGCAACCCGCGGATTCGGATCGCGACTGCGTCGAGCTGTTCTTGGGGCGAGAGCCCGTCCTCACCCACCTCCGTCGCCCCCGCAGACACCGCGCGCTTGAGCGCCGCGACGCGGACCATGAAGAACTCATCCAGGTTCGCACTGAAGATGGACAGGAATCGCACTCGGGCGAGGAGCGGTACGCGCGCGTCCTCCGCGAGCGCCAGCACCCGGGCGTTGAACTCGATCAGGCTCAGGTCGCTGTTGAGAAAGTGCTCGGGACCCGGGCGTGCGGGATCGGACACGGGCAAGCGCAGCGTGATGTCCGAAAGCCGGACCCGCCGCTCGCCTGTCCGCAGCTCCGCCGGCATGCCCGGCTCCGGCGGGGCGGCCGCCCCCCGGATCCACTCGGCCAGCGTCTCCGAGCGCGCCGCCACGGTGAGCGCGGCGAGCGTTCGCGGATCGCGCAGGCCGGGCGCGCCGGCGCCCGCGAGCAGCTCGTCGAACGGGAGCCACTGGAGGCGCCCGCTCGCCCCCGCATCGCGGGTCTCGGAGCCGCGCCGTGCGAGCCATACCTCGAGCACCGGTCGCGTGCCCCCCGCCGACGCGGTCCCGAGAAACCGCACCTGCCCGTCCGCGCTACCGAAATGGGTCCGCAGCAGCTCGCGGCATGCGTCCTCGCCGCTGCCACCCCGCACCGGGAGCGTCAGCGTGGCGGCATCGGTCACGAGCGCGACGCATCCTTCCGACAGCACGATTGCCGCTACCTCGCGGCTGCCGCGCGCGGCCCGCGCCAGGGCCTCGCTCTCCAGGTCGCGCAGTAGCTTCTCGGCACGATCGGCCTTGCCCACGAGCAGCGGGCGGAGCCCATACTGGTCCTGGAGGGTCCGGGCCACCTCGTCCAGGCCCGGTCGGCCGCGGCGTAGCTCGCGGAGCTTGAGCTCCTGGAACGTCTGCGCCAGTTGGTGACTGCGGACGGTCACCACGTCGTAGACGACCTCGAATTGCGCCCGGGAGAACCATCGGGGCTGGGTGCGCCGGATGCGCCGCTCTGTCTCGAACTGAATACGGGGGATGAGCCGGCCGGGCTCGATCAGCGCGCGCAGGCGGCGCGCCGGTTCGGACGCACCCGCGAGCGCCTGCTCGCCGTCGAGCTCGGCGACCTCCGCCTCGAACGTCTGCGGCAACGCGAACCGGACGCCCCCCTCG
>DASUAH010000038.1:0-6848 GCA_035763885.1 Gemmatimonadales bacterium
CGCCATCCGGTCAGAGGAAAACTCCACCCATCAACGCCAAAAATGCGACAGGAAATCGCCTTTCGTGTCGCATCGGCCTTTCCGCACGCGCTCAGCGCCCGAAAGCTGCCACTCCTCCGCCGCGCCCACCAGCGCGATCGCGACCTCGTACGACAGCCCGAACCTGAGCTTGATGAGCCCAGAGGGGCGCCTTAGTACGCGGGCTTCTGACACCAAGAGTGGCGAGGGGCTGCGGGCCCGGGCCGATATCCTGCTGGTCGGCGGACCGGCGCAACCCCTCGCCACTTCGGTTGTCGGAAACCGCAACGTCTTTCGCCCAAGAGGAGCGCTCGCCTCACTCCGAGGCGCGCTCCGGCACGCTGCGGCTAGGCCTTCTCCTCGCTCACGAGCACGCCGCTCACCGCGTCGAACACCCGGAACCACACGATCACGCCGGCGCGGTGCTCGTCCACCACCTTCACGTGCACGACCTTGTTGTGCCCCTTGCCGTGCCCCTTCCCCTTCCCCTTCCCCTTGCCCTTCTCGTCGTCGTCGCCGTCGTCATCGAGCGGCCGGTACACGATCCAGCTCCCCGCCGGCGCGCGCCGCTCGATCCCGGCACACGTGCGCGCGGCCGACTGGTGCCCCGGCGGCTTGCCCGGCATCCACACCCGGCAGTACCCCGGGGGCGGCAGGTGGCCCGGCGGGATGCCGAGCGTCGCGGCGGTGGAGCGGGCCTCCGCCTTCTCCGCCTTCTTCGGTTCGGGCTGGTACACGATCGTCTTGCTCGAGCAGCCGGCCACGGAGGCGGCGAGCAGGAGCGCCGGAAACAGGCGGGCGTTGGGCTGAGCCATAGACCCTCGCGGAATGCGTCGGAGAAAACGGAGAAATCCGGTCGTCCCGCGCGAGGGGCGCAAGTACTGTGCTCAGGGGGCTGCAAGATCTTGCAGTCTCACCCCCTGGTCCGCTGGTGCCGGTGGTACCGCGCGTACACGTCCCCGTGCGCGGTCGTGCTGTAGGTGAGGAACAGCGCCCGGCGGCTCGCGGCCGAGCGGTTGGGGGCGCTCCGGTGGGGCGCGAGGCTGTGGAACACCAGGAGATCGCCGGCCGCCAGCTCCACGATCTCACCCCCGCTCAGGTCCATCCGCGATTCATCCACGTCGAGCGGCTCGCCGGCGCTGGCCGGCAGGCGATCGTGATGGAGCCGGCCGAAGAGCTCGACCGCGCCGTTCTCCGCCCGCGAGGGATCGATCGCCACCTGCACCGTGAGGAGGTCGTCCGCCGGGATGCCCAGCGGCGCCCAGTAGGGGAAGTCCTGGTGCATCGTGTAGCCGGCGGTGCCGGGCCGCTTGGTGATGAGCTTGGCCTTCATCAGGGCCGGCTCCGCGCGCAGCACCGCGCGCACCGGGCCCAGCAGGCGCGGGTCGCGGGCGAGCGCATCGAAGACCGGCGAGATGTCCACCACCGGATCGATGCGGTCGGCGACCGAGCCGCGCGCGGCGTGTCCCCGCCACTGCACCCGGGCGGCCTCGGGGGCGTCGCCGATCATGCCCCACAGCCGGTCGCACTCGCGCCGCCAGGCCTCGATCTCCCCGGACCGGAACCGGCCGGGCACCACGGCGTACCCGTCGCGCCAGTAGCGGACGCCGAGATCCTCGGCGGCGTCGCGGGCGAGCAGGTGGGTCATCCGCCGATCTCCGCGACGAAGTCGACCCGGAGCGCCATCGGGCGCATCCACTCGGTCTGGCGGGCGATGACCTCGAACCGCTCGGCGCGGTACAGCTCCTCGCACGGGTCGCCGGCGAGCGCGAACGCGCCCACGCCGGCCCACCCCTCGCGCCACGCCAGGGCGTGCGCGCGCCGCAGCACCGCGCTGGCGATCCCCATCCGGCGCCAGCTCGGGTGCACCACGAGGTTCTTGAGCCGGAGCAGCGTGCCCCCGCCGGCCAGGCCGACCGCGCCGCAGATCGCGCCGCGCGAGACGATGAAGAACGGCCGCATGTAGCCCGCGTTGGTGCGGGCGCGCTCCAGCTCCGCCCACGCCTCGGGATCGGACTCGTGCCCGTCGGGACCGGCGCCGCAGACCCGGTGCAGCGCGGCCTTGGCGGCCCAGTCGTCGTCGCTCGTGATCGGCTGGAGCTCGACCGGTGCCTGGCCGGCGCCGGTGACCAGCGGCGGGCGCCCCTCGACCGCGCGGGCGTAGCCGTTCTCGTCCTGCGGGCGATACCCCCGGGCGAGCAGCATCGCCTCGAGCTGGGGGTGGCGTCCCACCAGATAGAGCCGCGCCCAGTGGCAGCCCAGCTCGCCGAGCCGCTCCTCGACCAGGTCGAGCCAGCGCGCCGGATCCCGCGGCAGCACCGCCGGGTCCACCCGGTGGACCACGCACGCGGCCGGCACGCGCTCGAGCCCCGGCACGCACGCGAGCACCGCGCCGATCAGCCGCTCGACCCGGGCCGCGCTCTCGAAGTAGCGCCGGTCGCTCTCGAGCAGCTCCAGGGCGAGCGCGGCGGCGCTAGGCGAAGCGACGCCGCTCGGCGTGCTCATGCAGCAGGTTCCGGAGGTATCCGGCGATCGCGGCGTACAGGCCGTGAACCCGGGCGCGGGTATGACGGACCACCGGCATGCCGGCGTGATGCCACTCGGGGATGTACGGGTGCGGGGTCGCGTCCCAGAGGATCACGCTGCCGTCGGCGAACGTCGCGTAATCCACGGCGGCGAAGCCGAACCCGAGCGCGGCCGCCGCGCGGCGGATGAGCGCCGGGTGCTCGGGCGCGCCGCGCCAGAACGCGTTGTCGGCGGCGAGCGCGAGGCGATCCCAGCGCCGCACCAGCGCGAGCGGCTGGAGCACCGAGCCCCAGCCGCGGTAGCGGCGGAAGATCGACGCGTTCCAGGAGACGATCGGCGCCTCGGAGAACGTCACGTGGCTCGGCACCACCACGTCGCCGAGCACGAAGGCGCGCTTGCGGTGGTAGAACCGGGCCCAGACGCTCGCCGGATCGCGCTCGCCCCAGCTGTGGCGCGGGTCGATGAACGGCGTCACCATGCCGGGGTAGCCGCCGGCGTGCTCCGCGGCGAGCACCTCGTCGGGGGTGCGGCACACCCGGATGGCGGGCCGGAGATCGAAACGGTCGGCGCACACCAGCACCGGCAGCTCCGCGCTGGCGAGCAGCGCCTCGAGCTCGGCACGGCTCCGGTACCGCGCCCCCGCAGGGCACGGCAGGCCGGCCTCCTGCCACAGCCGCGTCTGCGTGCTCCGCACCGTGTTGGAGAGCGTGGCCGGCGGGTTCACCAGCAGCGCGCCGCGCCGCGCCGCCACCTCACCGATCGCCTGCGCCTCCTCGTAGCAGTCGGGGTAGCGCTCCTTCAGCGGATCGGCCAGCCAGAACACGACCGCCCGGGCCTTCGCGGCGGCGGCGGGCACCGCGGCGGCGCCGGTCTCATGGACGCTGATCTCGCCGGCAAGCTCGGGATCGTGGCGCGCGATCCAGGCCAGCGCGCGCTCGCCGAACCGCGGCAGCCGGCCGAGGCCGTCGCCGTGGCGGACGATGAGGATGGGCGCGTCGGATCGCTGAGACACGCCCGCCGAAGCGCAAGGGCCGGGCCCCGGACGCGAGGCTCGTAACCTCCGGCGGCAGCGCGAGTTGGCCGGGCGCACCGCGCCGCCGTGTTGCGCCCCCGCCGCGACGGCCGGGGCACCGGCGAGTCAGCGATAGCGCACCGCCACGAGCACCTCGTGCCGTCAGGGTCCGGCCCGCCGGATCCAGCGGAGCAGCGCGGTCCCGACCACGATCGCCGCGACCCCGAGGACCAGCAGCGGCCACGAGACCGGCATGCCGTCGCGCAGGTTCCGGACGGCGAGGAGGACGTACCAGAAGCCGGCCGCCGTGAGAATCCAGCCGCCGGCGCGGAATGCGGGACCGAAGCGGAACAGCATCTCAGGTCAGCCTTTCGCGGGTGGGGAACCGGTCAGCATACCGGCCTCGGAAGTTGTCGTGGCGAGTCACGAACCGGTAGGCGAGGCCAGCGTCACGGCCAGCCCGATCAGTGCGCCTCCGAGGACGAGCCAGACCGAGTTCACGCGCAGGCGAAGCAGGGCGAGCGCGCTGAGTGCCGCGACGGCGATGGTCAGCGGATCCACCAGGGCCGACCGGCCCAGCCGCACGGTGACGACGGCCATCAGGGCGAGTGAGGCCACGTTGACGCCGTCCAGCACCGCCCGAGCGGTCGGCGAGCGGCGAAGCCGGGGCAGGGCGAGGCCGCTCAGCGCGACGAAGACAAACGCCGGAAGGAAGATGCCGACCGTCGCCACGAGGGCGCCGGCGCCACCGCCCAGCACGTACCCGATGAAGGTGGCCGTGGTGAACACGGGGCCCGGCGTGACCTGCCCCACCGCGACCGCGTCGAGCAGCTGGCGCTCGGTGAGCCAGCCGAATCGCTCCACAAGGTCCGCCCGAAGGAACGCGAGCAGCACGTACCCGCTGCCGAACAGCACGGCCCCGATCTTGAGGAAGACGCCGAAGAGGGGCCACAGGCCGAACGGTGTGGCCGCGATGGCGGCCGTACCCGCCGCCGCACTGGCCGCGGCGACCGCGGCCGCGGCCGGCTCTGCGCCCGGCGGCGCCCCGCCACCTGCGCCGCCGGGGCCGGCGGCGAGGCGATGCGCCAGGGCCACGCACGCTCCGGCGCATGCGAGAACCGCGAGCTCGTTGACACCGAGCACGGTGGCGACCGCGGCCGCGGCCCCGAGCGCCGCCAGGGCCGGCGTCTTGAGCGCGACGCGCCCGAGACCCCACAGCGCCTGAACCACGACGGCGATCACGACCGGCTTCACGCCGTAGAGCAGACCCTCCGCCGCGGGCAACGTCCCGAAGCGCACATAGGCCCAGGCGAGCGCGCCCACCATCAGCGCCGCCGGGAAGATGAAACAGGCGCCGGCCACGATGAGGCCCGGCCAGCCCGCCCGCGCGTGGCCGATGTGGATCGCCAGCTCGGTGGAGTTCGGCCCCGGGATCAGGTTCGTGGCGCCCAGGTAGTCGAGGAAGGCCTCCCGCGTGAGCCACCCCCGCCGGCGGACGACCTCGTGCTCCATCATCGCGATGTGGGCGGCCGGCCCCCCGAACGCGATGGTGCCGAGCTTGAGGAAGAGCCCGGCGACCTCGGCGAGTGTCGTGCGGTCACCAGAGAGCATGCGTCTGACGTCTGGCCGTCCGGCCGTCCGGCGAGGTGGCAAAGCCGAGATTCCCTCCGTAACGTTCTCCCCGAACCCTCGGAGGTTTGGTCCACCATGTTCGTCCCATCGACCCTGCTGCTCGTGGCGCTCGCCGCGTCCCCCGGTGACAGCGTCCCGCTCTACGACAACCTCGGCGCGTTCCACCGTCCGATCAGCACCCGGAACCCGCTCGCGCAGCGGTACTTCGACCAGGGTCTCCGCCTGGTCTACGCCTTCAATCACGCCGAGGCGATCCGCGCCTTCGATGAGGCCGCCCGGCGCGACCCGAGGTGCGCGATCTGCCACTGGGGCGCCGCGTTCGCATACGGCCCCAACATCAACGCCCCGATGGACACGGCGGCCGTGGCGCCGGCCTGGGCCGCGATCTCGAGGGCGAAGCGGCTGGCCCGCCACGCGTCGCCGGTCGAGCGGGCGCTGATCGACGCGCTCGCGCGCCGCTACTCGCCAAACCCCGCCGCCGACCGGGCGAAGCTCGACTCGGCGTGGGCCGCGGCCGCCGTCGCCGTCGCGAAGCGGTACCCGAACGACGACGACGCCCTCGCGCTCGCCGCCGACGCGATGATGAACCTGCGGCCCTGGAACTACTGGGAGAAGGGCGGCACGCCGCAGCCCGGGACGACCGAGATGGTGGCGATGCTCGAGCGGGTGATCGCGCGCAGCCCGAGCCACCCCGGCGCGTGTCACCTCTACATCCACGCGGTGGAGGCGGCCGACCCGGAGAAGGCGGTCCCGTGCGCGGAACGGCTGGCCGCGCTGATGCCGGGCGCGGGGCACCTGGTGCACATGCCCGCGCACATCTACATCCGGGTGGGCCGGTACGCCGACGCGATCCGCGCCAACGAGCACGCGGTGCACACCGACGAGGCGTACATCGCGCAGGAGAAGCCGACCGGGATCTATCCCGGCGCCTACTACCCGCACAACTACCATTTCCTGGCCTTCGCCGCGCAACTGGCCGGCCGGAGCGCGCAGGCGATCGAGGCGGCCCGTCTCGTGTCCGCCCGGATCCCGCTGGAGATCGCGGCGCAGGTGGCGTTCGCGCAGCCGATCGTGGTGTTCCACCAGCTCGAGCTGCAGACCTTCGGCCACTGGGAGGAGCTGCTCGCCTTGCCGACCCCGCCGCGCGAGCTGCGGTTCGCGGTGGCGCTCGACCAGTTCGCGCGGGGCATGGCCTACGCCGCCACCGGCCGCCTCGCGGAGGCGAAGACCGCGCTCGACACCGTGCGCGCCGCGGCCGCGGAGGTTCCCGAGGGCGAGACGCGGGTGAGCGCGCAGATCGGGGTCCACGTGCTGACGGCCGAGATCGCGGGCCGCGAGAACCGGACCGACGAAGCAGTGACCGAGCTGCGCACGGCCATGGCGCTGGAAGACGGGATGATCTACCAGGAGCCGCCGCTCTGGCATCAGCCGGTTCGGCACCATCTCGGCGCGCTGCTGCTCAAGCTCGGCCGGGCGGCCGAGGCGGAGCAGGTGTATCGCGAGGACCTCAAGCGGTTCCCGGAGAACGGGTGGTCGCTCCAGGGCCTGGCGGCGAGCCTGCACGCGCAGGACAAGCACGCGGAGGCGGCGGAGGCGGAGGCGCGGCTCGCGCGGGCGTGGGAGGGGGCCGACGTGAAGCCGGCGAGCTCGAGGTTCTAGG
>DASUAH010000039.1:0-20172 GCA_035763885.1 Gemmatimonadales bacterium
ACCACCCACGGATCGGAGAAGAATCCGAAGCTCTGCGCCGGCTGCCACCTGAATCGCCTGACCGGCACCGACGTGGCCACCGGCAAGCCGGCCACCTCGGCGGGGCACCTGTTCCTGGCCATCCCGTGCCTCGACGCCGGCGGGCTGCCGGATTTGGCGGACCCGGATGGGTGTGCGCACGACGTACCCTCGCGCTCCTGGGCAGCATGCACCGCTTCGGGCTGCCACGGCAGCGCCACGAGCGCCGTGAGTGCTTTTGCCCTGTCGGAGCAGCGCATAGACCAGCTGGTTGCGCAGATCTGGGACGACACGAACGGCAATGACGCCATTGACGCGGCACCCACCGATGGCGGCTACCTGTCCGACAAGGTGAACGTGCCCAACACGGAATACGTGACCAACGACAACAAGATCACGCCGGCGGAGGGGGCGCGGTTCAACGTGCGCATGCTCCGTGAGGGCGGCGCCGACGGCTCTCACGGCGTTCACAACCCCTTCCTCGCGGAGGCGCTGCTGCGGGCACACATCGATGAGCTGAAGGCCACGTATCCCGGGCTTGCACCCGTGGCACCGGCGGTCCAGGACATCATGAAGGGTCCGCTCGGCGCCGTAACCAAGCGGCCACTCTTGCGGCCTTTGATCGCCCGGCCGGCGGCCTCGCAATAAACGGCCTTGCATTGAGCATGGCCCCCGTCCACTCGGTACTTGCGTTGTGGCCGGGGGCTTCTGCTGCCCAGGTCCAGGCACCCTCAGGCGATTCGATAGTGCAGGTGTGGGACTCGGTCACCGGCCGCTTCGTCGACTCGGTGGTTGTACGCTCTCCGCTGCCCGACCCCCTCGTCCCCGTTGTCCAGTGGCTCTTCCAGAAGCCCGAGTGGGTCATGGTGGGGGGGATCGTCCTGGCCGCCATCGTGGCGCTCGCCCTGCTGGTCTTCCTCTGGCCGCGGCGGCGGGCGATCGTCGCGCGGCTGGCCACCCCCCAGCGCGGAGTGAAGCTGGCGCTGGCGGGTGCGGTCGGCGTGTTGCTGCTGCTGGCGGGCACCGGCGTCAAGGCGTACGACTTCATGATGCACGACAACGACTTCTGCGCCGGATGCCACATCTTCGTGCCCAGCGGCCAGGTGTTCGTGCGGCCGGACACCGGGACCTACCTGTTGGTCAACAAGCAGGAGGGCAAGCACGACACCCTGGAGTGCCACGCCTGCCACCCCTTCTCGATCAAGAGGCAGACCAAGACGCTGGTCGCCTGGATGGTCGCGCGGCCGGACGAGGTTCCGCCGCATGGCAAGGTGCCGCGTGACATCTGCGAGCAATGCCACGTGACCGGGCCGGCCAAGGACACCTGGAAGCGGATCACGACGACCGCGGGCCACCGGACGCACCTCGAGCCTGACTCACTGGTCCGCAAGGGCGTGGCCTGCCTCACCTGCCACGCGCGCACGGCGCACCGGTTCCAGCCGGCCGACACGACCTGCGCCCAGCAGGGGTGCCACTTCACCGACAGCATCCGGATCCAGCTCGGCCGGATGACCGCCCGGTTCGACCCAGGGCAGCCGCTGCCCAATGAGGAGCAGCTCTACTGCAACTCCTGCCATCAGTTCACAGCCGACGCCCAGTTCCTGGCCCCGGACTCGGCCCTCGGGCTGCTGCGTCCCTCGTCACGGCAGTGCTTCACGTGTCACGAGATGCGCACCCTCCTCGTGACCTTCGACCCGGCCCGGGAGCCGCACGGCGGCAGCTGCGGCATGTGCCACAACCCGCATACGGACCCCAAGCCCGTCACCGCGCTCAAGTCGTGCGTCGACGCCCAGTGTCACGCCGACTGGCGGGACGTGGAGTTCCACACCGGGGCCTCCCACCGGAAAGTCGCCGAGCGCTGCGAGACCTGCCACGAGTCGCACAGCGCCCGGGTCGACGCGAGCAACTGCGTGGGCTGCCACAAGTGGGTGCGGTACGGTTCCAAGCGCCGCCTCCGGCCGCCGCTCCCGTTCGACACGACCGAGGCCCTCCGACAAACCTCGTGGCGCCAGCCGTCGCGCGGGCTCGTCGTGCTTCTGGCCGGCTGGCGGCAAGGGGTGCCCCCCCCGCAAGCGCACCCACGGGGGAGCCGGCCCGACGTCTCCGCCTCCCCCAGCGACACCTTCCCCCACGAACGCCATAGCCGACTCGCCTGCCTCACCTGCCACGATCTCCGCGCGAAGGGGCGGCGGCTGACGTTCGAGGCGCCCCGTGGGTGCCAGATCTGCCATCACCAGCGCCCCGCCAAGGCCGACTGTGCCGCGTGCCACCAGGCGGACGAGCTCGCTGCGACGCGGCCCGTGCAGATGGCCGTGGCCGTACCCCGGCACGACCGCAGACGCCGGACCGTTCAGTTCAACCACGCGGCGCATGATACCCTCGCCTGCACGAGCTGCCACGTCACCCCGGTCACCCTGGCACCGGCCGACTCGGTGCGGACCTGCGCGGGCTGCCACGAGAAGCACCATGCTCAATCGCGGGACTGCGCCGCGTGCCATCGTACCGCCAGGATCACGCCGCCGCACGAACTGCCCGTCCAGGCCCACGTGGCGTGCGACGCCTGCCACACACCGGCCACCGTCGCCCGACTGGTGCCGACACGCTCGTTCTGCCTGGCCTGTCACAAGCCGCAGCAGGACCATTACCCGCCCCGGGAGTGCAGCGCCTGCCATTTCCAGCGCTCGCCGGCGGAGCTCCAACCGAAGCTTCACCGCGGAGGCGCACCGACGTGAGCCGGCGGAGCCGTTCGGCCGCGGCGGGTCTCGCGCTGTCGTGTCTGGCCTCGACCGCGGCGTCGGCCCAGGGCTATCGCCTGCGGCTGGACACTCGCTTCCAGACGGTGGTGTTCCGCGGGGTGACGCCGGACAGCATCCCCGCTGGCTCCGCGGTGATCGGCGCCAGCGGCGGGCTCGAGACGCCGGACGGCTTCGCGGTCGTCTGCGCTCCGGGCAGCGACGTGTGCACCTTCTTTCGGCCGGGCCCGCGCCTGGCCAGCAACCCGCTCGTGAGCAGCGCCGATCTCACGGTGTGGGGCTTGGGGGTCCGCGGCCTCAGCGTTCGGGGGAACGCCCGCTGGGGCGTGGACCTCGGGAGCGACGACCTGTGGCCCGGCACGCAGCCGGCCCTGCAGCTCCTCGAGGGATACGCCGAGTATTCGACGCCGCGCGTCACGGGACGGCTGGGACGGCAGCACGTCTACGGGCGGTTCGGGTGGACGGGGGTCGACGGCGCGGCCTTGACGGTGCGCTCGCCGCGGCTCGGGCTCGAGCTCACCGGCTACGGCGGGTGGGGATTGGCGCGGAGCCTCGACGTGCCGATGACCAGCCCGTCGCTCAACCCGCTCGACGACTTCCAGCTCCCGGAGCGGCACGTCACCGTCGGTGCGGCGCTGGGCTGGCGCAGCCGCTGGGCCGACATCCGCGCCGAGTATCGGCGCGAGGTGGATCCGTCGGTCGACTTCTTCATCTCGGAGCGCACGGCCCTCACCGCTGTGCTCCGTCCCACTGAGCACCTGACCCTCACGGGCGGCACCGAGTACGACCTGGCGCAGGGATGGTGGGGCAGCTCCGACCTGTTTCTCCGGTACGGCGACGCCCGGGTCAACGCCGACGCCGGCGTGCGGCGGTACCGGCCGTACTTCGAGCTCTGGACGATCTGGGGCGCCTTCAGCCCTGTCCCCTACACCGCGATCGACGGCTCCTTCGCGTTCGCGCCGATCCCGCCGATCCGCCTCCGAGTCAGCGGCGAGCGCTACTGGTTCAATGACTCAGGTGCCGAGACGGCCTTGGCCACGTACGAGGATCGGGGGTGGCGGACGTCGCTCTCCGCAACGGCGCTGGTGAGCCGCACGCTCACGCTCGACGGCGGGTACCACGCCGAGTTCGGGCCGGGGGCGGCGTCGCGGACGTGGGACGGGCGGGTCACCTGGCTTCCGGCACCGAGCCTCACGCTCTCGGCCTTCGGTTCCACCTTCACCCGGCCGCTCGAGCTCCGCTTCGATGAGGCGCAGGTGAACGCCGTCGGCATCGACGCCGCCGTCCGCGCTTCCGACCGGCTGCAGCTCGCGCTCACGGGCGCACAGTACTTCGAGGACCGCCGGCGGCCGGACGCGGGCGCATTCGACTGGAACCAGTTCCGCCTGCAGGCCCGGATCACCTGGGTCTTCGGGTCCGACGCCGACCGGCTCCGCCTCCCGCCCGCGATCCGCGGCGCCGGAAGGCGCGTGGCACGATGAGAGCGCTGCGCGCCACGCTGGTCGTAGGAGGCGCACTGGCCGCGATCGGAGCGGGCGGACGCCTCGCCGCGCGCCTCACGAACGATCGCTTCGATCACTGGCAGCACCGCCGGGTCTTCCCTACCTGCCAGGGCTGCCACACAGGGGCAACAGACTCAACGCAGTCCATCTGGCCGGCGGCGAGCGACTGTGAGACCTGCCACGACGGAATCGTCGAGAAGAAGATCGTCTGGAGCCCGCCGGCCCGATCGCGGCCGTCCAATCTGCGGTTCAGCCATCTCGCGCACACGGCGAAGGCGGCCGAGCGCCTCCCCCGGGATTCGGTCGTCTGCGCATCGTGCCACCTCGCGGAGCGCGCGCCCTGGATGAGGGTCCGGCGCACCGAGGTGCGGCGGTGCCTGGACTGCCATGACATCCGGACCGAGCACCTGTCGGCCGCCAACACCGCCTGCGGCACCTGCCACCTGACGCTGGCGGAGGCAACGGCGCTCCCGCGCGAGCAGGTCGGCCGGTTCCCTACGCCGCCCTACCACCTCGACCCGTCGTTCGCCCAGGAGCACGGCAAGCTCGCCGAACCGGCACCGGTCGGCGCCGCTGCGCCGGTCGGGGTGTCGCCGAGCTGCGCCACCTGCCACGCCCGCGACTTCTGCATCACCTGCCACGTGAATGCCCCGGAGGTGCCGGCGATCCAGGCGCTCGCGCCCGATCCTCGATCGCTCGCGATCGAGACGAAGCTCGAGGCCCCTGCCAGCCACGCCGCCCCGGAGTTCGTGCAGCGACACGGCCAGGCGGCGCGCCGCGCGCCGCAGAGCTGCGCCGCCTGTCATACCCGCGAAAGCTGTTTCACCTGTCACGTGGCGCAGCCGGCGGTCGCGGTCGCGATGCATGCCGCGGGGCCCGGCCGCGGCCCCGGTGCATCGGTCGAGCGCCGTCGGCCCGCGTCCCACGGCGACGATTTCACTACCCGGCATGCGCCGGTCGCGTCGGCGACCCCCAAGAGCTGCGCCGCCTGCCACGCCCGGGCAGACTGTCTCGACTGCCATCGGCCCAGCGCGGCCTCGGCTCCCGGGTACCATCCGGCCGGGTTCCTCGCCCGCCATCCCGCGTCGGCCTACGCTCGCGAGACCTCGTGTGCCGAGTGCCACAACACTGGTGCATTCTGCGCGGACTGTCATCAGCAGGCGGGACTCGCTTCCCGCGGGACGCTCGGCGCGGGGTTCCACGACGCGAAGCAAGCCTTCCTCCTCGGCCACGGCCCCGCCGCGCGCCAGAGCCTCGAGAGCTGCGTCTCGTGTCACGCCGAGCGCGACTGCCTGACGTGCCACTCCGCTCTGGGTGGGCGCCGCTTCAACCCCCACGGCCCCGGGTTCGACGCTGAGCGGCTGCGGAAGCGGAACCCGCAGATGTGCAGCGCCTGCCACGGAGCGGCGATCCCGGGCCAATAGCACCCGCGCCGGCACCGTCGCTGCCGCCGGGCGATCTAGGGACGGGCCCAGGCCAGCGCCGCCGCGACCGCGCGATCCCAGTCCCGCCGGCGGGCCGCCCGCTCGGCCGCGTCCATCTCCGGAACGAATCGGCGGAACCGGCGCCCCGCGAGGAACTCCTCCGCCGAGCGCCAGACGCCCACCGCCAGACCGGCGAGCCCCGCGGCGCCCAGCGCCGTGGTCTCGACCATGTCGGGCCGTTCGACCGGGATCCCGAGAACGTCGGCCTGGAACTGCATCAGCCAGTCGTTGGCGGCTGCGCCGCCGTCGACCCGGAGCACCGGCACGCCGAGGCCGCTCCCGCTCATCGTCGCCAGCAGCTCCGCGCTGCTGAACGCGATCGCCTCGAGGGCGGCGCGTACGAGGTGCGCCCGGGTGGTGCCGCGGGTGAGCCCGGTGATCGTGCCCCGCGCCTCCGGCTCCCAGTGCGGGCTGCCCAGCCCCACGAACGCCGGGACGAAGTGCACCCCGCCGGTATCGGCCACGCTGCGGGCGATCGCCTCGGTCTCCGCCGCCCGGGCCACGAGGCCGAGCCCGTCGCGGAGCCACTGCACCGCCGCGCCGGCGACGAACACGCTGCCCTCGAGCGCGTACGCCGGCTCGCCCGCCGGGCCGCAAGCGGCCGTCGCCAGAAGCCCGGCGGCGGACTGCGGCCGGCGCTCACCCGCGTACACGAGGAGGAACGCCCCGGTGCCGTAGGTGTTCTTCGCCAGGCCCGGCGAGACGCACCCCTGGCCGAAGAGCGCCGCCTGCTGGTCGCCCGCCATGCCGGCGATCGGCAGCGCAACCCCGAGGAGATCGCGATCGGTCTCGCCCACGACGCCGCTCGAGCGCACGATGGTCGGGAGGAGCCCGGCCGGCACGCCGAACAGGCCGAGCAGCTCGGGATCCCAGTCCCGGCGCTCGAGCGCGTAGAGCAGCGTGCGCGATGCGTTGGTGTGGTCGGTGACGAAGGCGCGTCCGCCGGTGAGCCGGGCCGCGAGCCACGCGTCCACCGTGCCGGCGGCGAGCTCGCCCCGCCCGGCGCGGTGCCGGAGGCCGGGATCGCGGAGCAGCCACTCCAGCTTGGTCGCGGAGAAGTAGGGATCGGGTACGAGTCCGGTGCGCTCGGCCAGGAGCGGCGCCATGCCGGCGTCGCGGAGCTCGCGACACCGCTCGCTGGTGCGGCGATCCTGCCAGACGATCCCGGGGGCCACCGGCTCGAGCGTCCGGCGGTCCCAAAGCACCACGGTCTCGCGCTGGTTGGTGATGCCGAGCGCGGCCGGCCGCTCCCCGGCCGCAGCCAGCGCGTCACGGGCGGCCGCGAGCGAGACCGCGAGGATCTCGCGCGGATCGTGCTCGACCCAGCCGGGCTGGGGGAAATGCTGGGGCAGCTCGCGGTAGCCGCGGCCAAGTACGGTGCCGTCCTGGTGGATGACGAGCGCCGTGGATCCGGTGGTGCCCTGGTCGAGGGCGAGAATCGAAGCCATGACCGGGCTCTGCGCTATCCGCTGTTCGCAGATAGCCCTGCCCGATCGACGATACCGGCATCCGTGATATACGCCGTCACGAGCCCGGCCGGCGTGACGTCGAACGCCGGATTCCAGACCGCCGCGCCGGGAGCCGCCGACAGCTCGGCGGCCGACCGCTCCTCGATCGGGATCGCGTCGCCGTCGGGGGAGGCGAGGTCCAGCGTCGAGCGGGGCGCGGCCACGTAGAACGGCACGCCGTGCGCCCGCGCGGCCAGCGCGAGGCCGTAGGTACCTATCTTGTTTGCGACGTCGCCGTTGGCCGCGATCCGGTCGGCCCCCACCAGCACGCAGGTGACATCGCCCCGGCGGAGTCGGCTCGCCGCCATCCCGTCGGCGATCACGGTGCAGGGCACCCCGGCACGCCCGAGCTCCCAGGCGGTGAGGCGACTTCCCTGAAGCAGAGGCCGGGTCTCGTCGGCGATCACCGACACCCTCCGGCCCTTGGCGTGCGCAGTGTAGACCGGCGCCAGCGCGGTGCCGATCCCGCCGGTCGCCAGCGCACCGGCGTTGCAGTGGGTGAGGACGACCGCGCCCTGGGGGAGCAGCGCGAGCCCCGCCTCCCCGATGCGGCGGCACATCTCGCGATCCTCGTCCCAGATCGCCTGTGCCTCCGCCACCAGTGCATCGCCGATCTCGGCGGCGCCGCCGGGGGTGGCGTGCGCCCGGCGACGCATCCGCTCGAGCGCCCAGTGGAGGTTGATCGCGGTCGGCCGAGTCGCGCCGAGCACGCGGCAGGCGTCCTCGACCGCCGCCAGCGTCTCGGCCCTGCCGCCCGATCGCCCCGCTGCCCCGCCGGCCAGCGCCACTCCCATGGCTGCGGCGATCCCGATCAGCGGGGCGCCCCGAACCCGGAGCGAGCGAATGGCCTCCGCCACCGCGGCGACGTTGTCGAGCTCGAGGTACGTCTCCGCCTGTGGCAGGCGGGTCTGATCGAGAATGCGAACCGCGCGGTCCGCGATCCATCCGATGGGACAGGGGAGCGGCATGCCGGAAGATACCGTCGCCCCGACTACATTGCGGGACCTTCAACCCGCGCCGCCATGTACGCCTCCTTGCTCTTCGACGTGGCCGAGGGGATCGCCCGCGTCACCATCAATCGCCCGGACAAGCTCAACGCGCTCAATGCCACGGTCATTGCCGAGCTGGCGGACGCGGTCGCCCGCATCGAGTCCGACGCGGCAATCCGCGGGGTCATTCTCACCGGTGCAGGCGGCAAGGCGTTCGTCGCCGGCGCCGACATCACCGAGCTCGCGTCTCAGGGCCCGCTCGACGCCAGAGAGCGCGCCCTCGCCGGACAGCAGATGATGCGGCGGCTGGAGCGCTGCGGCAAACCGGTGGTGGCGGCGGTGAACGGGTTCGCGCTCGGGGGCGGCTGCGAGCTGGCGATGGCCTGCCATCTCCGCGTGGCCAGCGAGGCGGCCCGGTTCGGCCAGCCCGAGGTGAAGCTGGGGATCGGGCCCGGATACGGCGGGACGGTCCGGCTGCCCCGGCTGGTCGGCAGGGGCCGGGCGCTCGAGCTACTGCTTACGGGCGCCATGATCGACGCCCAGGAAGCATGGCGGATCGGGCTGGTCAACCGCGTCGTCCCCGCGGAACGGCTGCTCGCGGAGAGCGAGCAGCTGCTGCGCGCCATCCTGGAGCAGGCGCCGCTCGCCGTGCGCCTGGTGCTCGAGGCGGTGGAGACCGGGCTCGACCTGAGCGTGGACGAGGCCCTGCTGCTCGAGGCGAATCACTTCGGGCTGCTCTCCGCGACGGCAGACCTGCGCGAGGGCACCGCCGCCTTCCTGGAGAAGCGCAAGCCGGTGTTCCGGGGAGCCTGATCGCCGCCTCGAATGCGGCGGGACACATCTCTGTAGTGGTGCATTTCAGAGGGGAATCCGGCTATTTTTCGAGATTCGAGAAGGGGATTTCGTGCGGCTCCGACGACTGGTTGCGCGGGGGTTCCGCAACCTCGCCGACGTGGACCGCGAGCTCCCCGCGGGCGGGGTGGCGCTGCTCGGCGCGAACGGCCAGGGCAAGACCAATCTGCTCGAGGCAATCTACTACCCGGTCCTGTTTCGCTCCTTCCGTGGCGTGGCCGATCCGGACGTGGCCCGGTTCGGTGGATCCGGGTTCCATGTCGAGCTGGCATTGGAGGGGGCGGAGGCCGGCGACGTAGCCGCGACGTGGAGCGGTCCGCGGCGCAAGCGGATCGCCGTCGATGGCGAGGAGATCGAGCGCGTAGCGGATGCGGCCGGCCGCTGGCTGGCCGTGGCGTTCCGCCCGGAGGACGTCCGACTCGCCGGCGGTCCCGCGGCCGAGCGGCGGCGCTATCTCGACCGGCTGCTCTCGCTCGCGTCGCATCCCTACCTGCGGGCGCTCGCGCGGTATCGGGCCGCGCTGGCCCGGCGAAACGGCGCGCTGCGCCAGGGGCGACCGGAGATCGCGCGGATGTTCGATCCGCTGCTCGCGGTCGAGGGCGCAACCGTGGTGCGCACCCGGCTGGACTGGGTGGCTGCCGCGGCCGAGCGGTTCGCGGCGGAGCTGGCTGGCCTGGGGGAAACCGAGCGGGTGTGCCTGCGCTACCAGGGCAGGAGCGAGCTGGCCGACCCGGCGGCCTGGCCGGCCGCGCTCGAGGCGGCCGCCGCCCGCGACCGCGCCCGCGGATCCACCACGGTGGGCCCGCACCGCGACGACCTCGTGCTGGAGCTGGCCGGGCGGCCGCTGCGGGTCGTCGGGTCCACCGGCCAGGAGCGCACGGCCGCGGTTGCGCTCAAGCTGCTGGAGCTGGGGTGGCTGGCCGCGAGCCGCGGCTCCGAGCCGGCACTGCTGCTCGATGACGTGTTCGCCGAGCTCGATGGCGAGCGCCAGAAGCGGCTCGCCCGCCGGCTCGGCGACGGGAACGGGCGCCAGGTGTTCCTGACCGCGCCCCGGCAGGACGAACTGCCCTCCGGCCTCGAGCTGCCGGTCTGGACAGTGCACGCGGGAGCGGTGAGATGAGGAAGCCCGACCGGCGCGATCCGGCGCCGCTCGGCGAGGCGCTCGCGAGCTGGCTCCGGCAGGCCGGGCTCACCCGGCGGGTGCAGCAGGCCGCGATCCTCGAGGAGTGGCCGGCGCTGGTGGGCCCGCAGATCGCGGCGGTCACGGCGCCGCAGTCCATGAGCCCTGACGGCGTGCTGCGGGTGCACGTCGCGAGCGCGCCCTGGGCCACCGAGCTGGGGCTGATGACGCCCCGCATCCTCGCGCGGCTCAACCAGGGCCGCTCGGGGCGCGTGAAGGAGATCCGCTGGGTGCCCGGCCCCCTCGACCGGCCCCGGCCCTGACTGGAAGCGACATGGCGAAGCGAGAGACGACAAACCGAGCCACAGGCGAGGTCGCTGCAAGCAGCGGCGGCCCGCAGTACGATGCGCAGGCGATCACGGTCCTCAAGGGGCTGGAAGCGGTCCGCAAGCGTCCCGCCATGTACATCGGCTCCACCGGCGAGAGCGGGCTTCATCACCTGGTCTATGAGGTGGTGGACAACTCGATCGACGAGGCGCTGGCGGGGCATTGCGACACGATCGCGCTAACCATCCACGCCGACAACTCGGTCACCGTCACCGACAACGGCCGCGGCATTCCGGTGGACCTCCACCCCACGGAGAAGCTGCCCGCCGTGGAGGTGGCGCTCACCATGCTGCACGCCGGCGGCAAGTTCGACAAGAACACCTACAAGGTGTCCGGAGGGCTCCACGGCGTCGGCGTCTCGGTCGTGAACGCGCTCTCGGAGCGGCTGGAGGTGCTGGTGGACCGCGACGGCACGCGGTACCACATGGCCTTCACCCGCGGCAAGACGGTCAAGAAGCTGAACGTGCTGGGCAAGGCGCGGGGCACCGGTACCACCATCCGGTTCAAGCCGGACCCCGAGATCTTCCCGGTGCTCGAGTTCAACTACACGATCCTGGCCGACCGGCTGCGCCAGCTCGCGTTCCTGAACAAGGGCATCACGATCACGATCCGCGACGAGCGCGGGGAGCAGCCGCGCCAGGAGACGTTCTACGCCAAGGGCGGGCTGATCCAGTTCGTCGAGTGGCTGAACCGCAACAAGAAGCCGATCCATCCCAAGCCGATCTGGTTCCAGGCGGTGAAGGACGATGTGGACGTGGACCTCGCCCTGCAGTACGAGGACGGGTACAACGAGAACACGTTCACCTTCGTGAACAACATCAACACCCACGAAGGGGGCACCCACCTCACCGGCTTCAAGTCGGCGCTGACGCGCACCATCAACGAGATCGCGAAGAAGCGGGAGTTCCTGAAGAAGGAGGACTTCACCCTCTCGGGCGAGGACATCCGCGAGGGGCTCACCTGCGTGCTGCACGTCAAGGTGCGGGAGCCGCAGTTCGAGGGGCAGACCAAGACCAAGCTCGGCAACTCCGAGGTCGAGGGCATCGTCAAGCAGCTGGTGAACGAGCACCTCGGCACCTGGCTCGAGGAGCACCCGCCGGTGGCGCGCGCGATCATCGAGAAGGCGGTGAGCGCCGCGCGGGCCCGGGAGGCCGCGCGCAAGGCGCGTGATCTCGTGCGCAAGAAGTCGGGCCTCGAGCACGCGGTGCTGCCCGGCAAGCTGGCCGACTGCTCGATCGACGATCCGGCGCACAGCGAGCTGTATCTCGTCGAGGGTGACTCCGCCGGCGGCAGCGCCAAGCAGGGCCGCGACCGGCAGTTCCAGGCGATCCTGCCCCTCCGGGGCAAGATCCTCAATGTCGAAAAGGCCCGGATCGACAAGATTCTGAGCAACGAGGAGATCCGCGCCATCATCACGGCGATCGGCACCGGCGTGCGCGAGGATTTCAAGCTCGAGGACGCCCGCTACCACAAGATCATCCTGATGACCGACGCGGACGTGGACGGCGCGCACATCCGGACCCTCCTGCTCACGTTCTTCTTCCGGCAGATGCAGGAGCTGATCGAGGCGGGGTACATCTATATCGCGCAGCCTCCCCTCTTCCGCGTGGCCAAGGGCAAGGAGGAGTTCTACGCCTACACCGAGGCGGAGCGGGACGAGTACGCCAAGCGGCTCGCCAATGGGGACGGGCGCGGCAGCGTGAACATCCAGCGCTACAAGGGGCTGGGCGAAATGAACCCGCCGCAGCTGTGGGCCACGACGATGGACCCGGCGCGCCGTACGATCCTTCGCGTCACCATGGAGGACGCGGTCGAGGCGTCGAAGCTGTTCGACGAGCTGATGGGCGACGAGGTCGAGCCCCGCCGCCAGTTCATCGAGCGGCACGCGAAGTACGTGAGCAACCTGGACGTGTAGCCGGGCGCCGCATGGACCTCGCCGCCCTGCGAATTGCCATCCCCGCCGCGATCGACGCGCTCGGCGGCAATTCGCGCGTCTCCGCGCTCGAGGGCGACGCCTGGGCCATCTTCCGCGGCAGCGTGACCGGCTACGTGGCGGTGCTCAACGCCGAGGCCGAGGGCGACCCGCTGGTGCACGTGAGCTTCCCGATCATGCACATCCCCGAGCGCGAGGCCGAGCCGCTGCTCCGGCGACTGCTGCTGCTGAATCACGATCTCGGCGCGATCGCCGGCTTCTCGCTCGACCGCCGGGGCAAGGTGTGGCTCGGCGCGAGCCGCTTCGCGGCGGATCTGGACGACACCGAGTTGCGGGAGTTGATCGCGCAGCTCGCCGGGCTGGCCGACCACTACGACGACGAGCTCCTCGCTGAGTTCGGGCGGGAGCTGGCGATCGAGTAGGCGTCACCCCCGGCTTCGCAGCAACCGCTCCAGGCGCAGCCGCTCCTCCCGCTCCCGTTCGTCGAGCGCGCGACGGATTTCCGCCTTCTGGCGCTCGAGCGTCGGGCCGACGCGCCGCTCGAGGGTGTTCACCTGACGCGACGTCCGCGCCAGCGCTTCGCCCAGCCGGGCCAGCATCGCCTCGCGATTAGCCGCGTCCAGCAGCAGCTCGGTGAGCTCCTCGAAGGCGCCGGCAGCCTCGATCGCGGCGGGGGTGGCGGTCGGCGGCGTTCCCCGGGCGGCCAGCGTGCGGCGGATCGGCGGCCGGCCGAGCAGCTCCGACACCGGAATCCCCCACACGTGCGCGGCACGGATCTCCACCCGGACCTCGCGCGTCGGCCAGCCCGACGCGCGGAGCCCGCTGTATCCGTCGGCGGCGAGCGCACCCAGCAGGAGCGGATAGGCGGCCGCGGCGTGCTCGGCGATCGACCGGCGGACGGTCGCCGCCGGCCGCGCCAGCCGGAACAGCTCGGCCACCAGCGCCTGCCGCTTGCGCCGCAGCAGCCCCGTCCCCTTCGTCACCCGTTCCAGCCGCCGGCCCAGCGCCAGCAGGTTCTGCCGCGTCGCCGCGGGGCCACGCCCGCCGCTCATGCCGCCGGCCCTCCGAGCGGCCCCGCCGTCCCCCGCGCCGCCCAGGTGGCATCGCGGATCCGGAGGAGATCGTCCCGGGGCAGGCTCTCGAGCAGGCGCCACCCCGCCTCGATGGTGGCGGGGAGGTCGCGCCGCGCCTCCTGGTGGAGGAACTCGCGCTCGAACCGGTCGGCGAATCCGAGCGCCCGCCGGTCCGCATCGCTCAACCCGGCCTCCCCCACGATGGCGGCCATGAGGCGGGCCTCGCGCCCCTGGGTGTAGCTCGCGTAGAGCTGGTTGGCCCACTCGCGGTGCTCCGGGACGGTGCGGTCCGGGCCGATCCCCGCGTTCATCAATCGCGAGAGCGACGGCAGCACGTCGATCGGCGGCGATACGCCCCGTCGGTGCAGCTCGCGGCTCAGCACCACCTGCCCCTCCGTGATGTAGCCGGTGAGATCGGGGATCGGGTGGGTGATGTCGTCGTCCGGCATCGTGAGAATCGGGATCTGGGTCAGGGAACCCGGCGCGTCCTCGGCGATACCCGCGCGCTCGAGCAGCGTCGCCAGATCGGTGTACATGTACCCCGGATATCCCCGCCGCCCGGGGATCTCGCCCCGCGCGGTCGCCACCTCCCGCAGCGTCTCGCAGTAGTTCGTGAGGTCGGCCATCACCACGAGCACGTGCAGGCCCGCCTCGAACGCGAGGAACTCCGCGGCGGAGAGCGCCACCCGCGGCGCGAGCAGCCGCTCGATGCTCGGGTCCCGCATCTCGTTCAGGAAGACCACGCTCCGCTCCATCGCGCCGCTCGCGCGGAAGCGATCGACGAACCCGCGCGCCTCGCGCGCCGTGACGCCCATCCCGACGAAGATCACGGCGAACGGCTCCCCCCGCGGGGCCCGCGCGCGCTCCACGATGTCGGCGGCCAGCTCGAGCCCCGGAAGCCCCGGCCCCGAGAAGACCGGGAGCTTCTGGCCCCGCACCAGCGTGTTGAGCCCGTCGATGGCGGAGATCCCCGTCTCGATGAAGTCGGCGGGACGCAGGCGCCGCGCGGGGTTCAGCGGCGCGCCCCAGACCGGCACCAGCCGCTCCCCGACCGGGGGCGGGAGGCCGTCGAGCGGGCGGCCCACGCCGTCCAGCGCGCGCCCGAGCAACTCGCGGCCCACCACCGCGGTCGCCGGCTCGCCGGTGAGCGTGACTGCCACGCCCGCGGGAGCGAGGCCGAGGGTCTCCTCGAGCACCTGCACGACGGTGACCGCTTCGCCGGCATCGATGACCTGCCCGCGCCGCGGTGGCTGACCGGACATCGTGATGGTCACCCACTCGCCCAGCGCAACGCGCGCGGTGTCGCGCAGAAAGAGCAACGGGCCGGCCGCGCCGGTCGCGCCCTGGTAGGTGCGGGCAAAGCGGCTCACGGCGCGCGCCCCCGGAGCGCCGCAACCAGCCGCTCCGCGTCCGCCACCCGCGCATCAACCTCGGCAGGCGCCGCGGCGCGCACCGCGGCGATCGCGCGCCGCGCCGGCCCGAGCGGGAGCCGCTCTAACCGGGCGCCCGACTCCAGGGCAGCGAGGGCGGAACGGTGAAACGCGATGGCGAGCCGGGCCAGCCGATAGGTCTTGCCGACGGGCGACAGGGCGTCGTTGGGGTCATACGCGCTCTGCCCGAGCACGAGCTCCTGCGCGACGCGGGCCGACTCCAGCACCAGCCGGTCCGGGTCCTGCAGCGCCTCGGGACCGACCAGGCCGGCGATGTCCCGGAGCTCCCGGCCGCGCTGCAGCAGCTCGAGCGTGGCGCTCCGGAGCGCCGGCCAGTCGCTCCCCGCCTCGCGGGCGAACCACGGGGCGATCCGATCCGCGTCCAGCGAGTAGCTCGTGCCCCAGTCCACCGCCGGAAACTGCCGCTGCTGCGCGAGCGCCGGGTCGAGCGCCCAGAGGGTGCCCGCGACCCGGAGCGTCGCCTGGGTTACCGGCTCCGACAGGTCGCCCCCCGGTGGCGACACCGCGGCCACGACCGTGAGCGAGCCCTCCCGCTCCGGCGCGCCGGTCGCCCGCACCCGCCCCGCGCGCTCGAAGAACTGGCCCAGCCGGCTCGCCAGGTAGGTCGGGTACCCCTCCTCGCCGGGCATCTCGGAGAGCCGCGCGCTGATCTCGCGCAGCGCCTCCGCCCAGCGGGAGAGACTGTCGGCGAGCAGGGCCACGCGGTACCCCATGTCCCGGTAGTACTCCGCGATGGTGATCCCGAGGTACACCGACGCCTCGCGCGCCGCCACGGGCATGTTCGAGGTGTTCACCACCATCACGGTGCGATCCATGATCGAGCGGCCGGTGCGCTCGTCCGTCAGGCGGGGGAAGTCGCGCAGCAGCTCGGCCATCTCGTTGCCGCGCTCGCCGCAGCCGACGTACACCACGACGTCGGCGTCGGCGTACTTCGCGAGCGACTGCTCGATCACCGTCTTGCCGGTGCCGAATCCGCCCGGCACCGCCACCGAGCCGCCGTCCGCGACCGGGAAGAGGAAGTCGAGCACCCGCTGCCCCGTGACGAAGGGACGGTCGTCAGGAAGGCGCGCCGCCACCGGTCGCGGGCGCCGGACCGGCCACGGATGCGCCAGACGGAGCGGCGTGCCGTCCGCCAGCCGGCCGAGGGTGTCGCGGACAGTGAGCTCCCCGGGCTCGATGGCTGCGACGACGCCGGATACGCCGGGGGGCACCAGGATGCGATGCTCGATCCCGGCACGCTCGGCGACGGCGCCCAGCACGTCGCCTGCGACCACGGCCGCGCCGACCGCGACCCGCGGCGTGAACGCCCAGCGCCAATCCGGGTCGAGCGTCTCCGCCGACGCGCCCGGCTGAATGAAATCCCCGGTGGCGGCGGCCAGCCGCCGGAGCGGCCGGCCCACGCCGTCCAGCACGGCGCCAAGGAGTCCGGGACCCAGGGAGACGGTGAGCGCGCTGCCGGTAGGCGCCACCGGCTCGCCACACGCGAGACCGGCGGTCTCCTCGTAGACCTGCAGGGTGGCGGAGGCTCCGTCGACCCGGATGACCTCGCCGAGGAGACCACGGTGCCCCACGCGGGCGAGCTCATACAGCGCGGCGTCACGCATCGGCGCCGCCTCCGCGAGGGCGCCCGAGATCCGCACCAGCCGGGCTCCGCTCATCCGAGCCTCACCCGGTAGCCGATCGCCTGCCGCAGGAGCTCGGCGACGAACGCCTCGGGGCCGGCGGCCGGCGCCGCCCATGCCGGCCCGGGAAACGGCACCACCATCGGCAGGACGCGCCGCGCCAGGCCGCGCCGCATGCTGTCGGGCAGCGCGGCGTGAAAGTCGTCCTCCACGAGGATGACGCCCGCGTCGCGCTCGGCCAGCATGGCCGCGAGGCGGCGGGCGCCCTCGGCCGCGTCGGCCGCCTCGACCGGCGCCAGCCCGGCAAGCCGGAAGCCGGCGGCCACCGCGGGGTGGCAGAGGACGCGGATCGCGTAGCTCACGCGACCCTCGTCAGGCGCTCGCGGCGGACCGCCGGCGGCACGCCGAGCGCCGCGCCCCAGACGAGCAGCTGCAGGTTCACCACCTGCACCCGCAGCCGGAGGAAGTACCGGAGCAGCGGCGCGGGGCCGAGCGGGTCGCGCCGCGCGAGGTCGCGCAGGCGCCGGATCCGGAGCCGCAGCAGCTCCTGCTCCAGGGCGAAGAGCTCGAAGGCTCGGGCCCGCAGCACTCCGGCGATCGCCTCGTCCCCGAACGCGCGGGCAATGATGTCGGCGGCGCGCGCCCGATCGGGCGCGCGCGCCGCGGCCACGAAGCGATCCCGGCTCAAGCGCGTCCCGCCGGGCAGAAACGCCGACTCCACCGGCCAGTCGCTCTCGCGGCGGCCGGCCAGCGCCAGCGCGCCGAGCAGATTGTCGGCGTCGATCGTGTCGGCGACGAACGCCCGGAGGGCCGCCCCGCCCCGCCGCGCTCCCTCGGTCGCGCGCTCAGCGAAGCGGTGATCGATCCCCAGACCGAGCCGGAGGAGGTCGGGATGGTCTCCGGCCGCAGCCGGCAGGACGACGGAAGCGTAGGGGTGGCCCCACACCGCGAGCAGCGCGGCCTGGTCACGGGGCCGGTGCTGCCGCGCGAGCTCCTCCAGGAGCCGCTCCGGAAGCGTGGGCGTGGGGAGCAGCCCCGCGAGACGCACCTCGGCCGACGCGCCCTCGGCGGCGCCGCGGAACAGCGCCCGCAGGCTTCGGCGATCTTCATCCTCGATCACGATCCGCACCAGATCCGCGCGGTCGCCCAGCCACCGCAGCAGGAGCGCGAAGCTCCGGCCCGCCGCGCGGCGGATCGCGACCTCGAGCATCGGGGGGGAGCGGTCCACCGCCTCGGGGCCCGCAAGCTCGGCGGCCCGGAGCTCGCGCGCGAGCGCGGCCAGGTCGGGGGCGGCGGCGAGCCGGTCGAGGAGCTGCTCCGACGCGAGGTGGCGACCCAGACCCCGCGCGCGCGCGTTCACGTCGTCCCACACGGGGCTCATTCCGGCGTCTCCAGCCGGCGCGCGACCTCGATCGCGAGCCGCGAACGAAGGCGCTCGAGTCTCCCCTCGAGCGTGCCGTCGATCACGATGGAGCCGTCGAGCGCCGCGACCCGCACGCCCGCGACCTCGGGGGGGCGCCGCGTCACCGCCTCGCGGCCGCCGAGGAACGTGAGCGCGTCCGCGGCATCGCGGTCCCACTCGGGCGCGAGCGCGGGATCCGCGGCGCGGGCGGCCAGGAGCTCGCGCGCGCGGGCGAAGACGCGCTCGAGCGCCGCCTCGCGCGCGAGCAGGACCTCGCGGACAGCCTCGCGGCGGGCCAGCTCGATCTCGGACGCTGCGGCCGCCCAGAGCTCACCCTCCCGCTCGGCGAGCGCCGCGGCGCGCCGGCGCTCGAGCCGCTCCCGGGCCTCCGCCGTGAGCCGGTCCGCTTCGGCCCGGGCCGCCGCCATCCGGGCCGCCGCGCGGCCTTCGGCGTCACGTTCGAGCGTATCCAGCAGGTCGGCGAGCGCCATCGCGGCTCAGGCCGCCCCGCCGCGGAGCAGGATGAGCACGGAGACCACGAACCCGAGGATCGCCATGGTCTCGGGTATGGCGAGCAGGATGATGACCGTGGTGCTGAGCTCCGGCTTCTCGGCGAGGCTCGCGGCGGCCGCCGGACCGATACGCGACTGCGCCCACGCCGTCGCAAGTGCGGGGATTCCGATGGCGAGCGCGGCGCCGATAGCGATCAGGGCGAAGGTCATGGCGTGTCCTTTCGGAGGCTAGGCGGTGGAGCGGGCGTGCGGGGTCCAGTGACCGAGCGGGCGGTACCGCGCGCCGCCGGGGCTGTAGAACGTGCCGAAGAACTCGACGTAGTGGAGGCGGAGTCCGTGGATCGTCGGGCTGAACAGCGCCAGCGCGAAGTTGACGAGGTGGAACAGCAGCCCGAAGAGCGCCCCCACCACCACGCTGCCCATCGCCCCGGCCAGGCGGTTCGCCACGATCGCGAGCATCACCGACGCGGTGCCGAGAGCCATGATACGGGCGTAGGAGAGCACGTGACCGAGCGTGCTCAGGAACTCGACCGGGGCGACCAGACCCTCGACCACGACGAGCACGGGAAACGCCACCAGGAGCGCGATCGCGGCCGGGTTGAGCAGGGCCCGCGGCAGCACCTCCACGGCAGCCAGGATCGCGACCACGATGAGCGCGATCATCGCGGCCGACAGCCCGCGACCCACCGCCTCGCGCGGGTGCGACCGCGCACTGCCCAGGGCGCCGAGCACGAGCCCCAGGACGATGTGGACCAGGCCCAGGGACAGCGTCAGCGCCAGGAACGGCACGATGGCGACCTCACGATCGATCCAGAGCGGCTCCAGGCCGAACCAGCGGCGTCCCAGGTCACCGAACAGCTCGCCGAACACCAGGCCGAACGCGCCGGTGAAGAGCGCGCACGCACCCGCCACTTCGGCAACGGCGCGGAGCGTCGTGTTCGGCCGGGTGCGCCGGTGCAGCACGAGGGCGACCAGTCCCAGCACGGCACCGTAGCCGATGTCGCCGACCATCAGCCCGAAGAACATCGGGAAGAACACGGCGACATAGGGGGTCGGATCGATGCTGCCGTAGCGCGGCAGCGGAAGCGCGCGGGTGAGCACCTCGAACGGGCGGAACAGCCGCGGGTTGTGCAGCACCACCGGGGCCTCCTCGCCCCGCCAGGCCTCGCGCGCGAGGCACTCCACCACGACCGTGCCGCCGAAGGCGGCATCCAGGGCGCCGGTGAGGCGGCGGACTCCCGATTGCGGCACCCAGCCCTCGAGGAGGAAGGCGTGGCTCGTCACGCCCGACAGCGTCAGCGCATCGAGCTGCGCCAGCCGATCCCGGAGGGCCGCTCGGGCGGCCGCCAGCTCGGCCGTATGGCGCCGGGCCAGCTCCGCCCGTTCTCGCCGCAGCGCGTCCAGCTCGGCCGGCAGCGCGGCCTCCCGCTGCCGCATGCGCGGCAATGCGTCCGCCAGCGACGCGCCGTAGCCGCTCGGGACCGGGATCTCCTGCACCTGCGTCGCCGCGAGCAGGCGCTCGACCCGGTCGGCGGCGGTCGGAGGCGCGAGGAGCAGCATCGCGGT
>DASUAH010000040.1:0-7233 GCA_035763885.1 Gemmatimonadales bacterium
GTGCTGACCTGCCGGTGGCAGTCAGCACATTCCTTCAGGCTCATCAAGCTCCCGGGCTGCCGCTTACCGCGGCGCCACAGGCCACTTTGGAGTTCGCGTAGGCTGAGCGCCGGCCGTTCCTCGCGCCGCGTGCGCTCCCTAATTGCTATATACGCGCTCCCTAATCTGCTACATACGCGCTCAGTTGGCGAGAGCGCGACGGCCAACCGGCGGCGGGGGATCGCGCCGGGTGCCGCGGCAACCCCTTAGCCGCTCACCGCGCGCCGCTTCCCGGAGTGCCCCACCGGCTTCCCCTCCAGGATCCGGGTGTACAGCGCGATGTGGCGCTCGGCCATCTGGGTCTGGGTGAACTGCTCGACCACCCGCCGCTGGCCCGCCTGCCCCAGCCGGTGCCGGAGCGCAGCGTCGTGGCTCAGCGTCTCGAGCGCCTGCGCCAGCGCCCCCACGTCCCGCAGCGGCACCTCGAGTCCGGTGGTCCCGGGCACGTTGACCTCACGCACCCCGCTCGGCAACGCCGTCGTGATCACCGGCCGGCCGGCCGCCATCGCCTCGAGGACGACGAGCCCGAACATCTCCTCTACCGTGACCGACGGCAGCACCAGGAAATCGGCGTCGGCCATGCGGCGGGGCAGGTCGTCGTCCGGGTACTCGCCCCACCACCGCACCCGGTCACTGACCGCGAGCGCCTGCGCGAGGGTGCGGAGCCGCGGCCCCTCCGGGCCGGTGCCCACGATGTCGAGCCGCAGGTCGGGGACCCGCTCCAGCGCCCGGAGCAGGATGTCCACGCCCTTGTAGCGCACCAGCCGGCCGATGAAGATGGCCCGCGGCGCCGAGTCGGGCGGCGGCGGCGGCACGAACGTCCAGCGGCGCTCGTCGATCCCGAACGGGATGACCTCCACCTTCCCCTCGAAGCCGGTGAGCTCGGTGGAGAGCGCGATGTGCGCGCGGCTCGGCACCACGATCGCGCTGGCTCGACGGAGCACGAGGCGCGCGAGGCGCTTGTAGATCCCGCGGCGCGCGTCGGCATGCTGGGTGACGACCACGGGCGTCCGCCCGGCCCGCAGCAGGGAGGCGAGATCGGCGAGCGGATGCGGATGGTGAACGTGGATGATGTCGGCGCGCTTCCAGGCCGCCGCGATGTAGCCCGGCGCGATCTCCTGCGACCCGAATGCGGCGAAGGAGAACGCGCGCGTCACGGCCGAGCGCTGGCGGCGCGCCTCCTGGGCCGGGGCGAAGCTCTGGACCGCGACCACCTCCACCTCGTGGCCCAGTGCGGCCGCGCCCTCGGCGAGTCCCTGCACGACCCGCTCCATGCCGCCCGAACGGGGCCAGTAGTACTTCGCGAGATGGAGGATGCGCATATTTTGATCGACGTTCCGCCAAGTTGCCCAGGGGTGCCGATGGCTGTCAACCAGTTGTGGAGCTGGTGAGGGTCGTCCTCGTCGGCCGCGCGTACGCGGACCCCTCCCAACGCGGCAAGCTTCGCGCCCTCGCCGGCCTGGGGTGTACCGTGGCCGCCGCCGTGCCCGCCTCCTGGCGGCCCCACCCCGACGAGCGCCGCCGGCAGGCGGCGTTCGGCGACGACGGCGGCGTCCGTATCTACCCCGTCGCGGTGCGCCGCGATCGCTGGGACTCGCGAGCGCTCGCCCGCATCATCACCGAGTTCCGCCCCGATCTCGTGCAGATCGAGGAAGAGCCGTGGACCCGTGTCGCGGCGGCGCTCGCCCGCGGGGCGCGACGCCACGGCTACCGGGTGGTCCTCTACTCGGCCGACAGCCTCCCCCCGCCCCTGCCGCTGGTCGCGCGGCTCCGGCGGGCGCGAACCGTCCGCCGCGCCGCTGCGGTGGTCGGTGCGAGCCGCCAGGCGGCTGCCCTCCTCGCGGCCGGGCGGCGGGCGCTCATGCAGGTGGTGGTTCCCGCGACGGGAGTCGCGCCGCCGCTCGCGGTGCGGCGGGAGCCGGCGCCCGGGCTCACCATCGGGTTCGTCGGGCGCCTCGTCCCCGAAAAGGGACTCGATGTCCTCTTCCGTGCGTGCGTGCGCCTGCGAGGCGCGTGGGCGGTCCACGTGGTCGGCACCGGCTCGTCACAGGAGGAGCTGGAGGAGCTGGCCGCCCGGCTCGGCATCGCGGCGCGGGTCACCTGGCACGGGGCGCTTCCGCGCGAGTCGTTGGAGCCGCTGTGGGCGGAGCTCGACTGCCTCGCGCTCCCGTCCCGAACGACGCCCCAGTGGGTCGAGACCCGGGGCCGCACGGCGCTCGAAGCCATGGCGCACGCGGTGCCTGTGGTGGGCAGCCGGTCGGGTGTGCTGCCGGAGCTGCTGGAGGGCGTCGGACTGGTCGTGCCGGAAGACGACGTGCCGGCGCTCGCGGCGGCGCTCCAGGCGCTGCTCGACGACCCCGCGGAGCGGCTCCGGCTCGGCGCCGAGTCGCGGCGGCGCGTTCTCGCCGACTACACCGACGAGGCGGTCGCTCGACGCACCCTCGCCCTCTGGCGCAAAGCGCTCGCCGCAACCGCTTGACTTAACCTCACTTACAGGCGATCTTCGGCGCCCATGCCCCTTTACCGACTGCCCTGGCCCGGGCGGCTGATCCGTTGGTCGCTCGCCGCCGCCGCGTTCTGCCTCGCTCAGCCGCTCGCCGCCCAGATTCCCGGCGTTCCGCCGGGAGCCCGACCCACGCCGGACCAGGCGCGCCAGATCCTCCAGACCCGCCCCGAGCTGGTGCAGCAGCTGCGCGAGCGCCTGCAGGCGTCAGGCCTCACGCCCGACCAGGTCCGCGCGCGCCTCCGCGCCGAGGGCTATCCCGAGGACCTGCTCGACCCCTATCTCGCGGGGTTCGACACCACCCGTATGGTCACGCCGGCTCCCGGAACGCTCGACGCAGTACGCGCTCTCGGCATCCTCTCGGCCCAGACCGTGGATACGCTGGGGGGACTCGACTCGATGCGGGTGATCAACGACTCGGTGCGCCGGGTGATCGACTCGCTCACGCTGGTCCGGCTGGACTCGCTGCGCCAGGACTCGCTCTCCGATACCCTCGAGATGCGGCGCGGTCGCCTGAAGCTGTTCGGGCTCGAGGTGTTCCGGCGGTTCGCCACCCGCTTCCAGGCGGTGCAGACCGGCCCGGTGGACGAGAACTATCGCCTTGGCCCCGGCGACATCCTGGTGCTGATTCTCACGGGCGACGTGGAGCAGGTGCAAACCTTCGAGGTCAATCGCGAGGGGTTCATCCTCATTCCGCAGGTGGGGCAGGTCTACGCCGCGAACCTCACCCTCGCGGAGCTGAAGGACCAGCTCTACAGCCGTCTCGGCCGGGTCTATTCCGGCGTGCGGCGCGGCCCGAACGCCCGTACCCGGTTCTCGGTCACCGTGGCCCGGCTTCGCAACCTGCAGATCCTCGTCGCGGGTGACGTGGTGCGCCCCGGACAGTACCAGGTGTCCGCCGCCGGTACGGCACTCACCGCGCTCTATGCGGCCGCCGGCCCCACCGAGAACGGCAGCTTCCGCCGCATCGAGATCCGCCGCGGTCAGCGGCTGGTGGACACGGTGGACGCCTACGACTACCTGCTGCGGGGCACGCTGCCCACCGCCGTCCGGCTGGAGAGCGGCGACGTGGTCTTCGTGCGGGTGCGCGGCGGGCAGGTGAAGGTGAGCGGGCGGGTCGTGCGCCCGGCGATCTACGAGATCCTGCCGCACGAGACGCTGCACGACATCATCGCCTTCGCCGGCGGCTTCGACGCGAGCGCGGTGCAGAATCGGATCCAGATCCACCGCATCCTCCCCTCACCGCCGGGCGGGCCGGTGGGCTCCGAGCGGGTGCTGCTCGAGGTGTCGGGCGAGCAGATGGCCGGCGGCGTGGTTCCCGCGCTTCCGGTCTTCCCCGGCGACTCGATCGTGGTGTTCGAGACGGCGCGGCCGGCGCGGGATTACGTGACGGTGAAGGGCAACGTCTGGCAGGAGGGCAGGGTCGGCCTCGCGCCCGGCCTCAAGCTGAGCGAAGCCATCCGCCTCGCCGGCGGCCCGAAGCCGGACGTCTATCTCGAGCGGATCCTCGTCTCGCGGCTCCGCCCCGACTCGACCCGCGTCCAGCTTCGCTCGGCGTTCACCGATTCGACCGGCACGCCCACCCAGGATCTCGTCCTCGAGCCCCAGGACGAGATCCAGGTCTTCTCCCGCGCGGCGTTCCGGGCCCGGCCGTACGTGACCATCGTGGGCGCGGTGCGTCAGTCCGGACAGGTGCCGTACCGCGAGGGCATGACGCTGCGCGACGCCGTGCTCATCGCGGACGGGCTGACCGAGGACGCGGCACTCGAGGGCGCCGAGATCGCACGCCTGCCGGAGGGCCGGCCCACGGGGGCGCTGGCCGAGACGATCCGCGTGCCGCTGGACTCGAGCTATCTCTTTCGCGGGGCCGGCTCGAGCGCGATCCGGGACGATCCGCCGCTCCGACCGTACGACAACGTGCTGATCCCGCGCCGGGGCGGCTGGGACGTGCAGCGGCTGGTGGCGATCACGGGCCAGGTCGCCGCGCCCGGCCGCTACGCGCTCACCAGCAAGACCGAGCGGCTCAGCAGCCTGCTCGAGCGCGCTGGCGGGCTCACCGGCGAGGCCTACCCCGGCGGCATCGAGTTCTATCGCCGGAGCGTGGTGCCGCGGTACGACAGCATTCGAGTCGGGCCGGACGCCGGCCTGCAGCCGCTGCCCGCGGGCTTCCGGGAGCGGGTCGGGATCGATCTCCCCGGCGTGCTCAGGGACTCGAAGTTCCGGGACAACATCATCCTGGCGGGCGGGGACTCGATCCACATCCCGGAGTTCGACCCGGTCATCATCGTGCGCGGCGCGGTGAACGCGCCGGGCCCGGTGGCCTACGCGCCGGGGAAGAACCTGGACTGGTACGTGAACGCCGCGGGGGGCTACGCCCAGCAGGCGGACCGGAGGCGGCCCTACGTCACGCAGCCCGACGGCCGCAAGGAGGGGATAGTGCGGCGCTTCCTTCTGGCGGACGGGCTGCCGAAGCCGCGTCCCGGCGCCGAGGTCTTCGTCCCGACGCGGGTGGTATCGGACCAACCCAGCAACGCCCCGCAGATTCTCGGCGTGGTGGCGTCGGTGATCGCGAGCCTGACCACGATCGTGATCGTGGCGACGCAGTAGGTGTCAGTCGGGGCTGCGGAAGGCGGGCGCCGCCAGATGCGCGCCTCGCGGCTGGTTCGCGGACGAGTTAGGGTCGAAGTCCGGCACCAGCCGGGCCAGCCGCGAGCGGATCTCGCCGTCCGGCTGCCCTTCGAGGGCGGCCTCGATGACGTACGCCACCGCCTCGCTCAGGCCGACCGGCAGCCGCCCATTCTTGGCCCGCAGCACCTTGGGGTGGTCGGTGGGGTGCGCGTTCTCCGAGCTGAAGAACAGCTCCTCGTACAGCTTCTCGCCCGGCCGGGTACCGGTGAACCGGATCTCGATGTCGTTGCCGACCTCGAGCCCGGAGAGGCGGATCAGATCGGTCGCCAGGTCAACGATCTTGATCGGCTCGCCCATGTCGAGCACGAATACTTCCCCGCCCTGCCCCAGAGCGCCGGCCTGCAGCACCAGCTGCACCGCCTCGGGAATGGTCATGAAGTAGCGGCGCATCTCGGGATGGGTGATGGTCACCGGCCCGCCGGCCTGGATCTGCCGGAGGAACGTCGGCACCACGCTGCCCCGGCTGCCGAGCACGTTGCCGAACCGGACCGCCACGAAGTTGCGCCCCTCGCGCTCCGCGATATCCTGCACGATCTGCTCCGCCACGCGCTTGGTAGCGCCCATGATGCTGGTGGGCCGCACCGCCTTGTCGGTGGAGAGCACCACCAGGTGCTCGACGCCGCATTCGGCCGACAGCTCGGCCACGTACCGCGTGCCGAGCACGTTGTTGGTCACCGCCTCGGCGATGTTCGCTTCCATGAGCGGCACGTGCTTGTGGGCGGCCGCGTGGAAGACGGCGTAGGGCCGGTGCTGCTGGAACACGTGGCGCATCCGGTCGCGGTCACGGATGTCCGCGATCACCGGCACGAACTCGATCCGCGGGAACGTAGCGGTGAGCTCGTGGATCACGTCGAAGATGGAGTTCTCCCCGTGCCCCAGCAGCAGCAGCCGAGCGGGGTCGAGTCGCGCGAGCTGCCGGCAGAGCTCGCTGCCGATCGATCCGCCGGCGCCGGTCACCAGCACCGTCTCGCCGGTGGCGAGCGAGCGCACCTGCTCGAGGTCGGTCTGGATCGGCTCGCGCCGCAGGAGGTCGCCGATCTCGACCTGGCGGAGCGACGCGACCGGCACCTTGCCCGACAGGATGTCCTGGAACGACGGGACCGTGCGCGCCTTGATCCCGCAATCGAGCGCGGCCTGCACGACCTCCCGCACCACCTTGCCCGTCGCGCGGGGCATGGCGATGACGATCTCCTCGGCCTCGTGCCGGGTCACCACGTCGGTGATCTTGTCGAGCGTGCCGAACACCGGCACGCCGCAGAGGCGGTGGCCCTGCTTTGCAACGTCGTCGTCCACGATGCCGATGGGGTACAGCCCGAGCTGCGGTTGGCTCAGCAGCTCCTTCACGATCATCTCGCCCGTGGCTCCGGCGCCGACCACGAGCGTGCGGCGGGCATCGGACCGGGGCCGTCCCCGCCGTCCCAGAATCCGCAGCGCGAGCCGGGGTAGGGCGACGCCCGCCGCCGACATGAGCCCGTCGAGGATGAGGACCGAGAGCGGCACGCGGAACGGCGTGAGCCCGCTGAACGGCAGGACGAGCGCGCCGAGTACCAGGCAGGCCAGCCCGGATACGGCCGACGCGAAGAGGATCCGCTCGAGGTCCACCACCCCGGCGTAGCGCCAGAGGCGGCGGTAGAGACCGACCGCCCACACGACGCCGACCTTGATTGGAATCGATAGAGCGCCGTACAGAATGGCGACACGCACCTGGGCCGGCTCCCACGAGAGGCCCTCGAATCGCACGAGGAAGGCCAGAAATGTGGAGGCCGCGAACAGCACAAGGTCCGCACCGAAGAGGTATCGGTTGCGGATGTGGGCAAAACGCTCGCGCTGGGCGTTAGCCGGCATTGGGCAGCAGTATCAAGGGGAACGGATTGGGAGTCAAGGGCTTACCTCACGCTGCCTGAATTCTGTAGGGGCTTTGCCGCGGTGGCCTCGAGGCGCCGCCTGCACCCCCGGTGCCTCGAGGCTGCAAGGCCGTGTCACGGTGCACCCGCCTCCTCAAG
>DASUAH010000041.1:0-10890 GCA_035763885.1 Gemmatimonadales bacterium
AGGGGGCTCCGAGCCACTCCGGAACCCCCTGCTCACTGCTCACTGCTCACTGCTCACTGTTTACCTTGGCCAGCCCACCGGCTTGTCGCGGGTCAGGACGAACAGCTCGGTCGGGCAGGTCGCCGGCGTGAGCACGCCGGCCATCGCCTGGAACGCCGCCGCTTCGCCCCCCCGCGCGCTCGGATCGAAGTACACGGCCATCGCTTCGACCAGGGCCGGCCGATCGGGCCGCTGGATCTCCTCGAACTCCGGATCCACGCTCGACTCCCGGCACTCGAGCGCCACCGGTACCGCCCCATCCAGCCAGCAAGGCATCGCGGCCAGATCCTGCAGCAGGCGCTCGGTCAGCAGGAAGCTCTCACCCCCCTGGGTCACGCAGCCGAACCGGAACCGCCCCCGCTCGTTCCGCCGGTGGATCACGGTGCCCCATCGGAAACCCGGACGCTCATGGCCGTGCCACTCCATTACGCGGAGAAGCTGCTCGCGCAGCGCTTCGACCACCAGCGGGGACTGCATAGCGCACCACTCCGGCAAAGGTTGCCTCGACGGGGCTCTCGTGCGGTCGGATGCCACGGGTTGCATAAGCCGGGCCAAAGGCCGCACTGGTCCTTCCGCCAGAATATTCTCCGGCCCGCCGGCCGGCCGGCGGGCCGCCGATCACAGCCGGAGCGGCTTCATCCGCTGTTCATCCTGCCTTCACGCGCAACGAGTTAGCTACCTTTGGGTCGAACGCCGACGGCGAAGGGGGAGTTCCATGTCAGAGTTGCTGCCCGCCGTCCCGGTCTCGCGTTCTGCGTCGGTGGGGGATGGCCCCGCCGAGTCGACGGACTCGCTCCTGGACCGGTACGACAGGCCGGTGCCGCGCTACACGAGCTATCCGCCCGTCCCCGCCTGGTCGCCGAGCTTCGGGGAGACGGATTACCGCGCGGCACTCATCGATGCCGCGGCGGGTGGGACGCTGTCTTTGTACGTCCACCTGCCGTTCTGCCCCGTTCGATGTCTCTACTGCGCCTGCAACGTCGAGCTCACCCGCCAGGGCACCCGCATCGACGCCTATCTCGACCGGCTCGAGCGGGAGATGGATCTCGTGACGGCAGTGCTGGGGCGGAGCAGGGAGGTGAGCCAGCTGCACCTGGGTGGCGGCACGCCGAACTACCTGAGCGACCGGCAGCTCGAGCGCCTCGCCGGGATGCTGATGACACGGTTCCGGATCGCCCCCGACGCGGATACGGCGATCGAGCTCGACCCGCGACTCGCGTCCCCCGCCCAGATCGCCCTGCTGCACCGGCTCGGGTTCCGGCGGGCGAGCTTCGGGGTGCAGGACCTCGACCCCGGCGTGCAGGAGGCGATCGGGCGGCTGCAGTCGGAAACGGCCGTGCGCAACGCGGTCGCGGCAGCGCGTGACGCCGGGTTCTCCGGGATCAACATGGACCTCATCTACGGGCTGCCACGGCAAACGCCGGCGACCTTCCGCGCCACCATCGACGCGGTGATCGAGCTGGCGCCCGACCGGGTGGCCTGCTTCGGTTACGCGCATGTGCCCGCCATGCAGCCACACCAGCGTGCCCTGGAGCGCTTCCCCCGGCCGGCGGGATCGGAGCGGTACGCGCTGATGCGCATGGCGGTGGAACGGTTCGAGGCCGCCGGCTACGAGTGGATCGGCCTGGATCACTTCGCGCGCCCCGGGGACTCGCTCGCCGCGGCGGCCCGCGAGGGGTGGCTGCATCGGAACTTCAACGGCTACACCACGCTGCCGGCGGCCCATCTGATCGGGTTCGGCGCGAGCGCGATCGGCGACGTCGGCGGTCGGCTGGTGCAGAACCATGGCCGCGTCGCGCAGTGGCAGGCTGCGCTGGACCGGGAGGCGTTGCCGGTGCAGCGTGGCCACCGCCTCACCGCCGACGATCGGCTGCGGCGCGAGGTGATTCAACGGCTGATGTGCGACCTCCAGCTTCCGCTCGACCTCGGCGCGCAGCTGGAGCCCGGGATGACGCGCCTGCTCGCCTGCCGGCGCGACGGCCTGGTGGAGCCGCAGGCGGACCGCGTGCGGGTGACCCGGCTGGGCCGCTTCTTCCTGCGAACCCTGGCGTCGCTGTTCGACGCCTATCTTCCGGACGGCGGGACGGCGCGGCCGATGTCCCGCGCGGTGTGAAGGCTCCTGACGGCGTGAGGCGCCGATGACCGGGCAGACGACGAAATACGGGCTGGGTACGACGGTCCGTCTCGAGTACGAGGATGCGGTGACGCGCATGAGAGACGCGCTCGCGGCGGAGGGCTTCGGCATCATCACGGAGATCGATGTCGCCGCGACCCTGTGGAAGAAGCTGGGCGTGGAGTTTCGGCCCTACGTGATTCTGGGGGCCTGCAACCCTGCGCTGGCGCACGAGGCGCTCCAGGCCGAGCGGGACATCGGGCTCCTGCTGCCATGCAACGTCGTGGTGTACGCGGGCGACGAACCGGGAACGAGCACCGTGGCCGCACTAGACCCGGAGGCATTGCTCGGCCTGACCGGCCGACCGGAGGTCGCGCCGCTGGCGGCCGAGGTCCGGGCCCGCCTGGCGCGCGCGCTCGCGTCGGTCGAGCAGGCAGCGCGCCCGCATTGACGGCGTGGCGGCCGGCCCGCTAACTTCGCCGCCTGCAACCACTCAGGGACAGGTGGCCGAGTGGTTTAAGGCGCACGCCTGGAGAGCGTGTGGGGGTCACAAGCCCCTCGCGGGTTCGAATCCCGCCCTGTCCGTCCACACACCCGCACCACTGACTGCCCCGGCGTGCGGCTTTCGCGCGCCGACGAGCCGTCGTAGCTTCGCTCCCATGCTCCGCGCCCTCCGCCGATCGCGCCTCCTCGCGCTCACGCTCGCGCTCCTCACGCCCGGGCTGGCCGGGGCAGCAGTGCAGGCGCTCCACCCGTGCCCCGCGGAGGCCCCCTGGCTCGCCCAGCCGGCCGGGCATCATGGCCACGGCTCTGGGCACCACGGGGGTGACCCGCCAAGCGACGGGGCGCCGGCCGACTGCCATTGCATCGGCGCCTGCGACGCAGGCAGTGGCTGGGCCCCCGGCCGCGCTCCGGATGTCCCGGCTGCGGCGGTCGCGCCGCTGGCGCGCCGGGGGCATGGCCCCTCCCGCCCCATTTCCCCGGCGCGTCCCGCGCGCCTTCTCCCTCCCTCCACGGCTCCGCCGACAGCCTGATCCGGCGCGCACCGCGCGCTCCGAGCTGTTCAGCCCGCCGGACCTTCTGGCGCGGCTCAGGCGTGAACGCCCGCCCCGGGCGGGCCTCGACGTGGAGCACACCATGACCCGTTGGTCTCACCGAACGCTTTCAGCGCTCCTCGCGGCGGCTGTTCGCGGAGGGACGCAATCTCGGCAATGCGGCAGTACCTGGAGCCGGCGGACGGACGCGCGATCTACGCCGGCCTGCGGGTCAGCCGGTGAGCCCGGGCGGCGGGGTGGCATCCTCGATCCTCGGTCGCGGGGCGCGGGCGGCGGTCGCGCTCGCGACGCTGGGATGCCCTGCCGCTGGCTGACGGCGGCGCGCTCGTCGCCTACGACATCGGGCCCGAAGGAGACCGCGTGGTGCGACTGGCCCTGGTCTCATCGACGGGGCGCCGGGTCGCCGACATGACCGTCGCCGCCTCGGCGGGCGGCGCGTACCCCCAGCTGGTGCTCGCCGCGCCGCGGGTCGCCGTACTCGCGTACACGGTCAGTCAGGGCGACCGCCGTGCCGTCCGCGTCGTCGGAATCCGCATTCCGGCGTGAGGGCGCGCGTCGGCGGCTGCGCTCCCGCAGGCGGCGGCAGTTGATCGGGCCGGACCCGGCCGCTAGCTTCCGCGCCCAAATGCCCACCCGCACCCTCCTGCTCGACGAGCGCGCCATCGCCCGCGCCTTGGCGCGCATGGCCTCGGAGATCGTGGAGCGGTGCGGCGGCACGGAGCAGCTGGTGCTGATCGGCATCCAGCGGCGCGGGGTGGAGCTGGCCGCGCGGCTCGAGCACCTCATCGCCCAATCCGAGGGCGCGCACGTTCCCGTCGGCAAGCTCGACATCACCCTCTACCGCGACGACCTCCAGACCGTCGGCCCCCGGCCCATCATCGGCGAGACCAGCCTGCCGGACCTGGACGGCCGCATCGTGGTCATCGTGGACGACGTCCTCTACACCGGGCGCACGGTGCGGGCGGCGCTCGACGAGTGCGCCGACTTCGGGCGGCCCCGCCGGATCCTGCTCTGCGTCCTGATCGACCGTGGGGGCCGCGAGCTGCCGATCCAGGCCGACATCGTGGGCGCCTCGGTTGGCACCACGTCGGGGGATCGCGTGGATGTCTTCGTGGGCGAGCTCGACGGGCGGGACGCGGTCGAGCTGGTGCGGGAGACGGCATGACCGCCGCGCTGCAGAAGGACCTCGTCGGGCTGGAGTACCTGAGCGCGGGGCAGATCGAGCTCATCCTCGACACCGCCGAGCCGTTCAAGGCAGTGAGCGAGCGTCCGATCAAGAAGGTCCCGGCGCTCCGCGGCAAGACCATCGTCAACCTGTTCTTCGAGGCCTCGACCCGCACCCGCATCTCCTTCGAATTCGCCGAGAAGCGGCTCTCGGCCGACACGGTGAACGTGGCCACCCCGGGCTCGTCGGTGTCCAAGGGCGAGACCCTGGTGGACACGGCGCGGAACCTCGAGGCGATGCGGATCGACATGGTGGTGATCCGGCACGGCGCGTCCGGGGCGGCGCAGTTCCTCGGCCAGCGCATCCGGTCGAACGTCATCAACGCGGGCGACGGCAAGCACGAGCACCCCACGCAGGCGCTCCTCGACATGCTGACCCTGCGCGACCGGTTCGGCCGCCTCGACGGGCTCAGGGTCGCGATCTGCGGCGACGTGCTCCACAGCCGGGTGGCGCGGAGCAACATCTGGGGGCTTACGAAGCTCGGCGCCGAGGTGGGCGTGTGCGGCCCGCCGACGCTCCTCCCGCGCAACGTGCAGGAGCTGGGCGTGACCGTGCTGCCGCGCATCGAGGACGCCATCCAGTGGGCCGACGCGCTCAACATCCTGCGGCTCCAGCTGGAGCGCATGCAGGCGGGATTCATTCCCTCGCTGCGCGAGTACAACCGGGTCTTCGGCGTGAGCAACGAGAAGCTGGGCCGCGCCCCGAAGGACCTGATCATCATGCATCCCGGCCCGATGAACCGCGGGGTGGAGATCGACAGCGACGTGGCCGACGGCCCGCACAGCCTCATTCTGCCGCAGGTGACCAACGGGGTGGCGGTGCGGATGGCGGTGCTCTACCTGCTCGCCGGCGGCCGCCCCGAATCGGCCCAGGCGGCGGGGAAGGGGGAGGAGCGGTGAACGGGCACGGCATCCTCCTCCGCGGCGGGCGGGTCATCGATCCGTCGCGCGGCCACGACGCGGTCGCGGACGTCTACCTGCTCGAGGGGCGGGTCGAGGCCCTGGGCCGGAACATCGGCACCCCGGCCGGAGCCATGGTGGTGGACGCGGCGGGGCAGGTGGTCGCGCCCGGACTCATCGACCTCCACGTACACCTGCGCGAGCCCGGACAGGAGGACCTGGAGACGGTCGCCACCGGCGCCATGGCGGCCGCGGCCGGGGGCTTTTCCGCCGTCTGCGCGATGCCGAACACCGACCCGGTCTGCGACAACCAGGGCGTGGTGGGGTTCGTGAAGGCCCAGGCCCAGCGGGCCGCCAAGGCACGGGTCTATCCCATCGGCGCGATCTCGCTCGGCCAGCAGGGACAGCAGCTCGCCGAGTTCGGCGAGCTGGTCGGGGCCGGCGCGGTCGCCGTGAGCGACGACGGCAAGCCCGTCGCGTCGAGCCACCTCATGCGCACCGCGCTGGAGTACGCCCGCACCTTCGGCATCCCGGTCGCGGACCACTGCGAGGACCCGACGCTGTCGGCGGGCGGAGTGATGCACGAGGGGACCGTCTCCACCCGGCTGGGCCTCAAGGGCATTCCGGCGGCGGCCGAAGAGATCATGGTGGCGCGTGACATCCTGCTCGCCGAGCTCACCGGCGGCCACGTCCACCTCTGCCACATGTCCACCCGCGGGTCCGTGGAGCTGATCCGGCGAGCCAAGGAGCGCGGGGTCCGGGTCACCGCCGAGGCGTGCCCCCACCACTTCACGCTGACCCACGAGGCGTGCGAGGGGTACGATACCAACGCGAAGATGAACCCGCCGCTTCGGGAGGCGGCCGATCGCGAGGCGATCCGGCAGGGCTTGGGCGACGGCACGATCGACGCGATCGTCACCGACCACGCTCCCCATCACTACGACGCGAAGGAGCGCGAGTTCGACGACGCGCCGAACGGGATCATCGGCCTCGAGACTTCGCTGGGGCTCGCCCTGACCGAGCTGGTCCGGACCGGCCTGCTCTCGCTGCCCGAGCTGGTGGCCCGGATGAGCACGACGCCGGCGCGCATCTTCAAGCTTCCGGGGGGCACGCTCGCGCCCGGCGCCCCCGCGGACGTCGTGGTCTTCGATCCGGAGGTCGAGTGGACGGTGCGACCGGAGGAGTTTCACTCGAAGAGCCGGAACACGCCGTTCGGCGGTCGCCGGCTGTACGGTCGGGCCAACGTGACCATCGTGCGGGGGCAGATCGCGTTTCAGCGGCCGAGCGGATGAGCGCCGCTGCCGCCCGCGCCATCGTCCGCTGCTGCCGGCGGCTCTGGGAGGCCGGGCTCATCGCCGGCGCGGACGGCAACGTGTCGGTGCGGCTCGGCCCGGACCGGGTGCTCGTCACGCCCAGCGGGCTGCTCAAGTCCGACCTGGCGCCCGGCGATCTGGTGGAGGTCGACCTCGGCGGCAGGCGCCGGCGTGGCTCCCGCAAGCCGACCTCTGAGTTAGATTTGCACCTGCGGGTCTACCGGCGCCGGCCGGATTGCGGCGCGGTCGTGCACGCGCATCCGCCTGCCGCCACCGCGTTCGCGGTGGCCGGCCAGGCGATTCCGGCAAACGTGCTGCCCGAGGTGATTCTCTATCTGGGCGACGTCCCCCTGGTGCCGTACGCGACCACCGGCACACCCGCGTTGGGCGATGCCGCCGAGCCGTATCTGGCGCGACACGTGGCGGTGCTCCTGGCGAACCATGGCGCCCTGACCTGGGGGTCCGACCTGGCCACGGCGCACATCCGGATGGAAAGCCTCGAACACGCTGCCCGCATCCTCGCCGCCGCCCGCGCGCTCGGCCGGTTGACCCATCTTACCCCCGAGCAAGTTCGTGAACTCGACCAGCGGAGAGGACCAGCGCCCGATGGCTGAGACCACTACCAGTACCGGCGCCCCGATCGAGGCCTTGCTGCAGGAGCGGGCCCGCTTCCAGGAGTGGCTGGCGCGCCTCGATGCGACGGCCGGAGCCGCCCCCGCGACGGTGCGGGACAAGGTGCGGGGCGACTACGAAGGGCGGCTGCGGCGCGTGATGGACGAGCTGAAGTCGCACTCGGACACCATCCGGAACGAGCTGGAGCGACACCGGGCCAGCAAGGGCGATCTGGAGACTCGCCGGTCGGCCGCGGAAGAGGCCCTGGCGGAGGCCCGCATCCGCCACGCGGTCGGCGAGTACAGCGACGACGAGTGGCGCCGGCTCAGCGAGGAGACGTCCAAGGCGCTGGGCGCGCTGCAGGCCGAGCTGTCGCGGGTCGGCGCGGAGATCGCCCGGCTGGTCGAGGTGCAAGGCCTCATCATGGAGCGCCCCCGCGCCGAGCCGGCGATCGCGGCGCCCCAGGTCGCCGGGATGGCGGCGCCCATGCCAAGCGCGGCGAGCCCCTCGGCTGCCGCCGCCGCGGTGGCCGCCCCGCCCATAGACATGCTGCCCGATCCGACGCCCGATTTCGCCGCTGCTGCCGGCTCTCCGTCCCCGGTCGAGCCGGTGGAGTCACTGCTCGCCACGGCGCCACCGCACCCCCCGCCGGCGCCGTCCGCGGCGCCCCGGTTCGTGCCCAAGCCCACGGCCGAGCCGGCGCGGTCGCGTCCCGCCACCAGCGTGGACGAGCTCACATTCCTCAAGTCGGTGAGCTCCGATCGGGCCGGTGGCACCGCGTCGCCGCGGCGGAGCGGGGAAACCCTGCGGCCGGAGGCACCGCCGGAGCCCGCCCCGAGCGCCCCGGCGGGCGGGGCGAAGAATCAGGCGAAGACGCTCAAGTGCGGCGAGTGCGGCACGCTCAATCGGCCGACCGAGTGGTACTGTGAGCGGTGTGGGGCGGAGCTCGCGGCGTTGTGACGGTGGGGGAGTGTGCCCTCACTTCTTCCCCTTTGCCACCTTCGCCAGCCGGCTCTTCTGCCGGGCGGCGGCGTTGGGGTGAATCAGCTTCTTCCGGCCGGCGCGATCAAGCAGTCGCACCGCTTCCGCGTAGGCCTTCTGCGCATCGGCCGCCGAGTCCGCGGCGCGCACCTTCTTGAGCGCGGTGCGAAGCTGGCTCCGCTGGGTGCGGTTCTGCGCGGCATGCCGGCGCGACTGGCGCATCTGCTTCCGGGCGGACTTGGTACGGGGCACGACGACCTCGAGCGAAGTGAGTTGACCGGCACCACGGCTTGCGAGCCGGAAAACGTAGGCGTGAGACGACCCAACGTCAAGCACGGCCACGTTTTGACTTGAGGGCGGGGAACGGTGTAACCTTCTCGCGGTCTTCGCCAGGAACCCTCGCTGCTCCAAGATTTCATTCTCGTCTTCCCCGTGCTGGTCTTCTCGGTCGTGGCCCACGAGTATGCCCACGGGGCGGCCGCGTTCCGCGAGGGGGATGACACCGCGTATGCGCTCGGACGGCTGACGCTGAATCCGGTTCCGCACATCGATCCGTGGCTGAGCGTGCTGCTGCCGGCCTTGCTCTGGTTCGGCACCAACGGACGCTTCACGTTCGGCGGCGCCAAGCCGGTCCCGGTCAATCCCCGGAAGTACCGGCACTATCGCCGCGGCGATATCATCGTGTCGGCTGCCGGGGTGGTCACCAATCTGGGGATCGCGCTCGGGTGCGCCGCGCTGTTCGTGGCCGTCGGCTTCGCGGCGGCGGCGGCGCCCGGGGCGCTGGGGATGGCCGACACGGCGCAGCGCATGCTGATGCTGGGCGTGTGGCTCAACCTCATGCTCTGCTTCTTCAATCTGATCCCGATCCCGCCGCTCGACGGCTCGCACCTGTTCTACCACCTGCTGCCCCCGGCGTGGGGTGCGCGGTACCGCTCCCTCCAGCGCTTCGGGTTTCTGCCCCTGCTCGCCCTCATGCTGCTCGCGCCGACGGCGATCACCTTCCTGCTCACGCCGGCATATCTGGGGATGCATTACCTGATGCGCCTCGTGCTCCCTTACGCCGTGGGCGAAGGCTGGAACATCTTCCAGTCATGACCACCGTGCGCGAGGCCCCGACGATCGCCCTCGGCGCCGAGCCGGGGTTCATCGTGCAGCTCGACAGCTTCGCCGGCCCCCTGGATCTGCTGCTCCATCTCCTGCGGGAGGAGCAGATCGAGATCGCGGACATTCCCATCGCGCGCATCTGCGATCAGTTCGTCGGGGCCATCCACCAGCTCGGGCTCAACCAGGCCGCGGACTATCTCGAGATGGCGAGCCGCCTGGTGCGGCTGAAGGCGCAGCTCCTGCTGCCCCGCAATCTCGACGGCGAGGGCTGGGAGGACCCGCGGGCCGAGCTGGTGCGCCGCCTGCTCGAGTACCAGCAGATCCGCGAGATCGCAATCTGGATGGGCCGCGCCGCCGAGCGGCGCGCCGAGCGGTTCGCGCGCGGCTACCTGCCGCCCGCGCCGGAGCTGCCGCCGCCCCCGCTGACGCTCGACCTGCTTGAGCTGCTCCAGGCGGTGGAGCGAGTCATCGCCGCGATCCCCTCCCCGGTGCTGCACCGCGTCGTGGCGCGCCCGCTCGACGTCGAGGGGGCGATGCGGCGGGTGGTGTGGCTGCTCGAGAACCGGGACGAGATCGGCTGGCTCGAGGCGCTGGGCGAGCTGCCGACGATCGCCGACGTGCTGTCCACCCTCCTCGCGCTGCTCGAGCTGGCCAAGCGCGGGAGCGTCCGCCTCCTCCAACCGGCGCCGTTCGCGGCGATGGTGATTGCCCGTGACACCGCTGGCGCAACTGCTTGAGGCCGCCCTGTTCTCCGCCGCGCGACCGCTTACGGCGGAGGAGCTCTGCACGCTCGATCCCGAGGCGACGCCGGCCGACGTGCGCAGCGCCCTGGAGCTGCTGCGGGAGCACTACGATTTCGACCAGCACGGCGTGGCGCTGGTGGAGCTCGCGGGGGGGTACCAGATCCTGAGCCGGCCGCAGCATGCGGCGGCGATTGAGCGGGCCCAGCTCTCGCAGCGCACCGCGCGGCTCACCGCTGCGGCGCTCGAGACCCTCGCCGTAATCGCGTACCGCCAGCCGGTGGGCCGGGCGGAGATCGAGGAGATCCGCGGCGTCTCCGCCGGCGGCGTGCTCCGCTCGCTGCAGGAGCGCGGGCTGATCGAGGTCGTCGGGCGGAGCGAAGGGCTCGGCCGGCCGCTGCTGTACGGCACGGCGCCGCTCTTCCTCGAGCTGCTGGGGATGCGCGATCTGGCCGATCTGCCGAAGGCCGAAGAGCTCACCATCGCGCTGCAGCCCCACCGACCGGAGGCCGCCGGCGCGGACGACGCCGCGGCGTACGTGCCGGCCGAATCGTGAGCGAGATGCGGCTCCAGCGCGCGCTCGCCCGGGCCGGGGTGGCGTCGCGGCGGGCGGCGGAGGAGCTGATCGAGGCGGGGCGCGTCCGGGTGGACGGCGAGGTGGCCCGGCTCGGCATGAAGGTCGATCCCGAGCGCCAGACCATCACCGTGGGTGGCCGGCGCGTCACGTTGCGCCCGCGGCGGTGGCTCGCCTTCCACAAGCCGCTGGGGGTGGTCACCACCGCGGCGGACGAGGCCGGCCGGCGCACCGT
>DASUAH010000042.1:0-4867 GCA_035763885.1 Gemmatimonadales bacterium
TGCCCGATGGGCCGACAGTGGGTGGGTACCCGCGGATCGCGGTCGTGGCGAGCCGCGATCTGGGCCGGCTGGCCCAGCGGAGCCCGGGCCAGGTGGTGCGGTTTCGTCCCTGACCACCCCGTGCGCCTCGAAGATCGCGATCGCCTCCTCGCCGCTGAGCGTCTCCTGCTCCAGGAGCGCCCGCGCGAGGGCCTCGAGCGCGGAGCGATGCATCTCCACCAGAGCCTTCACCCGCGCGTTCAGCGTCTCGACGATCTCCTTCACGTCCCGGTCCATCGACGCGTGCGCCTCTCCGCTGAGCGGGGTGCCATGCGGGTCGTGCGCGATGAGCCCGGTCGTGCGGCCCATCCCCAGGTGGTACACCATCTCCCGGGCGATGCGGGTGGTCTGTTGCAGGTCGCTGCGAGCGCCGCTGGTGATGAGCTCCGGCCCGAATACCAGTTCCTCGGCCGCGCGCCCCGCGAGTCCCTTGAGGATCTGGCTCTCGAGGTAGCGCCGCGAGTGGAGGTGCTGGTCCGCCGCCGGTGAGAAGAACGCCACGCCCATGGCCTGGCCCCGCGGCTGGATAGTGACCTTGTGCAGCCCGTCCTCCGGGCAGCAGACGACGCCCGCCAGTGCGTGGCCCGCCTCGTGGACCGCGACGATCTGCCACTCGCCGTCGCTGGCGCGGAACCCCGTCCGCTCCTTGCCGAGCAGGAGCCGGTCGCGGGCGGACTCGATGTGTCCCCAGGCGACCGTATCGGCGCCCTGCCGCGCCGCCACGATCGCGGCCTCGTTCACCAGATTGGCGAGGTCGGCCCCGCTGGTCTGGGGCATGAGCCGCGCGAGCCGGCCCAGATCCACGTCCCCGGCCACGGGCACGGCGCGCTCCGCGACGTGCAGCCGGAGGATGGCCTCCCGCTCGTCCACGCTGGGCAGCCCGACCGATACCGACCGGTCGAAGCGGCCCGGACGAAGCAGCGCCGGGTCGAGATCCTCGGCCCGGTTGGTCGCACCGATGACCAGGACGCCCTCCCGCTGCGAGAACCCGTCCATCTCCACCCGCAGCTGGTTGAGGGTCCGGTCGTCCTCGTTGTGGTTCCGGTTGACCCCGCGCTTCGACCCGAGGGCGTCGATCTCGTCGATGAAGATCACCCCGCCCCGCTTGCGGGCCTTCTTGAACAGTCCCTTGACCCGGGCGACGCCGAGGCCGATCAGGAAGCCGGTGACCTCGGATCCGGAGATCGCGAAGAACGGCACCCTCGCTTCGCCGGCCACGGCGCGGGCCATCAGGGTCTTGCCCGTGCCCGGCGGGCCGTACATCAGCACGCCCTTCGGCACCCGTGCCCCGACCTTGTCGAACTTGCCGGGCGACCTGAGGAACTCCACGATCTCGCGCAGCTCGGCGACGGTGCCCTCGTTGCCGGCCACGTTGGCGAACGTGGTGCTGGAGACCGCCTCGTCGCCCAGGCTCCCCGCGGGGGCCTGACCGCTGAGCCCGCGGCTCACCAGCCAGCCGAGCACGCCGAACCCCGCGAGCACCACGAGGAGGTTGATGATCTGGAACCGGTTCTGCGGACCCCGTTCGACGAAGGCGACCCCCACGCCCACCCGCTCGGCGCGCCTCAGCACCTCGTCGAATGTCGCCGACGTGTACACCACCCGGAACAGGCTGTCCTGTCCGGCGGACCGCCAGCGGCCGCGGACTTCGCGGCCCGGCTCGATCTCGAGCGACTCGATTCGCCCCGCCGCGAGCTCGTGGAGGAGGGTGGAGTAGCTGAGCGCCACGGGGTCGGGGGCGGTCCTGCGCTGGCGAACCGCCACGGCGCCAACGAGTAGCGCAGCGAGCGCGAGGACCGCGATCCACGGAGCGTATCGGCGCAGTCGCGCGCGCCAGCGGGGTGGGTTCTGCTTGAATGACCGCATTGCCGCTACCGTACCTGCGAGTACGTCGTGAAACGGGACCCGATGTGCGAGTCGGAACGCTGGTTGCGCTGCAACATGTGAGCCACCGCACGCTGCTGCGGACGGCAGCGTGCGTCGATCCGATTCACCTCTGAGTTTGCCCGAAAGCTGCGGATCTGCATGATCGTGGATCTCCACAGTCACTTTGTACCCGGCGTCGACGACGGCGCTGCGTCGGTCGCGGAGGCGCTCGAAGCCCTGCAGGCCCTCCGGGCGGAGGACGTGGTCACGGCAGTGACGACGCCGCACCTGCTCCTGCCCTGGCTCGAGACCGGGCCGGCGGTGGACCACGAGCTTGACCGGCACCGCCGGGCATTCGAGACGCTGACCGAAGCGGCTGCGGGCCGGAACGATCTGCCGGCGCTGGGCCTCGGCCAGGAGATCCTTGCGCCCGATGCCGCCACGCTGCGCCGGGCCCTCGGCCGGCCCGGACTCGGGCTCGGGGGCACCTCCTATCTTCTCGTCGAGTTCGGGTTCGATCTTGAGGGGGACCACCTCGATGTGGTCCGGGCGGTGGCCGACGCCGGCCGCCGGATCGTCGTCTCCCACGCGGAGCGGTACCGGTATCCCCCGGGATTCGATCCCGTCGAGACCGTCCGGGTCTGGCGCGAGGAAGGCGGGCTGATCCAGGTGAACGCCGGCAGCCTGACCGGCGCCTACGAGCGGTCCAACCCGGGCGCCCGGGCGCTCGCGTGGCGCTTCATCGAGGAGGACCTGGCCGACTTGATCGCCACGGACCACCACGCGCGCAACCGGCCGGTCTCGCCGCGGGACGCGTGGGACGCGCTCGTCGCGGCGGGCCGCCAGCCGCAAGCGGAGCGACTGATGTTCGAGACGCCGGGGCGGATCGTGCGGGACGAGGCGGTGGCGTGGGGGCGGGCAACCTAGGCTACGACATACGCCTCCATGGCGAAGTACTCCGCCAGCCCGAGCCGGTCGAGTAGCGCCGCGGTCTCCTTGTTCCGCGCCTCTACCCGCTGCCAGAACTCGCGCTCGTCCGCCCCGGGGAAGGGCGCGGTGTCCTTCTGGGACTGGTGCTTGAAGATCGCCTGGATCTTGAGCCGGAGCTCCTCCTGCGACAGCGGCACCAGCCAGGTCGCGTCCGCCACGCTCCACTCCTGCCACGCCCCGCGGTAGAGCCACACCTCCGGCCGCGGGTCCTCGAGCGCCCGGTCGATCGCCTCCTTGCACTGCCGGTGGGTGCCGTGCGGATCGCTCAGGTCACCGGCGACGAAGACGATCGCGGGGCGGATCTCCCGCAGGAGGTCGCGCACGATCGCGACGTCGGCCGGCCCGATCTCGTTCTTCCGGACGGTGCCGGTCTGGTAGAAGGGCAGGTTCAGGAAGCGCGCGTTCCGCCCGCTCAGCCCGAGGGTCTCGATCGCGCTCACCGCCTCCGCCTCGCGGATCATCCGCTTGACGTCCTGCACATCCCGGTTGTCCACGTCGCCGGGGTGCTTGGCGGCGAGGAACCCGCGAATCCGCGCCGAGAAATCCCCCTCCGCCGCACCAGCGCCGCGCTCGCGTGCCAGCCGGTCCACGAAATCGATGTAGCGCCGGACGTCGTGGTCGAAGACGGCGATGTTCCCGCTGGTCATGTAGGCGACGGTGATCTCGTTCCCGTTCTCCACCAGCTTCCGCAGCATGCCGCCCATCGAGATCACGTCGTCATCGGGGTGGGGTGAGAAGCAGACGATCCGTTCGCCCCGGGGCAGCTTGGAGCGACCGCGGATCCGTGCGCCGAGCGCATTGAAGACTACGCCATTCACCGCCCCGGGCGATCCATGCCGCGCCACCAGGGACGAGAGCTGACCCTCGGCGTAGTCGCGATGGGTGAGCTTGAGAATCGCCTTGCCGGTGCGTTCCGAGAGCCAGATGACCGCCCGCACGGCGAGCTCGGGCGTCCACTCGACCTCGTCCACCAGCCACGGCGTGGCCATCCGGGTGAGCTCGGCGGCGGCGGCGCGGTCGAGGTAGAACGTCGTATCGGGGTGCTCCTGGAGGAAGGTCGCGGCCACCTCGACGTCCACCTCTCCCTCCACGGCCCTCCGCACGATCGCCGCCTTGTGCTCCCCGGTGGCGAGGATGGCGATCTCCCGCGCCGCCAGGATCGTCGCGACCCCCATCGTGATCGCCTCCTCCGGCACGTTCTCCTCGCCGAAGAAGTCGGCCGCCGCCTCGCGGCGGGTGATCGGATCGAGCGTGACGAGGCGGGTGCGGCTGCCGCGGCCGGAGCCGGGTTCGTTGAATCCCACATGACCGGTCCGGCCGATCCCGAGAAGCTGGAAATCAATCCCTCCACATCGTGCGATGGCCGCCTCGTACTCGGCCGCGGTGCGCTCGAGCCGCTCCCGCGGCACCGTGCCGTCCGGGAGGTGCACCTGCTCCGGCGGGATGTCCACGTGCGCGAACAGATGCTCCCGCATGAAGCGGTGGTACGAATGGATGCTCTCGGGCGGCATCGGCCAGTATTCGTCGAGGTTGAACGTCACCACGTTGGCGAAGCTCAACCCCTCCTCGCAGTGCAGCCGGACCAGCTCGCGGTAGACCCCGATCGGCGTGGAGCCCGTGGCGAGGCCGAGGACCAGCGGGCGGCCGGCGGCCCGGCGCTCGCGGATCAGGGTCGCGATGCGCTGCGCCACGAGACGGGCGATCGCGGCGTAGTCGTCGAGGACGATGGTGCGGATGCGCTCGCGCATAGCCGGATGCAATCTACCTCGACACCCGCCTCCGCCATCCGTACCCTACGCACCCGTGTCGACTCCCGCCGTCTGGCTCGAGCAGGTCTCGCGGGCGTTCGGCCTCGGTTGCTCGGCGCGGTCGTGAACGATCTGCGCCCGTACGAGCGGCCGGTGGGCATGGTCTTCCAGAGCTACGCGCTGTTCCCCCGCCTCTCGGTCGGGCGCAACGTCGCCTTCGGGCT
>DASUAH010000043.1:0-3924 GCA_035763885.1 Gemmatimonadales bacterium
TGGGGCCTGCCCCGGCAGGACTCGACGTTCCGCTCACCGAGGCGCTCGATCGCTACGAGCGGCAATTGATCGCGGCCGCGCTGTCCGCGGCCACCGGAAACGTGGCCGACGCCGCCCGGCGCCTCTCCACCGACCGCGCGAACCTCTACCGGAGGATGCGCCGGCTCGGCCTCGAGCCGCCGCGCCACCTCGCGGAATGAACATCCGACTCCTCGTCCTCCCGCTGCTCGGCGCCGCCCTCGGCCTCGCCCGGCCGCTCGCCGCGCAGGATACCGCGATCGTCATCCACCCCGAGAGCGCGGGACTGCATCTCACCCCCCCCGAGCTGCCGCATGCGGTCATCGAGGAGGTGGTGCGGTTCTACAACGCTCCGACCACCACCCACCTCGTGGGCCGTGTCCGCCTCCCGGCCGGCAACACCTGGGCGGGCGACGTCGCCATCCGCAACGGCCCGGCACTCATCGCCGGGAGCGTGGACGGCTCGCTGCTCATTCTGAACGGCACCGTCACCCTCGACTCCACCGCTCGGGTCACCGGTAATCTCATCGTGATCGGCGGCACGCTGCTCGGCACCCGGGAGACGGTGGCCGGCGCGGTCCGCCTCTACGCCGAGCCGCTGCCCTATCGGCTCGTGGGCGACACGCTGATCCACGCCCCCGACCTCGCCCGCCGTTTCAGTCTCGCGGCGCGCTACGTATTCGGGCGCGGCTCGTCCCGCTCCAGCCTGGTCCTCGCCACCGCCGGCACCTACAACCGGGTCGAGGGCCTGCCGATCGTGGCCGGGCCGACGGTGGACCTCACCCTGGGTCGAGACGTGGCGCTGCGCGGGTCCGCGATGGGCGTGTTTCGCACGGCGCGCTCGATCAGCGGAGAGTGCTGCGACCTGGGCTACAACACCCGGATCGAGCTCCGCCTCGGTGACCGACGTCCGGTGACGCTGGCACTGCGCGGATACGACCTCGTCACCCCGGTCGAGGATTGGGGGTTGCACTCAAATGAGGTGGGGTGGGAAGCGTTCCTCGTGCGGCGGGACTACCGCGACTATTACCGCAACAACGGGGTCGGCGTGCGACTCGGCTGGCAGGCGGAAGCGCCCCTCGCGCTCGGCGTGGAGCTGCGCCGCGAGCGCCAGGCCAGCCTCGCCGCCCGGGACCCGTGGACCCTGTCGCGCACCGGGAGGCCGTGGCGACCCAATCCGCCGGTCGACAACGGGCACTACACCACGGTGTCGCCCGGCGTCACGCTCGACACGCGCAACGATCGCACCCAGCCGACGTCGGGGTGGTACCTGCGCGCCACCTTCGATGTCATCTCGAGCCACGACGCACGGCCGGCATCCGGGATCCCGAGCGCGCTCCGCGATTCGACCACGCTGCTGGGAGCGTATCGCTCCACGCGGGCGTTCCTCGATTTCCGCCGCTACAACCGGCTAAGCGCCCAGGGCCGGCTGAACCTCCGCCTGGTGCTGGCGGGATGGACGGGAGGCGATCCGCTGCCGCTGCAGAAGCGCCTCAGCATCGGAGGACCGGAACCCTTGCCCGGATACGACTTCCGCCAGGGCGCGTGCAACGCGTTGGTGACCGACGCCGTCTACGCGGGCACCAACGTCGCCCTTTGCGACCGGGTCGTCGTGGTGCAGGCGGAGTATCGCGGGCACGTCTCGCTCCGTACCCGCTACAACCCGGAAACCGGCGAGGGCGAGGGGGTCGGCTACGTCACCCGCTTCCTGGCCGGACCGGACTTCGTGGTCTTCGGGGACGCCGGGCAGGCCTGGCTGGTGGGCACGGGGCCGGGCCGCGTGTCGAGCGGCCGGCTGCCCGGTCTCGACAGCTGGCAGGCGGACCTGGGCCTCGGCGTGGACTGGGGCGGGTTCGGCGTGTACGTGGCCAAGGCGGTGACGGCAGGCCAGCCGGTGCGTCTGACCGCCCGGCTGGAGCACCGGTTCTAGTCGTGCGTCGCGTCGTGCTGGTGCCCGGCCTGATCGCCGTGGCGGCGCTGCGGTTCGCGCCGCAGGACCCGGGGCTCCACGTGACGCGGGACGGCCCGGTAGCCCGCGTGCAGGCAGCGGGGCTGCTCGACGACGGGAAGTTCGTGGAGCTGATGCAATCCGGCTTCCCGCTCCGGCTGCACTTCCGGCTGGAGCTGTGGAAGGATCGCTCCGGATGGTTCGACCGCTACATCACCGGCGTGGACTGGGACGCCGTTGCGCGGGACGATCCGCTGGCGGAGGAGTTCGTCCTCATCCGAACCGGTGGCGGCGTGACCCGCTACAACACGACCGAAGACCTCGCGGCGGCACTGTCCGTCCCGTACCGCGTGACGCTCGCGGCCCGGGGGAGCGGCCGCTTCTACCTGGTCGCCCGGCTGGACGTGACGACGTTGAACGACACGGATCTCGAGGAGCTGACGCGCTGGCTGCGGGGAGACGTCACGCCGGCGGTGTCGGGCCGGGAGAACCTGGGACAGGCGCTGGCGCACGGGGCGCAGCGGGCCCTGGTCCGGATCGCCGGCCTGCCCACTTTGACGTTGGTAGCGCGCTCGGACGTATTCCCCGGAGAGGAAAGCCGGTAGCGGGTTCAGCTACCGAAGCGGGCGTCGATCGCCCGACCGGTCACAGCTCCTCGAGGGTCCGCAGCACCGCCGCCCCGTAAAACAGCCGGATGTAGCGCGACTGCGTGGGCGTGAGCCGGCGCACCGCCCAGGCGAGATGGACGAAGTGCGGCTCCACCGGCGAGCGCAGCGGATGCATCCCCACTTCCTCGGGGAGGAGGTTGCCCTTGCGCGTGTTGCAGGTCGAGCACGCCGTCAGGACGTTGTTCCAGCCGTTCGACCCGCCGCGCGACAGTGGGATCAGGTGGTCGCGGGTCAGGCACTCGCGGTGCCGCAGCTGGTTCTGGTGACGGCCGCAGAACTGGCAACGGTACTCGTCGCGGGCGAACAGGAAGGTGTTGGTCACCTGACGCCGGAAGCGCCGCGGCACGTGCACGAACTTCATGAGCCGGATCACCGCCGGCCGGGGCAGCTCGAGGCGGGCGCTACGCATCACCTCGCCCTTGTCGGCCTCGACGATCTCGGCCTTGCCGTCGATCACGAGGCGCAGGGCGCGGCGTACGGGCACCATGGTCAGGGGCTCGAACGACGCGTTAAGCGCAAGACAACGCACGGGTTACCTCGTCTGACACAAAAACGGCCGCCTCGCTCGCCGGGAACGGGCGGCCCCAACATCCTACTCGGACTTCTAACGTTCGGCAAGACCGGGGGTTAAGAGACGCGGTGCACCACCCGGCCGGCGATGACGGTCAGCAGCGCATGGGGAGGCGGCGGCAGGCTTTGCGGCGGGGCGTGGGTAAAGACCGCCAGGTCTCCCGCCTTGCCGACCTCCAGGGACCCGATCTCCCGCTCCCAACCCAGTGCCCGCCCGCCCTCCAGCGTGAGAAGGCGCAAGGCCTCCTCGGCGCCGAACCACGACACGCGGGCTTCGGCCCAGACGTCCAGATCGGGCACGCTCACCAGCGAGTCGGTGCCGATCCCGACCGGTATTCCCGCTTCCCGCAACGCCGAAATCGGGGCCGAGCCGTGCGCGTGGGCGCGGTTGGAGCGCGGACAATGCGCGACGGCTACGCGCGACGTCTTGAGCAGCTGGATGTCTTCCGCGTCGAGCTGGACGCAGTGGATCGCCAGAGTTCCGGCGCGCAGCACACCAAGCTCGCGCAGGTACTGCACCGGCGAGCAGTGGTGCGGCTCGACCACGATGCCGCGGCCCCGCAGCGCCTCGGCGAACGGCCCGGCGCCGTAGCGGATGAGCTCCGTCTCCTCCTGCGACTCCGCCACGTGAACGGCGATGGGGAGCCCTTCCTGTCGCGCGAAGTGCGCCACGCGCCGAAACAGCGGCTCGCTGACGGTGTACGGCGCGTGCGGCGACAC
>DASUAH010000044.1:0-9950 GCA_035763885.1 Gemmatimonadales bacterium
CAACGATCTCGCGCTTCGCAGCCACATCTTCGATACCTGGCGGGCCGTCGCGGCCCGCTATGGCTTCGAGGAGTACGATGGGCCGCCGCTCGAGCCGCTGGACCTCTACACCGCCAAGAGCGGCGCGGAAATCGTGCAGCAGCTCTACGCGTTCGAGGACAAGGGTGGTCGCCAGGTCGCGCTCCGGCCGGAGATGACCCCCACGCTGGCACGCATGGTCGCCGCCAGAGCGAACGCGCTCAGGAAGCCGATCCGGTGGTTCGCCATTCCGCAGCTCTTCCGCTACGAGCGGCAGCAGCGCGGCCGGCTGCGGGAGCACTTCCAGCTCAACTGCGATCTGATCGGCGAGCCGGGCCCGCTCGGCGACGCAGAGATCATCGCGCTCGCGATCGATATCATGCGCGGGTTCGGGCTGGGGCCGCGTGACGTGCGGGTGCGGCTGTCGGACCGGCGGGTCCTGAATGCCCTGCTGCGCGCCGGCGGCGTGCCGGAGGCGCAGCTCGGCGAGGCGTACCAGGCGGTGGACAAGATCGAGCGGCTGCGGCCTTCCGAGCTGCGAGCCCAGCTTCGCCACGCGGAGCTGCCGGACCCCGCGGTCGATGTGCTCCTGGTTGTCGCCGGGCTCCGCGGCGTCGCTGAAGTGGAGACGGAGGTCGCCCGGCTCGGCGCCGACGCCGCCGCGCTCGAGCCGATGCGGCAGGTGGTCGCCTCGCTCGAGGCGATGGGCCTCGGCGAGTTCGTGGACGTGGATCTCTCGATCGTGCGCGGTCTCGCCTACTACACGGGCACCGTGTTCGAGCTCTTCGACGCCCGGCGCAGCCTGCGCGCGATCGCCGGGGGCGGCCGGTACGACGACCTGCTGCAGGAGCTCGGCGGTGTGGACCTCCCCGCGCTCGGCTTCGGCATGGGCGACGTGGTGCTGGCGGAGCTGCTCAAGGATCGGGGTCTCGCGCCGGCTGGCGGGGCGGGGCTCGAGGTCTTCGTCGCGGCCGTCACGGAGGCCGACGTGCCGCACGTGCTCGCCCTCGCGCACGAGCTACGCGACGCGGGGCTGCGCGTCGAGTACCCGCTGGCGTACCAGGCGCTCGGCAAGCAGCTCCGGCAGGCGGACGCGCGGGGAGCGCGGTTCGCGATCGTCCTCGGTCCCGACGAGCGCGCCCGCGGCGAGGTGATGGTGAAGGACCTGAGAGCCAAGGCGCAGGAGCCGGTACCACGCGACGCCGCGGTGACCCGGCTGCTGGAGGCGGTCGGGGAGGAGCCACGAAGGCGCGAAGGCCACGAAGGGCGTCAAGAACCGCTGCCGACCTGATCACGCTTGGTGATCTTCGGTGTCCTTGGTGTCCTCGTGGCTCACGCTTGCCGAGTTCACGGAGCAGGAATGGCGGAAGAGAAAGTCCTGACCCCCCGCGCGACCGACTTCAGCGCGTGGTACAACGAGCTGATCATGAAGGCGGAGCTGGCGGACTACAGTCCGGTCCGCGGCTGCATGGTCATCCGGCCGAACGGCTACGCCATCTGGGAGCAGATGCAGCAGGCGCTCGACCGGATGTTCAAGGAGACGGGTCACCAGAACGCGTACTTCCCGCTCTTCATCCCGCAGAGCTTCCTGTCGCGCGAGGCGGAGCACGTCGAGGGCTTCGCGCCCGAGACGGCCGTGGTCACCCACGGCGGAGGCAAGGAGCTGGAGGAGCCGCTGGTGGTCCGGCCCACCTCCGAGACGATCATCTACGCGATGTACGCCAAGTGGATCCAGAGCTACCGGGACCTGCCGCTGCTCATCAACCAGTGGGCCAACGTGGTGCGCTGGGAGCTGCGCACCCGGCTGTTCCTCCGGACCACCGAGTTCCTCTGGCAGGAGGGCCACACGGCGCACGCTACCGAGGCCGAGGCGGAGGAGGAGACCCGGCGCATGCTGGGTGTGTACCGCACCTTCATGGAAGAGTGGATGGCGATGCCCGTGGTGACCGGCCGCAAGACGGACAGCGAACGGTTCGCCGGGGCCCTTCGCACCTACAGCTGCGAAGCGATGATGCAGGACAACAAGGCGCTGCAGACCGGCACCAGCCACAACCTGGGGCAGAACTTCGCCCGGGCGTTCGAGGTGACGTTCCAGACCGCCGCCGGCGAGCTGGACCACGTCTGGAATACGTCGTGGGGGGTGAGCACGCGTCTGGTCGGCGCGTTGATCATGACCCACGGCGACGACAGCGGCCTGGTCTGTCCGCCGCGGCTCGCGCAGTATCAGGTCGTGGTGGTGCCGATCTGGAAGAACGACGAGGAGCGCGCCCGGGTGCTCGAGGCGGCCGACCGGGTGCGCCGCGGGCTGCATGGGGCCGGGATCCGGGTGCACGTGGACGGGCGGGACGAGATGAAGCCCGGCGCCAAGTACTACGAGTGGGAGGGGAGGGGCGTGCCGCTGCGGCTCGAGCTGGGCCCCCGCGATGTCGCGGCCGACAGCGTGATGCTGGCGCGTCGCACCGGCGGGAAGAAGGAGCCGCTGCCCCTGGCGGGCCTGGCGGAGCGCCTCGTGTCGGAGATGGACCGCATGCAGCGGGAGCTGCTCGAGGCGGCGCGGGCTCGGCGTGAACAGCACAGCATCCGCGGGGTCACCAAGGCCGAGTTCCTCGACTTCATGGCGAAGGACGGCGGATTCGCCTACGGCGGCTTCTGCGGCAACGGCGCCTGCGAGGCGGAGATCAAGGAGCAGACCAAGGCCACCATCCGGGTGCTGCCCGACGAGGAGTTCCGCTCGGCGACGACGCCATCGACCTGCATGTGGTGCGGCCGCCCGAGCGTGGCGGAGGCCGTGTGGGCGAAGGCCTACTGACGGCCGGACGGCCGGACGGCCGGACGGGCCGGGTCGGCGCGCTGCTCGCCGATGCCGGGCTGGCGCATTCGGGCCCCTCGCTGGTCCTGGGCGGCGTCCGACTCACCGACATCGCCGAGCGGGTGGGTACGCCGACGTACGTCTACAACCTCGGCGTGATCCGCGAGCGCTATCGCGCGCTCGACGCAGCGCTCGCGCCGGTGCCCCACCGCATCTGCTTCGCCGTGAAGGCGAACGCCAACCTCGCCGTGCTCGGCACGCTGCGCGACCTGGGGGCTGGGGCCGACATCGTGTCCGGCGGCGAGCTGCGCCGCGCGCTGATCGCGGGCTTTCCGCCGGAGCGGATCGTCTTCAGCGGCGTCGGCAAGAGCGACGCCGAGCTCGACGCGGCGGTCGCGGCGGGCATCGGTCACATCCACGTCGAGTCCGAGGCGGAGGTCGCCGCGCTCGGGGCGGTGGCCGCGCGGCACGCGCGCCGCATGCGGGTGGGCATCCGGGTCAACCCCGACGTCAGCGCCGACACCCATCCCTACATCGCCACGGGGCGCGGCGGCATCAAGTTCGGCGTGCCGTTCGACCAGGTGCTGCCGCTCGCGCGCGAGATCGTCGCGCATCCGGGCCTCGAGCTGGACACGCTCGCGATGCACATCGGCAGCCAGCTCCTCGATCCGCGACCGTACCGGATCGGGGCCGGGCGCCTGGTCGAGCTGGCGGCCGCCATTCGCGGGGCGGGGATCGGCACCCTCGCCGCGATCGACATCGGCGGCGGGCTCGGGATCCGGTACCATGACGAGATCCCGCTCGATCCGGGGGCCGTGCTCGAGGCGATCCTGCCGCTGGTGCGCGGCAGCGGCCTCGCGCTGGTGCTGGAGCCGGGCCGCCACCTCGTGGGCCCCGCCGGCGTCCTGCTCACCGAGGTGTTGTCGCGCAAGCACTCGGGCGGGAAGGACCTGGTGATCGTGGACGCGGGGATGAACGACCTGGTGCGCCCGAGCCACTACAGCGCGTATCACGAGATCGTGGAGCTGGAAGCCAGCGGCCGGCCGGCGCACCCGGTCGACGTGGTCGGGCCGGTGTGCGAGACGGGCGACTTCCTCGCGCTCGACCGGGAGCTGCCGGCGCTCGCGCGCGGGGAGCGGATCGCGGTGCTCGGGGCGGGCGCCTACGGGTTCGTGATGAGCTCCAACTACAACAGCCGCCCGCGTGCCGCCGAGGTGGTCGTAGACGGCGGCGAGTGGCGGATTGCGCGGGCGCGCGAAACCATGGACGACCTTCTCCGCACAGAGGAACGGTGACAGCCAGGCATCACGACGGCATTCTCATCATCGACTTCGGCTCCCAGTTCACCCAGCTCATCGCCCGGCGCGTCCGCGAAGCGCACGTCTACTGCGAGATCCACCCGCCCTCGCGCTCGGTGGCCTGGATCCGCGACTGGAACCCGAGGGGCACCATTCTCTCCGGCGGCCCCAGCTCGGTCTACGACGAGAACGTGCCCACCGCCGATCCCTCGCTCCTGCAGCTCGGCATCCCGGTCCTCGGTCTCTGCTACGGCATGCAGCTGATGGCGCACCTGTCCGGCGGCTCGGTGGTCCCGGCGGCGCGGCGCGAGTATGGGCGCGCCACCCTGCGGATCGAGGGCGGCCGCCTGTTCCGCGGCTTCGGGGTGGGGGAGGAGACGCCGGTGTGGATGAGCCACGGGGACCACGTGGAGGTGCCGCCGCCCGGATTCACGGTGACCGCGTCGAGCCCCAATTCCCCGGTCGCGGCGATCGAGCACGAGGAGCGCCCGCTGTTCGCGGTGCAGTTCCATCCCGAGGTGGCGCATACGCCGCGCGGCGGCGAGATCCTGAACAACTTTCTGTTTGCGATCTGCGGCTGCACCCCGGACTGGACGCCCGGACATTTCATCGAGAGCGAGGTCGAACGCATCCGGCAGCTGGTGGGGCCGCACGAGCGGGTCATCTGCGGCCTCTCCGGGGGAGTGGACTCGTCGGTGGCGGCTGCCCTCGTGCACCAGGCGGTCGGGGACCGGCTCACTTGCATCTTCGTGGACCACGGCCTCCTGAGAATGCACGAGCGGGAGCAGGTGGAAGCCACGTTCCGCCGGCACCTCGGCATCGACCTGCGGGTGGCCGATGCGGCCGACCTCTTCCTCGAGCGGCTCCGTGGCGTCGAGGATCCGGAGGAGAAGCGCCGGCGCGTCGGGCACACGTTCATCGAGGTCTTCGAGGCCGAGGCCCGGAAGGTCGGCCCGGACGTGGGATACCTGGTGCAGGGGACGCTCTACCCGGACGTGATCGAGTCGGTGTCGCCGCGGGGCGGGCCGTCGGTCACGATCAAGACCCACCACAACGTGGGCGGGCTGCCGGAGCGGCTGCCGTTCAAGCTGATCGAGCCGCTCCGGGAGCTGTTCAAGGACGAGGTCCGCCAGGTCGGCCGCGAGCTGGGGCTCCCCGAGGAGATGGTGGGCCGGCACCCGTTCCCCGGACCCGGCCTCGCCATCCGGGTGCTCGGCGAGGTGACGCCGGCGAGCCTGAACACGCTCCGCCGCGCCGACCAGATCTACATCGAGGAGATCCGCGCGGCCGGCCTGTACGATGCGATCTGGCAGGCGTTCGCGGTGCTGCTGCCCGTGCGGTCGGTCGGCGTGCAGGGCGACTTCCGCACCTACGATCAGGTGATCGGGCTGCGCGCGGTGACCAGCCGCGACGGGATGACCGCCGACTGGTACCCGTTCCCGCCTGAGGTCCTCGCCCGGGTCGCGAACCGCATCGCCAACGAGGTGGACGGCGTGAACCGGGTGGTGTACGACGTGAGCTCGAAGCCCCCGGCCACGATCGAGTGGGAATGACGTGCCGGTCCCGGGCGAACCGCCGGTCAGCGGCCGACCCGCTCGTACCGAAGGGGAACCCGGTAGTTCAGCGCGTGGTCGAGCTCGAGCGCATCGCGGGTGCGGACGCCAAGCAAGTGCGGCGGGGCGACGCAGAGCTGGAGAATCACGTCGTCGCAGGTGAGGTCGATCTCGATCCGCTCGCCTGACATCCGGTATTCCAGCGACGCCTGAACGGACCGCTCAGGGGCGACCGGCTGGTTCTGTTCCGCGACATGCTCCACGACGACCCTGGTGCCGGTTCCGTCGCTCCGGAGCCGGATGGTGTCTGCGCGCACCGTGATCGTCACGTCCTCGTTCGCGATCCATGCCGCCGGCAGCGGCTCACCGGCGACCGTCCGGAGCACGAACACCGCTGTCTCGCCTGTTCGCGGATCGCCGAGGTCGGGCGTGAACGGGCCCCCGCCTCCGCAGGCTAGCACACCCGCCGCGAGGGCGAGCGCACGGCGTTCCCACCTGCATCGCATGCCATGCCTTCCGGTGAGCGTCCGAGGGGAAAGACCTCGCGGGCGTGCGGCCTGTGACGGCCGGGCTCAGACTCCCCTCTCGTCGAGCAGGGCCAGGAATTGCTCCGGCGACTGGAGTTGGGCGAGGCGTTCGGGGATGTCGGGGTCCTTGGCGAACTGGGCGATGCGCCCCAGAATCGGGAGGTAGAGATTGGATACCTCGAGCGGCGGCGCGACGATCAGGAAGAAATCGTGCACCGGCCGGGCGTCGATCGCGCCGTACTCGACCCCGGTGGGGTGGTGACCGAACGCGAGGCGCACGCGGTTCACCGTGAGCGAGCGGCAGTGCGGGATCGCGATCCCCCGGCCGACGCCGGTGGAGCCGATCTCCTCTCGGCGCAGCAGGACGCGATGCAGCGCTTCGGCGTCGGCCGGTGTGACGCCGAGCAGCGCGACCAGCTCACGGAGCACGTCGTCACGCGACGTGGCGGTGAGGCCGAGTCGAATCTGTTCGGGGGAAAGAAAATCGCGCAGACGCATGGCCGACCAACCTACCCCCTCGCCGCGAGGGCTGTCAACAAGTAATTTTCCCGCATGCACTTGCCGTACTCGCACGCGCACGAATTCCCCCTGATGCTCGCGCCGATGGCGGGGGTGTCGGAGGCGCCGTTCCGCCGGATCAGCCGGCGGCTCGGCGCCGACGTCGTCCTCTCGGAGTTCCTCTCGTCGGAGGCCATCCGCCGGCGCATCGGGAAGATGCTGGAAGGCTGTGAGTTCGATGAGTGCGAGCGCCCGATCGGCATCCAGATCTACGGGGCGGACCCCCGCGCGATGGCCGAGGCGGCGGCGCTGGTGACGGCGCACTACGCGCCCGATTTCATCGACATCAACTTCGGCTGTCCGGTGAAGAAGGTGGTGCAGCGGAACGGCGGCTCCGGATGTCTGCGCGACCTGGAGCTGGTGGAGCGCATCGTCCGGGCGGTCGCCGCCGCGACGCACCTGCCGGTGACGGCGAAGACCCGGAGCGGGTGGAGCGACGAGATGCGGGATCCGGTCACCATCGCGCTGCGCATGCAGGATGCCGGGGCGAAGGCATTCACCCTGCACGCGCGCACTCGCACCCAGATGTTCTCGGGCCGGGCCGACTGGGACGAGATCGCGCGGGTGGTCGAGGCGCTCGACGTCCCGGTGATCGGCAACGGCGACATCCAGGCGGCCGAGGACGTCGTGCGGATGAAGGCACACACGGGCTGCGCCGGGGTGATGATCGGGCGCGGCTCGTTCGGCAACCCCTGGCTGTTCCGTGACGCGCGCGCCTTGCTGGCGGGTCGGCCCAAGCCGCCGCCGCCCGGCCCGGTGGAGCGCTTCGCCGTCGCGCTCGACCACGCGCGGCTCGCGCTCGAGCTGCAGGGCGACACGCGCAAGACCGTGATCGAGTTCCGCAAGCACCTGGGCTGGTACACGAAGGGCCTGCGCGGAGCGAGCGAGCTGCGGCAGCGGCTGTTCCAGATCGAGTCGATCGCGGAAGCCGAGGCGATATTCCTCGACTACGTGGATCCGGTCGCCCAGGTGGCGTGAACCCCCTCCAACTCGAAGCGCTGCTGGCGGAGGTCGCCGCCGGCCACCTCACGCCGGAGTCGGCGCTCCGGCGGCTCCGCCACCTTCCGTTCGAGGAGCTTCCGTTCGCCCGCGTCGATCACCACCGCGCGCTGCGCCAGGGCCAGCCGGAGGTGGTCTTCTGCGAGGGCAAGACGGTGGAGCAGGTCGTCGCCATCTGCGAGCGGCTGGCCGACGCGAGCGGCGGCTTCCTCGGCACCCGGGCCACGCCGGAGATGGCGACGGCGCTGCGCGAGCGGTTTCGAGAGCTCGAGTGGAATCCGCTCGGTAGAACGGTGCACTTGCCCATCCGCTCGTCCCCTCATCCGCTCATCGGCTCCATCCTCATAGTAGCCGCTGGCACGAGCGACCTGCCCGTCGCCGAGGAGGCGGCGGTCACGGTCGAGGCGTTCGGCCACGCCGTCGGCCGGCTGGCCGATGTGGGAGTGGCGGGGATCCATCGTCTCCTGACCGAGCACGACCGCCTGAGCGATGCGGACGTCGTGATCGTGGTCGCCGGCATGGAGGGCGCCCTGCCCAGCGTCGTCGGCGGGCTGGTGCGCCGCCCGGTGATCGCCGTGCCCACCAGCGTGGGGTACGGGGCCTCGTTCGGCGGGCTGGCCGCGTTGCTCGCGATGCTGAACTCCTGCGCCGCGGGCGTGACCGTGGTCAACATCGACAACGGCTTCGGCGCGGCGGCCGCGGCCAGCCGGATCCTCCAGCGGTGACCGTCTTCCTGGTGGGCCTCGCGGTCGGGCTCGCGGCCGCGTGGCTGGGCGGGCTCCTGCGCGGCCGGGCGCCCGCCCCGCCGCCACGCGCGGCCCGTGACCCGGGGGTCGGCCCGCATCTCCTCCCGGAGCCGGCGCTCGGCTGGCTGCTCCGGGCCCACGATGCGCTGGGCGTGTGGGTGAGCGAGCTGTCCGCCGACGAGGAGGGGCCGCGCGCGGAGCGCGTGGTGGACGGCGACCGCCTCGGCGTCGCGCAGATCCAAGCGGTGGACCGGCGGCTCGAGCGGGCGCGCGACCGTGAGGAAGGCGGGGCCGAGCGGCTCGACGCGGGCACCCTGGTGTTCCGGGCGGCCGGCGGGTTTGCGGTAGGCCTCCTGCTCAGGGCCGGACACGACGTCGCGAGCCTGCACCAGGCCGAGCACGATCTCGAGCGGTTGCTCGAGGGGGTGCGGCGGCGACCGCAGGTGGTGGCGCTGGCGCAGGCGCAGACCCAGGCGGCGTCGCTGGAATCGGTGGGCAGCGTCGGCCTCCGCCTCGCCTACCACCTCGAGCGCTGCCTCGACGCCGAGGTGCTCGTGGCGGCCGCTGAGGCCGGGGGTGTACGCGTCGTCGGGGTGTCCGGCCGAGGCGACCGCCGCCTGCTCGAGGCGGTGCTCCCGCCGGACGCGGAGCTGGCCCGGGTCGCGCGAGGCGACCGGCCCCAGATGCTCACCGGCGGCGACGCATTGGGCGGGGTGGTGGCGGATCGGCGCCACCGCGAGGGTGCGATGCTGCTCGTGCCGATCGCCGTGGGGTCCGAGCCGCCGGTTGGCGCCGTGGCCATCCATCTGCCCCGCGGCGAGGAGCCGTTCGGCCCGGCCCGGGCCGAGCTGGTCGAGGCGGTCACCAAGGCGGGGCCGCCGCTCTCCCGTGCGCTGGAGGCGGAGCGGGCCAAGCGCGAGGCCACCACCGATCTGCTGACGTCGCTTCCCAACCGGCGTACGCTCCAGGACCGGATGCGGCAGCACGACGTGGAGAGCGGCGCGCTGATCTACGCCGACCTGGACAACTTCAAGCAGCTCAACGACACGCTCGGTCACGCCGCGGGCGACTCGGCGCTGCAGCACCTGGCCCGGATCATCCGGGAGCAGGTGCGCGGGGGCGACACGCCGGCACGCATCGGGGGCGAGGAGTTCGCCATCTGGCTGCCGCGGGCATCGCTCGAGCTGGGGATGCGGATCGCGGAGCGGATCCGGATCAAGTTGGGAACCACGCCGTGGGACTGGCAGGGCCGGCACTGGCCGCTCACGGCGTCGTTCGGCGTCTCGGCGTGTCCGGAGACCAACGACCAGGTGGCGAACCTCCCGGCCCAGGCCGACGCGGCGCTCTACGTGGCGAAACGGAGCGGGCGGAACCGGGTGGAGGCGGCGGGGACGGGGGCGGGGCGATAGGCAGCTTGGCGTATCGCGCCCTGCACTCGACCA
>DASUAH010000045.1:0-5205 GCA_035763885.1 Gemmatimonadales bacterium
CGGGAGCGGCGGACGCGGTCTGGGCTGAGGCAGCGCCGGGCGCCGCGCCCAGAAACAGGCAGACGAATCGGATGGCTCGGGTCATGGTCTCGCACTGATGTGCAGGTGAATCGGCACTGCCCCCGCGGGGGAGGGATGGTAAGCGGTCGCGCCGCCTTCCGCCACCGCCCGCGCTGATTCGATGCCGGCCCGCCGGCCGGCGCGCTGCATCGTGACGGGGTCCGAATCCGGAACCGTCATCCGTGGGCGTCGCCGCCGTCCTCCCCAAGTTGCACCGCCTGGATGACCTGCGCGGCCTCATCGCCGCCTGGGGCCACCAGGGCCGCTGGGAGGAGCTGCCGGCCGGAACGTGGCTGGCGGCGACGTCCGGCGCCGGGGACGCTCGCGCGGCACTCGTGGGCCGGATGGACGGCTTCGCCTGGTACGGCATCGAGGCGGCCGATCCCGAGCGGGCCGCCCGCTCCGCCGCCAGGCGGCTGCAGGGCCGGGGCCAGCTGGGTGGCGTGCTGGCGCTCGACGTCGCCGGGCGCCGACTCGCGGTCGCGGTCGCGTTCGCCGGTGTGCCGGTGCTCGGCTGCGATCTGGCGGCGCCCGATCGCATCGCGGCAGCATGCCTCGATCGCCTGGCCGGCGGCGCGCCCGGCGGGCCGCTGGCGTACGCGGCCCGGGCCGCGGACGCGCTACAGGGGGAGGCGGTGGGCCGCCGGTTCTTCCGGGAGTTCCGTGCCACGCTGGAGCGCCTGCGGGCGGCGCTGCCGCCGACCTGCCCCGAGCCCGACCGCCACGCACTCGCCCTGCTGCAGCTCACCCGGGTGCTGTTCCTCTATTTCGTGCAGAGCAAGGGCTGGCTCGATGGGCGCGACGACTTCCTCGCGCGCGGGGTGGATGGCTGCCTCGCCCGCGGCCGCCGGTTGCAGCGCGACCTTCTGCGACCCCTGTTCTTCGGTACGCTCAACCGCCCGCGGCCGGATCGCGGTCGGGTGCCGCGCGGGTTCGGCCGGATTCCCTTTCTGAACGGAGGGCTCTTCGAGCCGCACCCGCTCGAGCGCCGCTGGCCGCACGATCTGCCGAACCAGGTCTGGCGCGAGGCGTTCGACTCACTGTTCGAGCGCTTTCACTTCACCGTCGACGAGCGGGGCCGCCCCGGGCATGTCGCGCCGGACATGCTGGGCCGGGTGTTCGAGGGCGTGATGGAGCCGACGGCCCGGCGGCGGAGCGGCACGTTCTACACCCCCGCGGCACTGGTGCGATCGCTCGTGCGCGCCGGCCTGGTGGTATGGCTGGCGCGGCGACTGGCCCTGTCGGAGCCCGCGGCGGACGCCCTGCTCGACGCGCCCGACGCCAGCGCCCGCCAGGCGCTCGCCCGGGTCACAATCCTCGACCCGGCGGTCGGCTCGGGCGCGTTCCTGCTCGGCGCGCTCGAGCTGCTGGCGCGAGGCGACGGTCGCCGCGCGGCGCGAGCCCGGCGGCTGGTGCTCCGGCGATCGCTGTTCGGAGTGGATGTCAATGCGGCCGCCGTTCGCCTGAGCGAGCTCCGCCTGTGGCTCGCCGTCATCGCGGAGGATCGGGCAGAGCGTCCCGAATCCGTCGAGCCATTGCCGAATCTCGACTGCCTCGTGCGTCAGGGCGACAGTCTCGTCGATCCGCTGGCCGCGGCACCCACGCCGGATGGAGCCTGGGCGCTCGCGGCACGGCTCGCCGCGGTGCGGCGGGATCTGATCGGCGCGACAGGCGCCCGGAAGCGCGGACTCGCCCGCGAGCTGCGCCGCACCGAGGCCGCGGTGTTCGCGGCCTCGCTCGATACGGCGGAGGCGGCGCTCGACCGCCGGATCGCCGAATGCCTCGACGAGGCACGCTGCGCCACGCTGTTCGGCACGCGGCGTGGGCTGGACGCCGGTCTCTGCCGGGAAGTCGCGCGGCTCCGGGCGGACCGGTGCGAGCTCCGAGCGAGCCGGCGGCGGCTGCGGCGGGAGGGCGAGCTGCCGTGGTTCCATTACCCGAGCCACTTCGCCGACGTGTTCGCCGAGGGCGGGTTCGATCTGGTCGTGGGAAACCCGCCCTGGGTGCGGGCAGAACAGATCCCGCCGGCGTACCGCGCGCGCCTCGCGGCGCGCTACCGCTGGTGGCGATCGGGCGCGGCCAGTGGCTTCGCCAACCGGCCCGACCTGTCGCTCGCGTTTCTCGAGCGCGCCTGCGAGCTCGTGCGTCGTGACGGCGCGGTGGCGCTGCTGGTGCCGTCCAAGCTTGCCACCGCCCGCTACGGCGCCCGGGCCCGCCACGGGCTCGCGACCGAAACCACCCTGCACGTCGTCGCCGATCTGGGCGCGGGCCGGGGCGGGTTCGACGCGACGGCCTACCCGATGGCGCTGGTGCTCGCACGGGCCCGTCCAGCGGATGGTCACGGCGTGCGCGCCGCCCTCGCCGTCCGCGAGCCGGTGTGCACCCCGCAGGCGGCGCTCGCGGGCGGCGGGCCATGGGTGCTCACCGGCGACCGCGCCCGCGCGGCGCTCGCGGGACTGGCGCGGGCGGCGCCCCGGCTGCGGGACCGTTTGACGGTCCATCTGGGCGTGAAGACCGGCGCCAACCGGCTCTTCCTCGATCCGCCGGACACGGTCGAGCCGTCGTTGCTCCGGTGGGCGGTGCGCGGCCGCGACGTGCGGCCGTTCTCGGCGGTCCGGGGGCCGCGGCTCCTCTGGCCCTGCGACGAGGCGGGCCGGGCGCTGCCGGAGCTGCCGCCCGGCGCGCTCGCGCACCTGGCGCCGGCAATCGCCCGCCTCCGGGCGCGCGCCGACTACGACCGTGGCCCGCCGTGGACGCTGTTTCGCACCGGGCCGGCGTGTGCCGGCCACCGCGTCGTCTGGGCGGATCTGGCTCGCAGGCTCACCGCCGTCGCGTTCACCGGCGCGGGCGACCGCGAGCGGATTCCGCTCAACAGCTGCTATGTGGCTCCCGTTGCCGACCGCGAGACCGCACACCGGCTCGCCGCGTGGCTCAACTGCACCTGGATGCGAGCGGCCGCGCGACTGGTGGCGACCCCGGCCGCGGGCGGGTACGCGCGCTTCGGCGCCGCCGCCGTCGGCGGGCTCCCGTTGCCCGATGCGGTGCTCCACGACGCGGAGCTGGCCGAGCTGGCGCGCGCCGGCGCCGCCGGGCGCGTCGTGCAACCCGATCTCGATGACCTCGCTGCCCGCCACCTCGCCCTCACCGCCGCCGAGCGGGCCGCGCTCGTCGAGGTGGCCGGCGTGGCCGACGATCGTCGCTGAGTCGCTCGAGCCGGTGGCCGATCCGCTGGCCACCGCACTCCGCCCGGGCCCGTGGGAGCGCGCGCCGGAGGTCGCGGCGGCGCTTGCGCGCAGCCTCGCGCCCCCGGAGCTGGACGTCCCCGCGCCCGCATGGCTCTGGCCCGCACAGCAGGTCGCCTTCCGGCGCGCGCTCGCGGCCCTCGAGCGGTATGGCGGCGCGTTACTGGCCGATCCGGTCGGGACCGGCAAGACCTATGTCGCGCTGGCGGTGGCGGCGGCGGTCAACGGCCGGCGGTCCACGGTCTGCCTGGTTCCGGCCGCGCTCACCGGGCAGTGGCAGGCGGTGGCCGGACGCCTCGGCGTCCCGGTCGCGGCCTGGTCGCACGAGCGGGTAAGCCGCGGGTCGCTCCCCCCGCACAGCGGGCCGCTGGTCGTGGTGGACGAGAGCCACCGGTTCCGGAACCCGGAGACCCGGCGCTACGCCGCGCTCGCCCCCTGGCTGGTCGGGCGCCGGGTGCTGTTGCTGAGCGCGACTCCGGTGGTCAACCGGCTGCCCGATCTGGCGTCCCAGCTCGCGCTGGCGGTGCGGGACGACGCCCTCGCGCCCCACGGCGTGGCATCGCTCGCCGCGCTGCTCGGCGCCAGCCGCGGCGCCCCCGAGCTGGGCCTGGTGGTGCTCGCGAGCGCCGCGCCGGCCGGCGCCCGGCCCCGGGGCCGTGAGACCGTGGTGCAGCTCCGCGACACCGAGCTGGGCGCCTCGTCCGGGCTCCTCGCCGGCATCGATCGCCTGGAGCTATCGGCCCACGCGGCCGTGGCGGGGCTGGTGCGCGGCGTGCTCTGGCGGGCCGCGGCGTCGAGCCCCGCAGCGCTCGCCGCCTCGCTCCGGCGCTACCGGCGCCTCCTGCTCCACGCGCGGGACGCGGAACGCTCGGGCCATCCGGTCGATCGGCGGGGCCTGGTCGAGCTCACCGGAGGGCTGGGCGACCAGCTGCTGCTCTGGGAGCTCCTGCCGGCGCTGGACGCAAGCTGCGATCTCGTCACCGCCGACCTCGCCCCGCTGGAGGCGCTGGTCGCGCAGGCGGCGGCCGCCGCGGCGGACGACGACGCGAAGCTCGTGCGGCTCCGGGCGCTGCTGGCCGACGGCCGCACCACACTCGTGTTCGCGGCGGCGCGGGAGACGGTGCGCTGGCTGCGCGAGCGTCTCGGACCGGGGGTCGCGTGGTGCACCGGCGATCGCGCCGGGATCGGCCCCATGCGGGCCTCGAGGCGCGCGGTGCTCGAGTGGTTCGGCCCCGGCGCCGAAGCGCGACGGGCCGACGCCGCGCTCGCGCGCCTGGCGCCGCGCCACCTGATCTGCACCGATGTGGCCGCGGAGGGGCTCGACCTGCAGGGAGCCGAGCGGGTGGTGCACTACGATCTCCCCTGGACACCGACGCGGCTGGAGCAGCGGGCGGGCCGCGCCGTTCGCGCGGGCTCGCGTCACGCCGTGATCGAGCTGGTGCGGTTCGAGCCGCCGCCCGGGATCGAGCGCCGCCTGCATCAGAGCGAGGCGCTCGCCGTCAAAGGACGGCTTCCCGCGCACGTGGGGCTGGGCGACGCGGGTCGGGCGCTCTGGCGCTGGCGGACCGACGTCGCGGCGGCACTGGGGAACGGCCCCGCCCGCCACGGAGTGGCCGTGACACCGGCCGCGCCGTGCGGCATCCTCGCCGGCTTCACGCTGCACGCCTGGCCGGGGCCGCGTGCGCCCGCGCTCGCGGCACATGTGCTGTGGTGGGACGGGCTGGAGTGGAGCGAGGATCCCGAGCTCATCGCCCGGCGGCTCGCGGCCGCACGGGAGGCGGGAGCCGACGAGCCCGCTCCCGCAGCGTGCACTCGCGACCCGGTGACGGCGGCGATGCGGCAGATCGGGGCCGCGGTGCGGGCCCGGGTGCGAGTGCTCCGCCGGTCGTGCTGGGATGCACCC
>DASUAH010000046.1:0-3601 GCA_035763885.1 Gemmatimonadales bacterium
ACTACAAGAACGCCGCGGCCACCCGGGAGACCGCGCGCGGCGAGTGGCTCACGGTCGGGGACGTCGCCTGGATGGACGCCGAAGGGTTCGTGTACATCTGCGATCGCAAGCGCGACATGATCATCTCGGGCGGCGTGAATATCTATCCGGCCGAGATCGAAGACGTCCTGCACCGTCACCCCCGGATCTTCGACGTCGCCGTCTTCGGGGTTCCCGACGACGAATGGGGCGAGCGCGTGCATGCGGCCGTGCAGGTTCGGCCGGGGCACGTGCTCTCCGCGCAGGAGGTGAGAGACTTCGCCCGCGGCCACCTGGCCGACTACAAGGTGCCGCGCGACGTCTCGTTCGTGGAGGACTTTCCCCGCGACACCGCGGGCAAGCTCGTCAAGCGCCTGCTGCGCGAGCCCTACTGGCGGGGGCGTTCAAGGCAGATATAGCGCCTATTTCAGGCGCCCCAGTGGACCCAGATCGAGATTCAGCTCGGCGGGGTCGAGTTTGAAGCGCTGGGCCAGCTCCATGACCGTCTCCTCCAGCCGCATGAGGGCCAGCCCCAGGGCCTCGGTCTGCTCCGGGGTGAGCGTGCGGGCCTCCATGCGACGGAGGGCCTGCTTCTCGAAGAGCTTGCGGAGGAACTCCACCAGGGTGAGGACCAGGCGCGCCACCGAGCGCTGCACGTCTTCGGGATTGGCGTTCCAGCGTGCGGCCTCCCGGCTCACCCGCCGCTCCAGCTCGGCGCGGAGGGCGTTCAGCTCGCGGACGGCCACCGGCGCCGCCGAACGTTGCCGCGGCCGCCGCTTCACGCGACCGCTCCCGGCGCGAAGGCGTAGGGCGGCCAGGGGCCGCTCGGGCGCGCGACCAGATCGCCCAGCTCGGTCTTGACCGCCTCCAGTGCGGCCAGGTAGCGCGGGCTCGTGCCGCGCTCCACCAGATGGTAGAGGCTGGCCAGGAGCGGCGGCGTATCGTGCCGCTCGACGCGCTCGTCCACGACGAGCGTGGCCAACGCGCGGCGCAGCGCGACGACCCCGGGGGTCGCATCGAGACGCCGCTCCTGGCCCAGACGCTCGGTCAGGTAGCGGGTGCCGGGGCCTCCGGCGGCCGCGGCCGGGCGGGGCGGATCGGTGTCGGCCAGCGGTCGCTCGCCGTAGAGCCGGAGCGTCATCTGCTCGCGCCCGGCGACCAGCTCGAGGGCCTCGCCGAGCTCCGCGCTGCGCGGCGCCAGCAACTCGGCCAGCGCGTCCTCGTCGTCCACGACGGTGCAGAAGCGCACGGGGAGCACGGCATCCACCAGGTCGGCCAGCCGGCGCAGCGTGTGATCGTGCCCCCGCAACGAGGCGGCGTCGATGGGCGGGGCCTTGTCGACGGGGCCGGCGACGGCGACCAGCGTCCCGCAGCGGACGACCCGGAGCGGCTCGTCTCCCAGGCCGTGGCCCAGGGCTCCGCGGGGTTCCTGGCGCAGCACGGCGTAGAGGTACAGCGCGCTCACGAGGCGGCCCGCCGGCGGCCCCGGGCTGCGGGTGACTCGATCAGGCGATCCGCCGCGCAGAGGAGCGCGGACAGGCGGAGATAGACGAGGTCCACGTTGGCCAGCCCGAGCACGACCTCCCCGTCGATGATCAGCCCCTTGTTCAGCACGTGGTCCACGAGGTCGAGGAGCGTGGGGTCGGCGGTGTCGAGGATCGCCTGGACGTTCGTCGGCGGGCGTCGGGGCTTCATGCGGGCTCGGCCACGAAGGTGTAGGGCGGCCACGGCCCGCTGAGCGTCAGGTGGTAGCCGGCGCCGGCGAGCTGACGGCCGAGCTTGGCCGTGGCGGTGCGAAAGGCGACGGCCCGTCCCGCCCGCACCAGGAACGCCGCGTCCAGCAGCACGCGCAGGCCCGCTCCGCTCTGGGCGGGCGTCTGGCGCCGGGCATCGTCGGCCTGACGGGCGAGACGCTGGAACAACCGATTGCCCTCGGCCACGGCGCCCAGGCGGAGGTGATGGACGGCGTCATGCTCCTGCTTCTTGTTGAGCAGGAAGGCCGTTCCCGTGCGGCCAGTGCGCGCGCCGCCACGGGCGCGCGCCTTGAGCGCGCGATTCTCGTCCAGCAGGAGCCGCACGCCCCACTCCTGGCGACCGCCGACGCGGGCGATCAACCGGTCCAGACGGCGCCGTGTGCGACGCACGTGGGCGATCGCGCGCTCGTCGCTGGCGAAGAGCGTGAAGAGCTTCATGGGAATGACGGTCGCTCGCCGGGCGAAGTGCTCGACCACGCTCTCGTGTCCCATGGCGCAGGCCGACACCCAGTTGAGGTCGTGCAGGCCCCGCTCGATGGGATCGGCGCCGTAGCGGGCCAGGGGCGCGTCGGCGGCGGCCAGCCACAAGCCGTCACCGGCGTCGAGCAGGCGCACCGGGCCGGCGCCGGCGAGGCCTCGCGGGACCCGGCCCGAGGCGGGACGCGCGGCGTGCACGAGGCAGTAGAGATAGGTCGCGGTGCCGTCAGCCCTGTTCACGATCCAGCTCCCAGCCTGCGCGCCAGCGGGCGAGCCCTTCGCGGCCGCGCGGAGGCGGGGCCACGGCCGGGGTGACGATGATAGCGCAGCGTCGTCGGGCCGGCGACCCGAGCTCCCGGCGCAGCGCCGCCAGCGCCCGCCGCTCGGTGGCCGCCGCGCGGCGACAGCGAGGGCACCCCGGGGGAGTCAACGCGTTGACGACGACGGCTCCGACCGGGATGGCCAGCCGTCGAACGGTCCGCAGCAGGCGCCGGGTCTCCAGACCCGGCAGCCCGGCGGCCCGGGTGATCGCCACCAGCCGGGTGGCGGTCGGATCGCTCAGCAGCGCGAGCAGCCGCTTGAGGTCGCGCGAGAGCGCCACCAGATCCTCGCCCAGCTCGCCGCCGAGCCCGATCACCTTGCGGTACTTGAGCAGGATCGCCAGCAACGCGTGCACCCATTCCAGCGCGCCGCCGGGCAATTCCAGGAGCCGCAGCGTGTGGCCGGTGGGCGCCGTGTCCAGGATCACCGTGTCGTAGGCGCGCGCGCCGGGGGACGCCGGGAAGAGCGCCTCGATGACCGTGAGGATGCCGAACAGCTCATCGAGGCCGGGGGGCGCGAGGTCGATCAGGTCCTGCACCACCGCCCGGTCGAAGGCCAGGTCGAAGCGCGAGCTGCCCCGCAACGTCGTGAACAGATCGTCCACCGCGTCGCGATACCGCTCCCGCCGAGACGCGAGCGCCCGATCCGCATCCAGCTCCCGCGCATACAAACGCGGCACATGCGGCACGGCCTGAGCGTCGTCCCCGACTGGCACCGCCAGCGCATCGCCGAGCGACGGCGCGGGATCAGTCGATAGCAGCAGGATTCGGCCGCGGCTTGGCCGATCGGCGAGCGCCAGCGCAACGGCCGCCGCGCATGAGGTCTTCCCGACCCCGCCCTTCCCGGCGAACAGCAGCAGGCGTGTTCCCGGCGGAGCGAGGCGGTCCAGCCACGGGCTGTTGTCTCCGCCGTCTCGGGTGGCGTGCCGGGTGGGGCTCGCCGACCCGTTCGCGCCGCGCCGGACTTCGCGAACATCTTCCGTGTGGGAAGTCACTACGTGAGGCTTCGCGCCCGAGCGCGTGGTCGCCGAG
>DASUAH010000047.1:0-14736 GCA_035763885.1 Gemmatimonadales bacterium
GGCGGAGCGCGCCGCTGCTCGCCGACCTGGACGGCGACGGCGACACCGATCTCCTGGTCGGCTCGGATGACAAGGGACTCTCGCTCTATCGCAACGAGGGGACCCGCGCGGCGCCGCGGTTCGTGCCGGCCCCGTCCTTCCGGCTCGATGTCCCCCCGCTGAGCGCGCCCGCGGCCGGCGACCTCGACGGCGATGGACGGCCGGAGCTGATCGTCGGGAACATGGGAGGCGGCGTGCTGTACTTCGGGTCTCGTTGAGACACCGCCGCTCGGGGACGCCGGGCCGCCACCGGCCGTCAGAGCCCCCCGAGCCAGGGATAGCCCCGGTCCTCCCAGTAGCCGCCCGGCCGCTCGCGCGTGAACGTGATGCGGGTGAGGTACTTGGTCATCTTGTACCCGAGCTTCACCGGAGCGTACAACCGGAGCGGCGCGCCGTGCTCGGGGGTCAGCGGCCGGTCGTTGAAGGCGTAGGCGAGTATGGTCTGCGGGTGCACGGCGCTCTCGAGGTCCCAGCCGTTGAAGTAGCCGTCGTCGAACGAATCGAAGCGGACGTATCGCGCGTCGGGTGTCGGCTCCGCCAGCTCCACGACCGCCCGCATCGGCACCCCGGCCCAGCTCGCGATGGCGGTCCAGCCCTCCACGCAGTGGTGCTTCACGGTGTAGCTGGTCCGGGGCAGCGCCTCCAGCTCGGCGAGCGCGAGCCGCATCGGCTTCCGTACCAGCCCGGCCACGTCGAGGGACCAGTCGGCCGGACGCACCAGCGTCGGCATCCGGCGACTGATGAAGTACGAGGGCATGTGGCCGCTTCGCATCGCGGGCAGGTAGACCGGCGCCAGGCGGCCGTTGGTGTGGAGCAGCTGCCCCACCCCATCGTTCAGTCGCGAGACGCCGAGCAGCAGGGGTCGCAGCGTCGGACCGCCGTCCCAGCCGCAGGCCTGGGCCCCGATCGCGGCGCCGGCCACGGCGCCGAGGCGGAGGAAGTCGCGGCGAGTCAGCTCAGCCATGGCTGGGGAACCTCCCGCGGTACCACCCGGTGATGATCGCGCGGAGCGAGGCCGGATCCACCAGCAGCACCAGCAGCACGTGGACCGCGGTGAACGCGACGAAGAGCCAGACCGCGATGAAGTGCCAGTATCTCGCCAGCTCGTAGCCGCCGAAGAGGGCGACGAGCCAGGCGAGCTGCACCGGTTTGTAGATGGCGAAGCCGGTCAGCACGGCGAGCGCGCCGAGCAGCACGATGCCGGTGTAGGCCAGCTTCTGCAGCGCGTTGTGCTTGCCCTGCGGGGGATGCTCCTTGCGGAGGCGCAGGTAGTAGAGCTGCATCGCCCACGCCCGCCCGATATCGCCCGGGCGGAACACGAGCGACCGCCACTCCCCGCTCAGGCCCAGGAAGAGGAGATAGGTGAGCCCGGTCAGGACGAAAGGCCACGCGAGGGCGAAATGCCAGTTGAGCCCGCCCGCGAGCCAGCCGCCGAGGCGCGCCCACTCGGGGAACGGGCCGAAGGAGTCCGCGTCGAACGGGTTCGGGACGGGGTAGACGTTGTGCTTCTGGCCGATGTGCGGGAACGCGGCGTAGATCTGGAGGCCGCTGCCGATCATGCCGGCCAGCAGCACGGCGTTGAGCCAATGCGTCAGCCGGACCACCCCGTGATGTCGGCGCACCGGCGGCCGGTCCTGGACCGGCTCCGGTACTCGTGTCTCGTCTTGCACGGCTCGCCTCCTCCGCAACATGACGCCGTGACGGAGCGGCCGGTTCCCGGCCCGCCCCACGTATATTGTTCCGCATGGCCCGACGGCCGGCCTCCCGTCTGCAGGCGCTCCTGCTCGCCCTGCTGCTGCTCAGCGGCGGCGGGGGCACGCCGTTGCTCGACGTCATCCTCTTCCACGCCAAGCCTACCGCCCGAGCCCCCGGTTCGCACGTTCGCCCGGCCGATGCCGCGTGGAGCCATGGCGACCTGTGCCGCCTCGGCCGGACCCTGCCGACCTCGCCGGTCGCCGCGCCGGCGGCCCTGGCCGGGCGGGTCCCCGGCACGCCGCTCCGCGCTCCGCTCGTCCTCGCGGAGCCCGCCCCGCGCTGGTTCGATCTTCCCTTCCCGTCTCACCCGCGCCCGCCTCCGAGTCGCTTCGCCTGACCGCCCGCGACCGCCGGTCGCAGTCGGCCTTGCGCGCGGCGCCGGCATCGGCACCGCGCGAACCTGCGTACGGAGACGTGCATGCGCGATTTCCGCACCGCCCTCGCCGCCCTGGTGCTGATGGCGATGCCGCTCGCTGCCCGGGCACAGATCGCGGAGCCGGCGACAACCGACTCCTTGCGACGGGCTGTCGAGCTGATCACGGCCCGACTCGATTCGCTGGAGGCAGGGCAGTGCCCTGCCGCCGGCCCGATCGCCCTGCCGGCGCCCCGACCGGGCCAACAGCCGGTGCTGGACAGCCTGGTCACGGCCCTCGAGACGCTCAATGCGCGGTTGGCGCGCGCGCTGGCCGCCGGCTGCCCCGCCGCTCGAGCGGGAGCGGCCCCCGTCCCCGCCCCCGCCCCCGCCCCCGCCGACAGCACCGGTGAGCTCGCCGCGCTCCGGGCGGCAGCGGCGCAGGCGGCGGGCGTGCCCGCGCAGGATACGACGGGAGGTGCACCGTTGGCCGACACCACCCGTGCCCAGCCCGCTCCCACCGGAGCGCCGGGCGGCCCGCGCGCGGCCAACCTGCTCAACCCGGAGATCAGCGTCACGGGAGACGTCCGGCTCGTCGCGCGGGACGAGAACCCGCAACGCGACAATGCGGTGCCCCGGGAGTTCGAGTTCTCCTTTCAGTCCGCCCTCGACCCGTACTCGAAGACCAAGATCTTCATCACCTTCGAGCAGGAGGAGCTGGGGATCGAGGAGGCGTACATCTACTGGACCGCTCTCCCCGGCCACCTGCGATTGGACATCGGAAAGTTCCGGCAGCAGCTCGGAGACCTGAACCGCTGGCATCTCCATGCGTTGCCCGAAACCGAATACCCGCTGGTGTACCAGCGCTTTCTCGGTGAGGAGGGGCTCGCCGGTGTGGGGCTCTCCGTCTACACCACGCTGCCCGTTTCGCTGGCGGGCGGCACCCACGAGATCGCGCTGCAGGGCACGACGGCTGAAAGCGAGCCGCTGTACGCGGACGGGCGGCAGCCGACGCTCCTCGGCCGGGTGCAGAACTTCTGGCAGCTCTCTCGCAGCAGCTACGCCCAGCTCGGGTTCACGGCCACCGGCGGCAACAACGGTGACGCCGACCTCCGGAGCCGGCTGCTGGGCGTGGATGTCCGCTTCACCTACCGGCCGCCCGAGGCCGCCACGCGCCGGGACGTCACATTCCGCGCGGAAGGGTACCGCCTGCACGCGAGCGAGGCGGGTAGCGTGACCAACCGTTACGGCGCGTTTCTCGACCTGCAGGTCCGCACCAGCCGGCGCTGGATCTTCGGGGCCCGGTACGACTGGGTCGAAGCCGCGCGCGGCGCCGAAGACACCGAGTGGCGTATCACGCCGACCATCACGTGGTGGCAGAGCGAGTTCGTCTACCTGCGGCTCGAGGGAGAGCACCGCGACAGCGATCTCGCGGGCACGCAGAACCTGCTCACGTTCCAGGTCGTCTGGGCGATGGGCCCGCACAAGCACGAAACGTACTGAGCGCGTCGCGCCCGACGCGGAAGGAATTCCCATGCTCTTTCCTGCTCTGCTCCTCGCCGCCGGCCTCCTGCGCGGCGACGTCCCGCCCCCGCCGGAGGGCGCCGCGCCCGCCCTCAAGGTGGTGACGAGCCTGACGACCTACGCCGCGATCACCCGTGAGATCGTGGGCGATCACGCCAGCGTGGCCGCCATCGCGCAGGGCGACGAGGATCCGCACTTCGTGCAGCCCAAGCCCAGCTTCGTGAGCCTGCTGCGCGACGCGGACCTCTTCGTCACCACGGGCCTCGATCTGGAGCTCTGGGTGCCGGCGCTGCTCGACCGCGCGGGGAACCGCAAGGTCGCCGAGGGAGGGCCGGGCTACGTGCCCGCCTACCAGGGGATTCAGCTGCTCGAGGTTCCCGTCTCCGTGAGCCGGGCGGCGGGTGACATCCATGTCGACGGAAACCCGCACATCCACACCGATCCGCTCAACGCGATCTTCATCGCACGCAACATCCTGGCGGGGCTCCAGCGGGTCGCGCCCGGCGACGGCGCGTACTTCAAGGCGCGCGAGCAGGACTTCGAGAAGCGGGTGCTGGAGGCGACCATGGGGGCGGAGCTGGTGCAGGTCCTCACTCCGGCTACCGCATTCGACCTGCTGCAGTCGGACAAGCTGTACGACTTCCTTGGCCGCCAGCAGTACCAGGGCAAGCCGCTGCTCGACCGCCTGGGCGGCTGGCTGAAGGAAGGGCAGGTGCTGCGCGGAAGGGAGATCGCCTGCTATCACAAGGAGTGGGCCTACCTCAGCCGCCGCTTCAGGGTGAGCTGCGTCGTGTACATCGAGGCGAAGCCGGGGATTCCCCCGACGCCGGGGCATGTACAGGAGGTGATTGCCCTCATGCGCGAGCGCAGGATCCCCGTGTTGTTCGCGGCCAACTACTTCGACCGCAAGCAGATCGCCACCGTGGCGGAGCGGACCGGCGCCACGGCCGTCATCGTGCCGGAAAACACTGACGGCGCGCCCGGCGTCCACACCTACTTCGACCTCGTAAGCACGTGGGTGCACGGGCTGGCCGCGGTCCTCGGCGCCGGAGCCTCCTGATGGACCCCAGTCTGTTCCTGCCGCCGCTCGCGGCCTGTCTGGTCATCGTGGCGATCCACTCGTACCTCGGGCTCCACGTGATCGCGCGCGAGGTGATCTTCGTGGATCTGTCGCTGGCACAGATGGCCGCGCTCGGGTCCGCCGTCGCCATCCTGGCGGGCCGTCAGCCGGATTCGCCGGCCGCCTTCTTCTACGCCCTCGGCTTCACGACGCTGGGGGCCGCGGTCTTCGCCGCGACCCGGACCGAGGAGCGCGGCCGGGTGCCGCAGGAGGCGATCATCGGCATCGTGTACGTCGTGGCCTCGGCCGCGGCGATCCTCGTGGCCGACCGCACTGCGCGAGGCGGCGAGGCGATCAAGGACATCCTCGTGGGGAGCCTGCTCTGGGTGACCTGGCCCACCATCGCGCGCCTGGCCGGGGTGTACGCCGCATTGGGCCTGTTCCATTGGGTGCTGCGGCGCCGGTTCCTCACGATTTCGTTCGACCCGGCAACGGCGGCCGCGAAGGGATGGCGGATACGCTGGTGGGACTTCCTCTTCTATGTCTCCTTCGGGATCGTCATCACGTTCTCGGTGCCGATCGCCGGGGTGCTGCTAGTCTTCTCCTTCCTCGTCGTGCCGGCCGCGATCGCGTTCCGGTTTTCCGACCGCCAGGCCGTCCTGGCGCTGATCTCCTGGCTCACCGGGGCGATCGCATCCGCGTCGGGCCTCTGGCTCTCGTTCCACTACGATCTGCCGACCGGCCCCGTGATCGTCTGCGTGTTCGGTGCGCTGCTCGCCGCGGCGTTGCTTGTGCCGCGCCGCCGGCGCGCGGCGCCGCCGGTGCGGAGCGCATAGGGGGCGGCGCCTGCCGCGAGGAGTCGCCTACCGCGCGGAGAGGAGCTGTTGGAACCGGGGGCTGCCCCGCAGCGGCTCCCAGAACGGATCGACGCGGAGCGCGGTCGGGGTGAGGAAATGGTAGCTGGTGTCGGCCAGCACCACCCGCAGCGAGTCCACCGCCGCGTCGCCGCGGCCGGCCACTGCCAGGAAGATGGCCCAATCCCAGGCCGAGTCGGTGCGGAGCCAGGTCGTGTCGCCCCGGGCCCGGCGGAGGTCCTGATAGGCGCGGTACTCCCGGATCGCGTCGGGCTCGCGCCGGAGGCCGCCGTAGACCCCGGCGAGCCGGCGGTGGAAGTGCGCGTCGTCCGGCCGCGCGCGCACGAATCTCTCCGAGACCACGCGGGCCGAATCCCAGTACACCCGCTCGCGCGCGGCGTCCCGTCGCATGTACCCGCGCCACGCCCGCGCGACGTAGTAATTCGCTGAGTCCCGGGCCGAGAACCCGTCGAGCGTGAGCTGATCGAGGATATGCTCGTAGTCCGCCGCGAGCGGTCCGGTCCAGTCGAAGCAGGCGACGCACATCTTCCGCACGAACTCGACCTTGCCGATCCGCGCTTCGGCTTCCTGCATCGTCCGCCGGGCGCCGGCGACGTCACCGCGCCAGACGATCAGCACCGAAGCCTTGTCCCAGTAGGCGTGGTACTGGTCCGGGGCGAGGGCGATCGCGCGGTCCAGCGCGTTGAGGGCATCGGCGTAGCGACCCACGCTGCCATAGATCTGTCCCGCGTCCAGCGCGCGTTCGGCCGAGCGCGGGTCGAGCGCCGTCGCGCGCTCGATGTTGGCCACGGCCGAGTCCCGGCGGCCGCGCACCCACTGGTTCCAGGCGACGGAGGCCAGCAGCTCGGGGTTCCTGGGGTCGATCCGGAGCGCGGCGGTGTATTCGACCATGCCGCGGGCCCGGTCGTTCTCGCCGCCCCACCAGTAGTCGCCCATCGCCACGTGCGCGTCCGCCGAAGCCGGCGCGAGGGCCAGCGCGCGCTCCGCCGCCGCGCGTGCCCGCGCCCGAAGCGAGGTGTCCGTGCGCTCCCGCTCGTACAGGTAGAGATACGTCGACGCCAGCCGCGCCCATGCCAGCGCGAACGCGGAGTCGTGCCCGATCGCCTGCTGGTACATCTGGCGCGCGATCGCCATCGACTGGGGCTCGACGTTGAGCCGGGCACGCTGCTCGTAGCTCCGCCCCCGGAGGTACGCGTCGTAGGCAGGCAGGCTGGCCGTCGGCCGCTCCGTAAGCTGCTGCTTCGCGCTGTCGCCCATCGCGACGTTGAGCGCGCTCGCCACCCGCGCTGCGATGTCGGCCTGCACCTGGAACACGTCCGTGATGGACGCGACGAATGGCTCCTGCCACCGGGTGCGCGGCGTCCGGCCCGGCACCACCTCGACCAGCTCCGGGCTCACCTCCACCCGGCTGCTGCCGTCGCCGGCCTTGGCCCAGCGGACCGTGCCGGTGAGCACGTAATCCACGCCCAGCTCCCGGCCCACGATCTGCATCGGCTTGTCGGTCTTCTTGTACTGCACCGCGCTGCTCCGGGCGGTCACCTCCAGCCCCTGGAGCGCGGCGAGCTTGCCGCGGACCGCGTCGCTCACGCCGTCGGCGAAGTACTCGTCGTCGGCCTCCCCGACGTTCTCGAACGGGAGAACGGCGACCCGCCGCAGCCCCCCGCCCCCGCCCCCGCCCCCCGCGCCGTCGTGCTGCGACTGGCGCCACGCGAAGAGCGCGCCCAAGCCGATGAGGAAGCCGAGCGTCAGCAGTGCGAGCCCTCGGGTGGGCCGGCGCGCGGGCGCACGGGCGGGCAGAGGCCCCGCGGTAACGGTCGTGGCGCTCGGGGTTCCGCCGGTCTGACCCTCCGACCGTCTGGCCGTCTCCAGGGCCTGGGCGAGCTGGCCGGCCGTCGCGAACCGGTCCGCCGGCGCCCGCGCGAGCGCCTTGCCGATCGCCTGCTCCAGCGCGGCCGGGACGGTCTCGCGTACCTCGTGCAGCGGCCGCGGGGTCTCGGTGAACCGCCGCATCAGGACCGCCTGCGCGGTGGGCCCGGTGAACGGCGGCTCGCCGGCGAGGAGCTCGTAGAGCACGCAGCCGAGGCTGTACACGTCGGTGCGGGCGTCGAGGGCGCGCTCGCCCGCCGCCTGCTCCGGGCTCATGTAGGCCGGCGTCCCGACGCTCATCCCGGTTTCCGTCAGTTGGGCGTCGTCGCCGCCCAGCGCGCGCGCGATCCCGAAGTCCGCCACGAGCGTGCTGCCGTCGGTGGTGAGCAGGATGTTCTCGGGCTTGATGTCGCGGTGGACGATGCCGTGCGTGTGCGCGTATTCGAGCGCCCGCGCGGCCTCGACGCCGATCCGGAGCGCGTCGTCCACCGGAAGCTGGCGCTCGCGGACGAGCCGGTCCCGGAGGGACTCACCCTCCACGAACGGCATGGTGAACCAGAGCTGCCCCGCCGCCTCGCCGGAATCGAGCACCGTGAGGATGTGGGGATGCTGGAGCCGGGCGGCGAGCCGGATCTCGCGCTGGAACCGCTCCGGCCCAAGGCTCGCGGCGAGCTCGGGATGGAGCACCTTGAGCGCGACCGGCCGCTCGTGCTTCAGATCGTGCGCCAGAAAGACCCTGGCCATGCCGCCGCGCCCAAGCTCCCGCTCGAGCACGTAGCGGCCGGCCAACCCGATCTGGAGTCGAACCTGGGAATCGGTCACGGAGCCCAAACCATACCTCGATTCGGCTCCCGCAGGTAGGGGACGCGCGCGCGTTGCCTACCCGCTACCGTTTCGTTGCACTTTCGTCGGGGTCCGGGCCCAGCTTCCGGCATGCGTCTCTCTCTCGTCACCGACACGTTCCTGCCGGAGGTGAACGGCGTCACCACCGTGCTGGCCGCGATGGCGCGCGGATTGCGCGCCCGCGATCATGCGGTTCAGGTGGTCGCCCCCGCGTACGGCGGCGCGGTGGACGATGCCGCCGGCGTGTACCGCGTGCCCTCCGTCGCCTGCCCCCGCTATCCCGCGGTCCGGCTCTCCTGGCCGATCGGACGCGGCATCGGCGGCGCGCTGGCCCGCTTCGGGCCGGACGTGGTGCATGTGGTCACGGAGGGCCCCATCGGCGCGTTCGGGCACCGGTGGGCCCGGCGGGCGCGGGTGCCCCTGGTGACCTCGTTCCACACCGACTTCCCCCGCTACGCGGCGCACTACCTCGGCCCCTGGGCAGTGAAGCCGGTCTGCCGGTATCTCCGATGGTTCCACCGGCAGGCGGCCCTCACGCACACCCCGAGCGACGTGACCTGCGCCGAGCTGCGTGCGCTGGGGGTTCCCCGCGCCGTCGTGTGGGGCCGCGCGGTCGACTGCACCCTCTTCCGTCCCGCGCGACGGGACGAGCACAGGCGCCGGGCGCTCGCGCCGCGCGGCGAGATCGTGGTGCTCCACGTCGGGCGCCTGGCGGTCGAGAAGGACGTCGGCACGCTCGTCGCCGCGTTCGAGTACGCCGGGGCGGCGCTCGGCTCGGCCGCCGCGCTCTGCGTTGCCGGAGACGGTCCCGAGGCCGAGTCCGTGCGCCGGGCGCTCCCGTTCGCCACCCACCTCGGCTTCGTCGGGCGCGCCCGGCTGGCGGACCTCTATGCCGACGCCGACCTCTTCGTGTTTCCCTCCCGTACCGAGACCTGCGGCCTGGTGGCGCTCGAGGCGATGGCCTCGGGGCTGCCGGTGATCGCCGCCGACCAGGGGGGCGTCCGGGACAACGTCCGCGACGGGATCACCGGCCGCCTGGTGCGGGCCGGTGACGCCGAAGCGTTCGGCCGGGCGATCGTGCAACTGGTCCGGGACGACACCGAACGCCGGAGCATGGGCCAGGCGGCCCGCGCCTTCGCCGTCACCCGCGACTGGTCGGCCGCCCTCGACGATCTGGTGCTGCACTACCGCGCAGCGGGACAGCCCCAGGGCGGCATGACCAATGCACTCACGGCCAGTCCGGGCGTCGCGCCGATCCGGTGCCCGGCGAGCACGTCCGTGGGGTAGCGCGGGCGCAGCCAGACTCGCGAGAGCCCGACCAGGATCGGCAGCAGCACGATGCTGCGCTCCGCCTCGCGCACCGCGTCGTCCGCCCGTCCCAGGTAGGCGTTCGCCAGGGCGAGCCGCGAATGGAGATCGGCGTCACCCGGCGCTCGCGGCCGGTCGTGCTTGCGGTCGTGGGCGAGATACACGGTGGCCATTCCGCCCCGGCCGAGCTCGCGCTCAATCCGATAGCGATCGGCCACGGAGGTCCTGGAATCGGGTGAGAAGGTCCGGCAAGGGGGAATCCGCGGGAAACTGCGGCGAATGCTGCACCGCCCACCGAACGGAAGCCAGAGCGTGGCGACCTGCGATGGTCCCGGCAGGTCGCCACCCGAGCCCGGCGCGCGCACGGTTCTGCGCGCGACTGCAAGGCCCCGGTCGCCGACGCGATGTCCCGTCGCGGCACGGAGTTGCGACGGCGCGATCGGGCCCGTCCTTTCCCTGGATCAGCTGGGGCCGCCCGGGCACACGCGTTGCAGCGGAGCCGGAAGTCCATCCCGTGCCGCAATCCCCGACACGCGCACTGTTGATCCGCCCGCCGGAGAGTCAGCCATGGCGTTCCTCAAGAGTCTCCGCCGCGACGATTCCGCTGCGGCCGTCGCGACCCCCAACGGCAAGCACGGCGCCGCAGCCCGCGAGGCCGCCGCGCTCGAGGCGCTCATCGTCCGGGCCGAAGCCGCCGCCGCCAAGCTCCGATCCGTCGAGTCGGTCATGGAGACGGCCGCGGCGCTGGACGCCATGCAGGAACGGTTCGCCGCGGTCGAGGAACGGCTGGCCGGGATCGAGCAGCTCGGCTCGCGGCTGGCCGCGGCCGAAGAGCGGGCCGAGCACGTGGCCCGGGTGGTGGAGGAGGCCGAGCGGGTCGAGGGTCGCCTGGAATCCGTGGGCGGGAAGATCGACCGGGCGCTCGCGCTGAACGACGAGCTGTCGCAGTTCCTCGGCCACGAGAACGCCGTGGCGGCGCTCCGGGCCGACGCCGAGGCGCTCCGCGGCCAGCTCGCCGACCTGGGCGAGAATGTCGGCCGCATGCGGGCCCAGGCTGATGACGCGCTGAGCGCGCACCGCCACACCACCTCGCGGCTCGAGAGCTTCGACCAGGAGCATCAGGCGGCGATGGGCAAGCTGGACGAGATCAGCCGGCGGGCCCAGGCGATCGAGTGGTCGCTCGAGCCGCTGCATCAGGCGGTGGACGCCATCCCCAACGTCCAGCACCAGCTCGCCGTGCTCAAGGCGCTGGCCGACCAGGTGGGGCAGAAGGCCGCGGGGCTCGAGCAGCAGCGCGAGGCGGTCGATCGCGCCGCCACGCAGATCTCGCAGCTCACCCGCCTCGACCGCGAGCTTGACGCCTGGCTGCGACGGCAGGAGGAGCAGATCCGGCGCTTCGGCGCCATCGAGGCGAAGATTGCCGAGGTGCAGGCGACGCAGGTGAAGGTGATGGCGCGGCACGACGAGCTGTCCGGCGCCCAGGCGCATGTCGATGAGGGACACCGCACCGCGCGGCAGGCACTCACCGACCTGCGGGAGCAGATGCGGAAGAGCAGCGAGAGCTTCGAGCTGGAGAACCGCGGGCTCCATGCGGTGAGCGAACGGGTTGCCGACCTCCGCGGGGCGGTGAAGGAGTGCGAGGCGCGGTTCGCGGTCCTGGACGCGGCGAGCCAGGGCGCGGCGGCGGTCCAGTCGCAGGTGACCGCGACCGGCGAGCAGGCGACCGCCCTCTCGCAGGAGCTGGCACGGCTGACCGACGAGGCGCGGCGGATCGGGTCGTTGCGGCTCGAGGCCGAGCAGCTGCAGGCGCTCGCCGCGGACACCGCCGCCCGCATGCGGCGGGTCGAGGAGCTCAAGCCGCAGGTGGATGAGGTCGCGCGCCAGCTCGGTACGCTGCACGGGACCCGCGAGATGCTCGCGGACGGACTGGAGCAGATGCGGCTCGCGTACGAGGAGATGAGCCGGCTGCGCGAGGGGCACGGCGAGACGCAGGCCTGGCTCGCCAACGCGGACGTGTGGACCCGCAAGGTGCAGGGGCAGGTGAAGGACCTCGGCGCGATGGAGCCCGCGGTCGAACGGATCCGCGGCGAGGTCGAGCAGGTGAGGGGCGCCATGGCGGAGATCGAGTCGCGCCGAGAGTTGGTGGACGGCGTGCAGCGACGGCTCATCGATCTCGGCGCCGAGAGCGCGGAGCTCAAGGAGCGGAGCGACGGGCTGCGCGCCCGGATGGACGGCGCCGAGGGACGCTTTGCGCAGCTCGCGCGGCTCGCCGACGAGGCGCAGCGGGCGTCGGATGCGATGGCGGGCGTCGTCGCCTCGGTCGCCGATGCCGAGCGGCGGATCTCGGCCACGGACGACTCGGTGCGCGCGCTCGAGGCGCGCACCCAGCAGCTCGACGAGCTGGAGGAGAGGATCCGCATTCTCGGGGTGGAGATCGAGCAGCGGCAGGGCGCACTCGACAAGGCCACCGAGCACCTCGCCCGCGCGTCGGCGCTGCGGCAGGAGGCCGCCGAGACGGCGCAGCGGCTGGAGGAGGTCGCGCGGAGCATCGGGACGCTGCTGGGCGACGCCGAGGAGCGGTCGGGCGGGCTGGTCCGCGTCGCCGGTCAGCTCGAGTCGCGGGCCACCGCGCTCAAGACGATCGAGCGGCAGCTCACCCAGTTCGAGTCGCTGCTCGGCAAATGGGAGTCGGCGCAGGCCGAGGCGGGGCGGGCGCTGGAGCAGACCATCGCGCGGCAGTCCGCGGTGGACGCGCTCGAGGCCCAGGTGAAGCACGTCTTCGGCCTGGCCGAGAAAGCGGTGGACAGCGTGCAGACGATCAGCGGGGCCCGCCGGGACGTGGAGGAAACCCGCGCACTGCTCGACGAGACGCTGAACCAGTTCAAGGCGGCCGAAGAGGCGCTCAACGGGTTCGAGGCGCGGCGGCGCCAGCTGGAGCGCGCCGAGCAGCGGCTGGCCCGGGCCGAGGCGCTGGCCATCGACGTGCGCTCGACGGTGGAGTCGCTGCAGGCGCAGCGCACCGTCATGGATCACGTCATCGAGCGGGCGGGCGCGCTGGCGTTCCAGATGAAGCAGGCCGAGGCCCTGGTCGAGGTCCTCAAGCGCGAGCGGACCCTGGCGTGCGACCTGAAGGTCGCGGTCGCTCAGGTGCAGGCGGAGGAAGAGGAGCCGGGCGCGTAGTCTCCCGGTCGTTCCGGCGGAAACGAGGGCGCTCGCATCGGTGCGAGCGCCCTCGTCGCGTCAGGTCGGTCGCCGACCGGGTCGCTTCGGGCCGGGGTGGCACCTGGGCCGGGACCGATACCGAGGGGTCCCCCCGGCCTCAGTCGATCCCGTCCAGCACCCACAGATCCCCGCCGCGGGGCGCCGCCGGTCGAAGAGCACCCAGCGGGCAACTTCCTCCCAGGGGCTCTGCGGGCGGGCCACCCGCGGGGCCCTCGACCGGTGGAGCGGCATGCTCGTGGTTCCTCGACCCGCAGGGTACGGCAGCGAGGCGCCGGGCGCTGTGACGCCCGACGCGCGTGTGCTCCCGCACCGCGCGAGAGCAACAGCGGGCTCCAGGTTTGGCGCCCATCCGCGGAATGGATGGTCGTTCGGCGAGCCGAGGAATTCGAATACCGAGCGTGGGTGGCGCTCGTGACGGGGATGGTCGAGACCTACGGGACGGAGTGCGTTCGAGCCAAGCTAGAGGCGGAGCGGCCGAGGCTCGATCTGCAGTTCAATCCGGTTGCCATTTGGCGCTACGCACAGGAGGGCGTCCCGCAGCGACCAGAAACGGACCCAGTCAGGCAGCAATGGGAGGAGGTCCTGCGGCTCGCGGGAGGATCTTCCCCAGGCTCTCCATGCAAGCTCCATCTCTCGCGGCCGACTGGCATGCATTGAGTGCTACGCAGCCGGGAAGAGCGGGCCAATCGCGCTGCGCGCAGCGGGTCGGCGGCATCGGCCGCTACGGGCCTCATCCGCCGCCGCCTCATTCGGACCCCAGTCGGATAGAATTGATCCGGGCGGCTGGGACTGGCAGCCCGATATTGCCGGGGTCATTCCCGGCAGGCCCGAATGCAGTACAAGTCGCCCCTCCTGCAATCGTTGCAGTCCAACTTGCGCCTCCAGCATTTGAGCCGGCGCACGGAAGCCGCCTATGTCTACTGGACCAAGCGGTTCGTCCGTTTCTATGGCCTCCGGCACCCCTCCGAACTGGGCCCCGCCGAGGTGCGGCAATTCCTGAGTCATCTGGTGGTGGAGCGACACCTCTCGGCGGCCACCCAGCAGCAGGCCCTCGGCGCGTTGCTGTTTCTCTACCGCAACGTCCTCGGCCGATCGCTCGAGGCGTTGGGGCGTCTGCCGAGGGGGCGAGTGCCCACCACGCTGCCGGTGGTGCTGACCCCGGAGGAGGTGGCGCGGGTCCTGGGATTGTTGCGGGGCACCCATCGCCTGGTGGGCCTGCTGCTGTATGGCAGCGGGCTTCGGGTGACCGAGTGCCTCATGTTACGGGTCAAGGACCTCGACCTGGACCGGGGTGAGTTGACTGTCCGGCGGGGAAAGGGCGGCAAAGACCGGGTCACCGTCATTCCCGAGACGGTGCGGGGCCCACTCCGGGAGCATCTCGGGCGTGTCAAGGCGTTGCATGGCCGGGAGGTGGCGGAGGGGGGCGGATGGGTCGAGATGCCGGGGGGTCTGGCTGCCAAGTACCCAACCGCGGGGTCGTCGTGGCCGTGGCAGTGGGTATTCCCGGCTCGGCGGAGCTACCGGGATGCGGAGAGCGGCCGCGTCCGGCGGCACCACCTCCATGAGTCGGTTGTGCAGCGAGCCATGACGGCGGCAGTCCGGGCGAGCGGGATCGGGAAGCGGGCGAGCTGTCATACCCTGCGGCACTCCTTCGCGACCCATTTGCTCGAGGCCGGGTACGACATCCGGACGGTGCAGGAGCTCTTGGGGCACCGGGATGTGTCGACCACGATGATCTACACGCATGTCCTGAACCGGGGAGGCCGGGGGGTCCGAAGCCCGGCGGACCGCCTGGGCGTGAGAGTGGATGCAGGAATGGCGCAATAGACTGCGGTGGGTGATGTTAGTGCGTGATGAGCGGCCAGGGATGTCGGTCCACTTGCTAGTTAGGC
>DASUAH010000048.1:0-6014 GCA_035763885.1 Gemmatimonadales bacterium
GTTGAGCAGGCCGGACCTGCGGCGCCTGCTTACTGCTTACTGCTCACTGCTTACTGCTCACTGCTTACTGCTCACTGCTTACTGCTCACTGTAGTTCGGTGCTTCCCGCGTGACGGTGACGTCGTGCGGGTGGGACTCGCGAAGCCCCGCGGCGGTCACCCGGACCATCTCGACGTCGCACTGGAGCGAGGCGACGTCGGCCACGCCGCAATAGCCCATGCCGCTCCGGAGCCCGCCCACCATCTGGAAGAGGACGTCCGCGACCGGGCCCTTGTAGGGCACCCGCCCCTCGATCCCCTCCGGCACCATCTTGGTGGGGGTCATCTCGCCTTCCTGGAAATAGCGGTCGGCGCTGCCATCCTGCATGGCGGAGAGGCTTCCCATCCCGCGGATCATCTTGAACCGGCGGCCTTCGGCCAGTACCGCCTCGCCCGGGCTCTCCTCGGTGCCGGCGAGCATCGACCCCATCATGGCGGAGGACGCGCCGGCAGCGATGGCCTTCACCACGTCACCGGAATACTTGATGCCGCCATCGGCGATGATCGGCACGTCTCCGGCGCCGCGCTTCGCGTCGAGGATGGCGGTGATCTGCGGGACGCCCACGCCGGTGACCACGCGGGTGGTGCAGATGCTCCCCGGACCGATGCCGACCTTGATGGCATCCGCGCCGCGGCGGACCAGCTCGCGAGCACCGGCTTCCGTCGCCACGTTCCCGGCGATGATCTGCACGTCGGGGAAGGTCTCGCGCAGCAAGTCGAGCGTCCGGAGCACCCCTTCGCTGTGGCCGTGGGCCGAGTCCACGCAGAGGACGTCCACGCCGGCATCCACCAGCGCGCGGGCACGGGCCACCGCGTCGGGGGCGCCCCCCACCGCCGCGGCCACGCGCAGGCGGCCGTGGTGGTCCTTGTTGGCGTCCGGGTGCTCACGACGCTTGAAGATGTCCTTGACTGTGATGAGCCCCTTGAGCACCCCGCGCTCGTCCACCACCGGCAGCTTCTCGATCCGGTGCTTGGCCAGAATCCGCTCCGCCTCGTCGAGGTCGGTGCCGACCGGCGCGGTGACCAGGTTCTGCTTCGTCATCGCCTCGCGGACCGGCTGGTCGAGGTTCCGCTCGAACTGCAGGTCGCGGTTGGTGATGATCCCGATGAGCCGGCCCTCACCGTCCACGATCGGCACGCCGGAGATCTTGAACCGCCGCATGAGGCCATAGGCCTCACGCACCGGCCGGTCGGGGCCAAGCGTGATCGGGTTCAGGATCATCCCGCTTTCGCTGCGCTTCACCCGATCGACCTCCGCGGCCTGGCGGTCGATGGTCATGTTCTTGTGGACCACCCCGATGCCGCCGGCACGCGCCATGGCGATCGCCATTTCGGCTTCGGTCACCGTGTCCATGGCGGCGGAGATCAGCGGAATGTTGAGCGGGATGTCGCGCGTGAGCCGGCTCAGGGTCGAGACCTCGCGCGGGTGCACGGTGGAGTGCCGTGGCACGAGGAGCACGTCGTCGAAGGTGAGCCCGACGGTCTGGCGGATGCGGCTCATGCGGTCGTCTGTCGCGGATGCGCGACGGCCCACCGGCGCCCCGGCGGGGCGGCTGGCGGGCCGAAGGATGCTGGTGCCATCTCGAAGGTTAGGGGCCGCGCCGGACGAAATCAAGCCGTCCCGCGCCAGGGTAGTGCCTCATAGGCATTACCCGCGCCAGCGCTCGAGCTTGCGCCGCAGCAGCCCGAGGGGCACGCTGCCGTCCTCCAGGACCTGGTCGTGAAAGGCGCGGATGTCGAACCGGTCGCCCAGCCGCTGCTCGGCCTCCCGCCGGAGCCGCTCGATCTCGAGCCGCCCGATCATGTACGCGGTCGCCTGCCCCGGCAGGATGATGTAGCGGTCCACCTCGGACTCGACCGCTGCCCGCCCCTCGGCGGTGTGGGCCAGCATGTAATCGATCGCCTGGTCCCGGCTCCAGCCGAGCACGTGGATGCCGGGGTCCACCACCAGACGGGCCGCGCGCAGCGCGTCGTTGGAGAGCAGCCCCATCCGGTCCAGGTCGGAGGAGTAGAGCCCCATCTCGTCGGCCACCCGCTCGGCGTACAGCGCCCAACCCTCGCCGAATCCGCTGTTGAAGAGATACCGCGTGACCCGGTGCGCCTCCGGCCGCTCGGTCGCGAGCGCGACCTGGAAGTGGTGCCCGGGGATGCCCTCGTGGAACGCGGTGGCCTCGGCGGACGCGCGGGGCTTCTTCCGCGGGGTTCCCGCATTGATGCGATACCGACCGGGGCGGGTGCCGTCCTCGGAGGCGGGGTTGTAGGACCCGGGGCATCCCGACTGCTCCTCGAACGGCTGGCACGGGTCCACGATCATGTCGGCCTTCGGCATCCGGTTGAAGAACCGGGGCGCGGCGGCCTTCGCCCGCGCGGTGGCCGACTCGGCCACGCGGATGATCTCCTCCCGCGAGCGGAACATGTACCTGGGATCGGTCCGCAGCCGCTCCAGCAGCGCGCGCACGTCCGACGTGCCGAAGCTCCGCTCCGCGATCGCCCGCATCTCGCGCTCGATGCGGTCGATCTGCCGCAGGCCGAGCTCGTGCACCTCCCTCGGATCCATGTCGACGCTGGTGAAATTGCGGATCGCGGCCCGGTAGCAGTCGGCGCCGTCGGGGAGCGCCGACACCGCGGGGTTGGTCCGTGCCTTCGGCAGGTAGTCGATCACGAGATACGCGCGGTACCGCCGCAGCGCGGGATTCACCTGGTCCCGGACGATGGCGACCAACGCCGTACGGAACTCCGGGGCGGAGTCGCGCCCCGCCATGAGTGCGAAGGGCGACGCCTCGGGCTTCGCGGCCAGCAGCGCGTCCACCTGCTTCAGGACGGCCTCGACGTTGCCCCGCGGCGCGGTGTACCCCAGGCGCACCCCTTCGCGCAGGTTCGCGACGTTCTGGTCGATGAACCGCGGCATGGCCCGCCAGCGCGCCAGCGCCTGCTCCCGTTTGGCGGAGTCGCCCAGCGGCTGGAGACTGCCGAGCCGCGGCAGCGAGACCTGCCAGCCGAAGAGCTGGCTCACGCCCCAGAGCTCGGGCCGGCAGACACGCGACCCGCGGGCCGATTCGAGCGCCTCGCGGAGCACGGCATAGGTCGCCAGGGCGGGCTTCCCTTCGAGGGCCGCCGCATCGATGCCGTCGAGCCGCGCGAGCCAGCCGTCCTCACGCGACTGCCACTGCCGGATCGCCTGCGGCGAGATGTCGGTCAGCCGGTCGTGCCGGGCGTCGGAGAGGCCCCAGAAGGTCCCGGTCTCCGGAAAGGTCTCGAGCAGCGCCGCGAAATAGTCGTCGGCAACGGCGGTGACCCCGGCGGCGGGGTCGGTGGCGGCGGAACCGGTCTGGGCGGCGGGGCGGTTGCAGGCTGCGACGACGACGAGCAGGGCGGGCAGGAGCGACGGCCGGCTGCGAGACGGGGAGCGACACTCGGGATGCATTCGGGGTCCGGGGTTGAGGCCGAGGGGTGACCGTCGAGGGCCGGCGGCGCGGGCGGCGCCGGCGGGGCCCTCACTACGGGCGGCGCGGCGGCTGGTTTCCCGTCAGCGCTCGGCCCGGCGCCAGAGCCAGTAGACCGGCGCGCCGATCAGCACGATGAGGAGCCCGAGACCGGAGTAGAGGCGCTGCTGCGGGTCCACCAGGAGAACGACGAGGATGAACGTCGTCGCCGCGATGTAGAGCGCCGGGAGGATGGGATAGCCGAACGCCCTCACCGGCCGCGGCAGGTCGGGGCGCAGGCGCCGCAGGCGGAAGAGGGCCAGGGCCGTGAGCGCGTAGAAGACCAGTGCCGCGAAGACCACGTAGTTGAGAAGCTCCGAGTACGTCCCGCTCACGCAGAGCACCATGGTCCACACCGCCTGGGTCACCAGCGCGAACACCGGGGTGCGGAACTCGGGGTGGAGCACGCCTGCCCGCCGGAAGAACAGCGCGTCACGCGCCATGGCGTAGTAGACCCGCGCCCCGGCGAGGATGAGCCCGTTGTTGCAGCCGAAGGTCGAGACCAGGATCGCGAGCGCCATGATGGTGGCACCGATAGGTCCGAGCATCGACTCCATCGCCGCGGTGCCGACCCGGTCCTGCGTGGCGTACTGGATGCCGCGCGCCAGCACGTCGGCACCCTGCGGATCGCCGTGGAAGGGGAGGACGTTCAGGTAGGCGATGTTCGTGACGACGTACACGATCCCCACGAACCCGGTGCCGGCCGCCAGCGCCCGCGGCAGGTTGCGGCTGGGGTCGCGCACCTCGGCCGCCGCGAAGGTCACGTTGTTCCACGCGTCGCTGGAGAAGAGCGCTCCCACCATGGCGGCGCCGATCACCGGCAGCACGGCCAGACTCCAGTCGCCCGTCCCCCAGAACGCGCCGAAGTTTGCAGCCGCGATCTCCGGTGGCCGGAATACCGTGAGGCCAAGCAGGATGAGCGCCGAGAGCGCGCCGACCTTGGCCACGGTGAAGCCGCTCTGGATGGCCGCGCCGAGCCGCACGCCCCGGATGTTCACGGCCGTGAGCACGGCCACCATTGCGATGGCGACCACGCGCTGCGGCGAGAGCCCGAGCTGAATCCGCCCGCCGGGCATCGCGAACGAGCCCAGATCGACGAACACGTCCGGCGTGATCGAGGGCAATAGCACGCCGAGGAAGCGGCCGAAGGCGACGGCCACGGCGGCGATCGTGCCGCTCTGGATGACGGTGAAGAGGGTCCAGCCATAGAGGAACCCCATGGCGGGCGAGAGGCCCTCGCGGAGGAAGACGTACTGGCCGCCGGCCCTGGGCATCATCGCGGCGAGCTCGGCGTAGGTGAGCGCGCCGATCACGGTGATGATCGCGGTTGCGGTCCAGACCAGCACCAGGCCGGCGGGGCCGAGGGCGCCCACCTGCCGGCTGATATCGGCCGAGACGATGAAGATGCCGGACCCGATCATGGAGCCGACGACGAGCGACACCGCCGCGAGCGGGCCGATCCCGCGCACGAACTGGGATTCGTCGGACGTGGGCGCGCGAAGCTCGGTCTCGGCGGGAGCGGCCATGGTCGAGGAGGAGTGAGAAGTGAGAAGTGAGAAGTGAGAAGCGAGCAGGGAGCAGGGATCGAAGTGCTCAACTCCCGCTGTTTGCCCCGGGTCCTTCACGGGGCGGCGGCGGCGCGGCCACCTTCACCGCTTCCTCCACCACCGCCTGGCCCGCGGCCGCGAGGCCGCGCATGACCTTGGCCGCGCTGTCCATCAGCCCCATCGTGCCGCTGATGGCCTGCACCGGCAGCTTGCCGGCGCGCATGGTGTCCTCGACCGTCTCGGTGAGCTTCGCGAGCAGCCCGGTGGGCCGCGCGCGGGTCGCGTACTTGCTCGAGAGGAACTCGATATAGTCCAGCGCCTGGTAAGCCCGCTCGTCGTCGAGCGTCTCGAGGGCGCGGAGGATGCGTTGGCGCAGAAGATCGTGCATGGGGGCTATGTCCTACTTGCCGGGCATTCCGCTGACCAGCGACACCAGCTCCACCACCGGCGTCGCGAGATAGCGCGTGCGCGCGGCCTTGATCCGCACATGCACGACGAGCTCCTGCAGCGCCGGCAGCTGGCGATAGCGCTCCGCCTCCTGCGGCGGAATGGTGACGTAGACGAACCCCGGCTCGGGGAGCGGGCCCCGGGTGAGCAGGAACGGCTGGCCGGCCGGCAGCTCGGTGCGCAGCTCGTCAGCGGTCTGCACCGTGATGAACTGGAGCCGCCACTCGACCAGCTGGCCGACGTGGCGCTCCGGGTCGGCGCGGAGCTCGGCCGCGGAGACGCCGATCTGCGCGCCGCCCGACGCCGGCTGCACGTCGCCCTCGCGCACCCAGCCCTCGAGCTGCACCCGCACCCATTCGCCGGCCCGGCCGAGCACCCGGGCGCTGAGACCCGGCTGCAGCGTGCCGAGCTGCGCGGCGTCGGGCGCGGCATGGAGGGCGGTGGCGCGGGCGACCTCGACGACCGTCTCGTCGGGGCGTGCGCCCCCCGGCGCAGCGGGG
>DASUAH010000049.1:0-12345 GCA_035763885.1 Gemmatimonadales bacterium
GGCCGCCCGCCCGACCAGCACGACGACCAGAGCGGCGAGCGCAAGTCCGACCGCCGCGAGCGCGCGCCTTATGGCCCCGACCCCGCGCGGCGCGGACCGCGCCCACCGCGACGCGGGTGCATCATGCGCCGATCTCCGCCCCCAGCAGCACAAGGCCAACGGTGACAGCGACATACGCGGCAGCTGCGCCACCGCATCGCAGCACAGCCGGGAGCGCGCCGATAACCAGCGCCAGGTGCAGGTGCCAGAACTCGCGTTCTTGGATCACAACTTGCCGGAATGCCCGGCCGGGGCCCCCCGGGAGGGGGGCGCCTTCCGTTGGCCCGCGGCATTCCGCAAAGCGGCCGGGAGAACTGCATTGACCGCCACCATCGAGCCGACGCCGGCCGCCACCGAGGACACCCCGCCCGTGCCGGATGACCGGACCCGTACCAACGGCAACCACCGCCGGCGGCTCTGGCGGCCGGCCAGCGAGATCGCGGTGGACCTGGGGACCGCGAACACCCTGGTGCTGGTCAAGGGCGAGGGCGTCGTCCTCAATGAGCCATCGGTCGCCGCGGTGGACCAGGCGACCGGCGAGATCTGCGAGATCGGGATCGAGGCCAAGCGGATGCTCGGCCGCACCCCGGAGGGAATCGTGGCCGTGCGGCCGATGAAGGACGGCGTGATCGCCAACTTCGACGTCGCCGAGAAGATGCTGCGCCATTTTCTCCGCACGGTGCTCGATCGCCGCATTCTCCGGGTCAAGCCCACAGTCATCGTCTGCGTTCCTTCCGGTATCACGGAGGTCGAGCGTCGCGCGGTGCGCGACTCCGCGCAGACCGCCGGCGTCAAGCGGCTGCTCATGGTGGCCGAACCGATGGCCGCGGCGATCGGCGTCGGCCTGCCGGTGGATTCGCCGACCGGCAACATGGTCATCGACATCGGCGGCGGCACGACGAACGTGGCCATCATCGCGCTCTCCGGGATTGTCTGCGACGCCTCGATCCGGACCGGGGGCGACGAGCTGGACCAGGCCATCGTGCAGTACATGCGCAAGAACTACAGTCTCCTCATCGGCGAGTCCACGGCGGAGCTGGTCAAGATCCAGATCGGGTCGGCCGCACCACTCCAGCCCGAGCTCGAGATGGAGGTGAAGGGACGCGACCTGATCTCCGGGCTGCCCAAGACCGTGCGGGTGGACTCGGCGGGGATCCGGGACGCGATTCAGGAGCCGACCTCGCGCATCGTCAACGCGGTGCGCCGGGCGCTGGAGATGACGCCGCCCGAGCTCGCCAGCGACATCCTGGACCACGGGATCATGCTCACCGGCGGCGGCGCGCTCATCCGGGGTCTCGACACCCTGCTGGGAGAGGAAACCGGGCTGACGGTCCGCCGCGATGCCGACCCCCTCACCTGCGTGGTGCGGGGCACCGGCAAGATCCTCGACGAGTTCACCCGCTACGAGAGCGTGTTGACGACCTGACTCTTCCGCACGTCCGCCGCGGCGTTCCGGCGCACCGCCAGCAGCTCGAGCGCCGCGCGGACCATCGCGGTCGGCCGCAGCTTCGATCCCGCGACGTGCCGCCATTCCTCGAGCGGCAACTCCACCAGCAGGTCGCCCACCGGCGGCCCGCCCGCCGCGCGCGATGCCAGGTCCAGCCGGGCGAGCAGCTCCACGTCGAACGCCCAGCGGCTCCGGAACGGGGCCGCGAACGCGGCGCGCAGCGCCGGGCAGACCCGGAAGAGCTTCGCCCCGCATTGGGTGTCGTAGACACCGAGCCCGAGCACGGCGGACGCAACCGTCGCGAACACCCGTCCCAGATAGTGCCGGGACGCAGAGCGGTCGATGCGAGTCCCGAGCATCTTCACCCGTGAGCCGAGCACGCCGATGAGGTCAGGCCGCGCGTCGAGCAGGCTGCGAAATCGCGGCACGAGCCTGAGGGGCGCGGAGAGGTCCGCGTCCCAGTAGCCGACGAACGCCGCGCCGTCGGCAATCGCCGCGAGAGCGCCGGCGCGAACTGCGTTGGCCTTGCCGAGGTTGGCCGGAAGCTGCATCGCCCGGAGCCGGCCGGGGACCCGCTCGGCGAGCGCCGCGAGCATCTCGGCGGTGCGATCGGTGCTGCCGTCGTTGACCAGCAGCAGGCCGGTATCGGGCGGAGCCGCGGCCGCGAATGCCGCGAACCGGTCGGCGTCGAGCCGCGCAGCCTCGTTGTAGCAGGGGATGACGATCACGCAGCCGGGCGGGCTCACTCCCGGTGCGGCTCCGACTGCTGGCTGGCCTGGCGTTCCGCGATGATGACGCGCCGGGGGATCCCGACGTCCGTGAGGTGCGCCGCGACCTCGACGACGCCCGGCCGGGCCGGCCCTTCGGGATGCGACACCCGCACCACCGTGCCGCGGACCGGGAGCGTTTCCCCCCGGCTCAGCCGCAGGATGCCCTCGAGGATGGCGCCGACGTGCGGCTCAGGCCCGGCATCCTGACGAAAGCGCAGGCCGCGCTCGGACAGGTCCAATACTTCCTGCGAGCCGGTGTCCAGGATCAGCGTGGGACGACTCGCAGCGGGATAGTGCACCCGCACGTGCGCCCGCGGCGTGCCGCCCGGCTTGCCTGCCCCGCCTCGGCTCTCACTGGTTTCCGCCACCGCCGCAGCCTCCGCCGCCGCCGCGACCGAGCCCGCCGCCGTGCCCGCCGCCGCAGCCATGCCCGCCATACCCGCCGCCGCCCGATCCACCGGGGGTGGCGCCGCCGGTCCCGCCGCCCGGGAGCGACCCGCTGCGCGTGGTCGAGCCGGCGGCGTCGATCCGGTCGCTCAGCCGCCCGTAGGAACCGCCCACCTCCTCGCGCAGCATGAGCAACACCCCGATGAGCCCCGCGGCTACCAGAGCCATGATGAGCGCGTACTCGATCAGCGCCTGTCCTGCGTCCCGCCTCCACGCTGCGGCCCACGCGGCCTGCATGGCGCCTCCCGCGAGCGGTTGCGTGCGCCGCGACGGAGGGCCGCGGGCAGGTCTGCATCGAATCGGACTCAGGAAGGTACGTGCCGCCAGGCCCGGCGGAAGAGGGCGGGGTTCAGGCGCGGCCGAAAGGGGTGGGCCACCCTGCTTTGACGAGGCTGTTGGGGAGAATGGAGCGGACCGGGATCGAACCGGCGACCCCCTGCTTGCAAAGCAGGCGCTCTCCCAGCTGAGCTACCGCCCCAGGAACCGCCGTAAGCTAACTGCGATCGGCCGGCTTCGGCCAGCGAAGTCGCGCGGGCACATGGAATTCGCGGCGCGACGCCGGTCGTGAAGAGAATTTCCCGGCCGCTTCACGCCGGCTTGTGCACCCCTGTGCTATCGTGCGCCGGTGCGCCCGCCCGCGCGGCGCCCCGCCACAGGGCAGGCCACCTCCCTGACTGCAGAGTCGAGGAGGTCGTATGCACAGTCCATCATCCGCACCATCCGCACGGCGCCGCATCCTGGGCGGCTGCGCGATTGCCGCCGCCATCCTGATCGAAGGCGGACTCACCGCGTGCTCGGATCAAGAACCGGCGCCGACCGAGCCGGCGGCCCCGCTCACGGCGTCCATCGCGCCGGCACCGGGCGCTCTCGTATCCGTCGGCGCCGCCGGGATCGAGCTCTGGCCGTACCTCGCGATCGATCTCGAGACCGCGGACGACCCGGTGAGCGTCATACTCTCCGGCGAAGCGGACCCACGGCGGATCCGCGCCGCCCTGCTGAGCCTGGACGGCAACCGGTTCGCGCTGCCGCCCCCTTTCACCGTGTTCGCGCTGTTCGACTGCACCTGGACCGACGGGATCGGCGACGAGCAGGCGGCCTACGTCGGCGGCCTCGGCTGGAGCGGCAGCGCCATTCAGCTCGAGTGCGGCAACTTCGGTCCAGCCCCCCGGTTCCATGTGCGAATCTTCGACGCCGGCGGCGCGGTGCTGCTCGGCGCCCACTTCGAGATCCAGGTACCCGGCACCACCGACCACGAGGTGCTCAACTTCGATCTGGCGAAGGGTCTCGTAGTGGCCGACCTGCTCCGCGCCGGGATCATCGGCCTCCCCACACCGACGAGCACGCCGATCGCGGCGCTCGCCCGGACGATCCGGGAGCCGGTGTACGACGCGCTCGTGAATCACCCGGTGCTCGGCCCGTTCATGCCGCTCTTCACCGGCGGCCCCGACAAGGACGCCTGGAACGCGGCCGACCCGAAACCGCCGGTGATCATCCCGAACGACGGGCATCCCCTGATCGCGCCGGTGGTGGAGCACTTCGGCCTCGGGACCGGGACGAGCCAGTCGTTCGTCATCGAGCTGGACCAGACGATCCCGAAACCCTTCTGCGCGGTCAACGAGCAGCTGGCGTACGTGAACGGTCCGGTGCGGTTCAACAAGCAGGTCACGGTGCAGCCCGACGGCCGCGTGGTCAGCGAGATCCGTATCGACGGGGAGGTCACGGTGACGCCCGTGCTCGCGCCGGGCGAGGCGTACCGCGCCAACGTGGGGGAGATGCACCGGTCCTGGCTCACCGCCGATGCGCACTCGGTGCACTGGCTGAACCACCAGATCCTGCTGCCGGCAAGGACGAGCGATCGCGGCAACCACCGCGTCGCCTTTCACGTTGCCAGCGGGGGCCCCGCCGAGTACAAGGTGATCGATCGCTGCGGCGGAAGCCACTGACGGCCCGGCGGGGCTTCAGCGCGAGGCGGCCAGCGCCCGCTCCACGTCGGCGACGAGGTCGTCCACGTGCTCCAGCCCCGCGGCGATACGCACCAGGCCCGGCACGATGCCGACGCGCTGCCGCTCGTCCTCCGTGAGCTTCGAGTGCGTGGTCGAGGCGGGGTGGGTGACGATCGTGCGGGTATCGCCCAGGTTGGGACTGTGCGACATGAGCCGCACCGCATCGAGGAAGCGGCGGGCCCGCTCGTACCCACCCTTCACGACGAGCACCAGGACGCCCCCGCCCTGCCGCATCTGCCGGCAGGCCAGCTCGTGCTGGGGATGCGACGGCAGAAACGGATACTTCACCAGCTCGAGCTCCGGGTGATCCTCGAGCCTCCGGGCGAGCGCGAGCGCGTTGGCGCAGTGGCGGTCCATGCGGACGGCGAGCGTCTCGAGGCTCTTGGACAGCACCCAGGCGTTGAAGGGCGAGAGGGCCGGCCCCGTGTGGCGCGCGAAGAACCGCGCTTCGGCGACGAGCTTGCTCCCCCCGACGATGACGCCGCCGAGCGACCGGCCCTGGCCGTCCAGGTACTTGGTGGCCGAGTGAACCACGAGGTCCGCGCCGTAGCCGATCGGCTTCTGCAGGTACGGCGTGCTGAAGCAGTTGTCCACGATGAGCGGGATCCCGCGATCGCGCGCCAGCCCCCCGAGCCACTCGAGGTCCACCAGATCGAGCCCGGGATTCGAGGGCGTCTCGACGAAGATGAGCTTCGTGTCGGGCCGGAGGAGGCCGGGCCAGGCGTCGGGCTCGCCGAAGTCGGCGTAGGTGTGGGCGATCCCCCAGCGGGGGAACAGCCTGGTGAGGATCTGGTGGGTGGAGCCGAACAGCGACCGCCCCACGAGGACGTGGTCGCCCGCGCCGAGCAGCGAGGCCATCGCGACGTACACCGCCGCCATGCCCGACGCCGTACCGATCCCGTCCTCCGCCCCCTCCATCAGGCAGAGCTTGCGGACCAGCTCGTCCACGTTCGGGTTGGAGTAGCGGCTGTAGACGTTGCCCGGGATCTCGTCGGCGAAGAGCGCGCGGGCCTGCTCCGCGCTCTCGAACACGAAGCTCGACGTGAGGAAGAGCGGAACCGAGTGCTCCCGCTCGGCCGTGGTCGGCAGCTGGGTGCGGATGGCCAGGGTCTCGAAGTGCGGCTGGGCGTCGCTCATCGGATGGCGTAGCTGTGGCTGATGGCGGCCGTGTGCTCGAGCATGCGGGCCACGGAACAGTACTTGGTCATGGACAGCTCGACCGCCCGGGCCACGGCGCGCTCATCGGTCGGGCCGCCGAGCGCGAAGTGCACGTGGATCCGGGTGAAGACCGCCGGCTCGCCATCCGACCGATCGCCCTCGACGGTGATGGTCAGCTCCGTGACCGGCTGCCGCTGCTTGCCGAGGATGCTCAGCACGTCGATCCCGGCGCACCCGCCGAGGGCCGACAGGAGGACTTCCATGGGACGGGCCCCGAGCCCGCGTCCGCCCGCGGTGGGTGATCCGTCGATCGGCACCCGGCCCCCGCTCCCCGTCTCCGCGACAAAGTGGACGGCGCCGTTCGCGCGCCGCAGCACGGCGCGCATCCGCGTCGCCGGCTGGGGAGGCGGGGAGACGTGCTGGGACATCACCGGTCGGGCTGTGCGGTCACCCGCAGGTACGGCTTCTTGGCGACGAAACCGCGCGGGAACTTCGCCTTCGCCTCCTCGTCGGACACCGAGGTGACGATGATCACGTCCTGGCCGTCCCGCCAGTCGGCCGGCGTGGCGACGCTGTAGGTGGCGGTGAGCTGCAGCGAGTCGATCGCGCGCAGCAGCTCCTCGAAGTTGCGGCCGGTGCTGGCCGGGTAGGTCAGGGTGAGCTTCACCTTGTGGTCGGGTCCGATCACGAACACCGAACGCACGGTCATGGTGTCGCTCGCGCTGGGGTGGATCATCCCGTACAGGTTCGCCACCGCGCGATCGGCGTCGCCGATCAGGGGGAAGTTCACCGTCTGACCCGTCACGTCGCGGATGTCCGCCTCCCACCGCCGATGGGCGTCCACCGGGTCGACGCTCAAGCCGATGATCTTCACGTCCCGCCGGTCGAACTCCGGCTTGAGCGCCGCGACCGCGCCGAGCTCGGTGGTGCACACGGGGGTGAAGTCCTTGGGGTGGGAGAAGAGCACCGCCCAGCTCGTGCCCTTCCACTCATGGAAGCGGATCGTGCCCTGCGTAGTCTCGGCGGTGAAGTCCGGCGCCACGTCGCCCAGCTGAATACTCATCTCTCCTCCGTCTCGCTCGTGGTACGAAATGAAAAGGCCCCCGTCGCGTTCGCGAGGGGGCCCGGCATCACCGGTGCCGCGTTCAGCCGCGGGCCGGCTCGCCGCCTCCTCGCACCGACGGACGCATACAACGCCCCCGGCGGGCGGTCTGACTGGCGAGCCGAGTAATCATGCACATGCCGGGATATTGCAGCGCCGGACGGCCGGCGTCAATGCCGTCAGCGGGCCTTGGCGAGCCGGCGGATGGTCCGCTGCATCTGGGTCCGGACCTCGCTGCAGGCCATGGCGCCCGGCTGGCGCTGGGTGGCGAAGCCGCGGTCGCTCGCCGTGGAGACGGTCTGGACCAGCCGGTCGCGCTCCCCGCCCCGGACCCGCTTGCGGTCCAGCAGGTCGCGATACGCGTACAGCACCGGCTTCGAGTCCAGGCCGCAGGCCATGGCCATTCCCGAGGTGAGGCCGGTGAGCTTGGCGGCGGCGTGGAGCGACTCCTGCTGCTGGGCGTCGGCGGCCGCGGGCGCGAAGAGTGCCAGCAGCACGAGCAGCAGGCTGACCTGGATTCGGCGCATGCCCTGCCTGTGCAGTTCCTGTCGTATTGTCGACCTGGCCCGGGCCGCGCGCAAGCACTCGCCACCCACGCTCACACCCAGTCCCTCGGCTCGAGCATCGCCATCAGGTCCGCCTCGAACGAGCCCGGCGCGAACTCCGGCGCGTACTCCCAGGCCGCGAGCGGCGGGAGGCTCATGAGCACGCTCTCGATTCGCGCGTTGGTCTGGAGCCCGAAGAGGGTGCCGCGATCGTGGACCAGGTTGAACTCGACGTAGCGTCCCCGCCGGAGGAGCTGGAACCGGCGCTCCCGCTCACCCCAGGGACGGTCACGGCGCCGCTCGACGATCGGACCGTACGCGGCGGGGAGCGCGCGCGCCACGTCGTCGGCGAAGGCGAAGAGGGCGTCGGCGCCGAGCCCCGCGTCGCCCGGCCGCAGGTTGTCATAGAAGATCCCGCCCACGCCCCGCCGCTCGCCGCCCCGGTGCGTGTTGACGAAGTACTCGTCGCACCAGCGCTTGAAGCGGGGATAGAACGAGGGATGGTGCCGCGCGCAGAGGTCGCGCAGGGTGCCATGGAAGTGCACGGCATCCTCGGGGAACGGGTATGTCGGCGTGAGATCGGTGCCCCCGCCGAGCCAGGCGTCGAGCAGCTCACCTGCGGGCGACGCGAGCTCGAAGTAGCGGACGTTGAGGTGCACGGTCGGCACCATCGGGCTGTGGGGGTGGATCACCAGGCTCAGGCCGGTCACGAAGAAGCGGGCCGCGCCCCCGGGCGGCAGCTGCGCACCGAGCCGCTGCGCGAGCCCGGCCGGCATCTCGCCGTGCACCGCCGAGCGGTTCACCCCCGCTTTCTCGAAGGTCCGGCCGTTGGCCAGCACCCGGGTGACCCCGCCGCCCCCGCCCTCCCGCTCCCACCGATCCTCCACGAACGCGCCGCCGGCGTCGAGCGCGGTGAAGAATGCGGTGACGTCGTCGTGCAGCCGCTCGATCCACGCGGCCGCCTGCGCGATCCGGCTGGTCAGGCGCGCCACGACTTGACCGCGTCCACGAACGCCCGCGCGTGCGCGACCGGCACGTCGGGCAGGATCCCGTGCCCGAGATTGGCGATGTGCCCCCTCCCGCCGAACGCCTCGAGCATGGTGATGGTCCGGCGGCGGATCTCCGCCGGCGCCGCGTAGAGCCAGCAGGGATCGAGGTTGCCCTGCAACGCCACTGGAAACGGCGCGAGACGCCGGTTGGCCGCGGCCGCCCCGGTCTGCCAGTCGATTCCGAGCACGTCCGCGCCGGTGGCCCGCGCGATCTCCTCGAGCGCCCAGCCGGCGCCGGGCGCGAACGCGATGACGGGCACGCCGGCTGACTTGGCCGTGTGGACCGCCTCGGCCAGGTACGGCAGGGCGAAGGTGCGGAAGTCGTCCGGACCGAGGGCGCCGGCCCACGACTCGAAGAGCTGCACCACCTGCGCCCCGGCCGCGACCTGCGCCTTGAGGAACCCGCCCACCGCCCCCGCCAGCCGGCCGAGCAGCGCGTGTGCCTCCGCGGGGTGCTGGACCAGGAATCGCTTGGCCGCGGCCCAGTTCTTGGATCCGCCGCCTTCGATCATGTAGCTCGCGAGGGTCCACGGACCACCCGCGAACCCGATCAGGGGCACGCGCCCGCCGAGCTCCCGGCGGACCAGCCGGATCGCCTGGAGCACATGGCCCAGCGACGCCTCCGGATCCGCGGCGCGGAGCCGCGCGAGGTCGGCCGGCGAGCGCAGCGGTTCGGGAAACTGCGGTCCGACCCCCTCGTCCACCGTGAGCCTCATTCCCATCGCCTGTGGGATAACCAGGATGTCGCTGAAGATGATGGCGGCGTCCACGCCGATGATGTCCACCGGCTGCAGCGTGACCTCGGCCGCGAGCTCGGGCGTTCCGATCATGGTGAGGAAATCGGCCCGCTCGCGCACTTTGCGGTACTCGGGCAGATAACGGCCGGCCTGGCGCATCATCCAGACCGGCGGGCGCTCCACCGCCTCGCGGCGGCAGGCGCGCAGGAGGAGATCGTTCATCGCGGCAAAGTTAGCGCGGTTTGGCGAGGGCGCGGATCCGGGCGGCGACCGCCTCCACGCTGGGACGGTTCGCGACGCCGGCGGGCGCCCAGCCTGCAGCGCGCGCCGCGGCGGCCGTCGTGGGACCGACCGCCACCAGCGCGGACCGCTCGTCGCGCGGGGTCACGCGGGCGACCAGCTGCGCCACCTTGGGGCTCGCCACCAGGAGAATGTCGGCCCCGGCCGTGGCCTGGCGGGCGACGTCCTGGCGGGCGAGCACCGACCGGTAGCAGTGCACCTCCTCCACGGTGATGCCCGAGGCGCGCAGCGCGGCGGGCAGCTCGTCCCGCCGGGTGTCGCCGCAGGGAAAGAGCACCGGCGATCCGACGCGGCTCGCCACCATGGCGCCGGCAAGGAGCGACGCGGCGCCCGCATCCAGCGTGGAAAGGCTCGAGGGCAGATGCACCTCACCGAAGATGTCGCGCAGCGGCGCGGCGCTGGCCGAGCCGGTGGCCCAGGCGTCGAGTCCGAGCGGCGCGGTGACGCGGAGGGCCGCGGCGCGCTCGGCGAATGCCTGCGCCGCCCGCGGCGACGTGACCGCCACCGCCCGGTACTGGGGAAGCCGCAGGATCGCCGCATCCAGCTTCGACCAGTCCGGCGGCGGCGCGAAGTCGAGCAGCGGCGCCTCGCGCACCTGGCACCCCTCGCCGCGCAGCAGGTCGGCCAGGCCGGCGAGCGTGCCCGTCGCGGTGGTGAGCACGACCACCGGCGGCCTCATGGCTCGGGGACCGGCGCGGCCCGGGAGGCCGCGCGGACGCTGTCGAGGATCGCCGCCGCTCCACACGCGACCAGCTCGTCCGCGAGCTGTTCGCCCAGCGCGGCGGCGCCGCCGACGGTGAGCTCCGCCGTGGTCCGTGCCCCCTCGACACAGCGCTCGCCGCCGAGCGATGCGATCCGGGCGCCGAGGCGCACGACCCGCCGGCCGTACTCGTCGCGGACGGTCGCATGGGCCGCGATCGGGACCTGGCAGCCGCCCTCGAGCCGGCGGAGGAACGCGCGCTCGGCGGTCACCGCCAGCTCGACCTCGGGCTCGTGCAGCGCGCGCCGCAACGCGTCGGCGGCGGCATCATCGTCGCTTCGCACCGTCGCCGCCAGCGCGCCCTGTCCGGGCGCCGGCAGCATGAGCTCGAGCGGAAGCCGCTCGCTGATCCGCGCCTCCAGTCCCAGTCGCACCAGCCCGGCGCACGCGAGGACGATCGCCGACCAGTCGCGGTTCCGCTCCAGCTTGGCCAGACGCGTGTCCACGTTCCCGCGAATGTCCACGATCTCGAGGTCCGGCCGGGCAAGGAGGAGCTGCGCGCGACGGCGAAGGCTGCTGGTGGCCACCCGCGCGCCGCGCGGCAGCGTCGCCCACCCCAGCCCGTCGCGCGCGACGAGCGCATCCCGCGGGTCCTCGCGCAGGCCGACCGCGGCGAGCGCGATGCCGTCGGGCAGGCGGGTCGGGAGGTCCTTGAGCGAGTGGATCGCCGCGTCGATCCGGCCCTCGAGCATCGCGTCGTCGAGCTGCTTGGTGAACAGCGCCCGATCGCCGATGCGCGCGAGCGGCGCGTCCGGCAGGACGTCCCCGGTGGTGCGGATCTCGACTCGGTCGGTGCAGCAGCCCTGTTCGGCCAGGCGCGCCCGCACCCGTTCCGTCTGCCGGAGCGCCAACGCACTCCCGCGGGTGCCGATGCGCAAGGACCGTTCGGGCACGGGAATCCTTCGGGGGGAGACGCGATCAATCTAGCGGGGGCCGCGAAGCCGCGGGGCAGCGGTCTCAGCTCCACACCGGCCGCAGGGCGACCTCCAGCTCACCGAGCCCCACGGGGAGCGCCACCGGCGCCGCGGCCTGCACGCAGAACTCCGGCGCCGGGCCGAGCACCATGTGGCGGCACCACAGCGCCGCGCCCCGCTCGACCACCGGGCGCAACAGCTCGTCCAGGGCGGTGTAGGAGGTTCCCGCCGGCTTCCCGAACCACCAGGCGAACCGGGGCTCCCGGACCGGCGCACCGAGCCGGAGGTGGTACACACCGCCCGTCCCGCCGCCCGCAAGCGCCGCCGCCGCGTCGTGCGGCGCGCGGCGGGAGGCGGTCACCGCCGCGTCGTTCAGCGCGTCGAGCGCCGCGGAGTCCTCCAGCAGGTACCAGTCCTCGTAGGCCTCGCCGCCCCCGCCCGCCCACGGCGCCCCCGCGAGCGCGGCCGTCCGGGATCGGAGGAAGCCCGGAGGCGGCGCCTCGCGGAGTGCCGCGTGGAAGCGGCGTTGGGCCTGCTCGTACGGCGCCGCGTCCACGTGGGGGCCGCGCCAGTGCCAGAAGAGGTATGCGAGCATTGCGGTCTCCCGGGGCCGGGGCGGCGGCAGAAGACCCTGGGCTCCGTGCGGCTGCGCTGTTGCGCCGCCCGTCGGCGCTCTGGGCCAGGATCCGCTGCCGCTCCATCCGCAAAGCTACAAGCGCCCATTGAAAACCGGGTGGATCGGCAAGCTCGGAACCCTGCGCCCCCCGTCCGAGCCGCATCCGGTACACCGCCGTGCTCGCCGTGATGTAGAGCGTAGAGCCGTGGTCGCCCCAGGCGGTGTTGGACACCGCGATCCCGAACCTGCTGCTGCCGCGGCCGCCGGCGCCGCGAGCACGATCAGCAGGCGGCACATGGTCACTTGCCCCGCGTGACCGTGCGGGTCGCGAGCGGTGGTCGCACACCGGCGATGTTGAGCCGGACCCGGTACACGCTGCTCCGCGCCGTCAGGTAGAGCGTGCGGCCGTCGGCGTCCCCCCAGGCGAAGTTGTGCGCGTGGTCGGGCAGCGCGAGCAG
>DASUAH010000050.1:0-3761 GCA_035763885.1 Gemmatimonadales bacterium
GGCGCGCCGTCACGACAGCGCGAGGCGGGCGAGGTCGTCGAGTCCGGCCCCCCGCGCCCGCAGCGCCGCGAAGGCCTCGCGCGCGGCCGGCGTGGCCCAGCCGAGGAGCTCGGGCGCGCCGCTGCCGTGGAGCCGGGCGACGACCGCGAGCCGGTGGTGCGCCAGGACATGTTCGAGGGCCTCGCGCTGCTCCTCCCGCACGCCGATCAGCACCACGACCCGCTCCGGCTCCGCCGCCGATTGCATCAGCTTGGCGACGATCTCGTCGGCGCAGCTGAAGTCGAGCAGCTCCACCTCCGAGAAGTCGAGCAGCGCGATCGCGCAGGGCGAGCTTCGCAGCGCCGCCTCGATCCGGTCCCGCACCGCGGCGCCGGTGGCGCGGGTGACGAGGTTGCGGTACGGGGTGGCGACCGCCTCGCGCAGCACCCGGTGCATGCAGATGGTCCGGATCATGACGCCTCGACGCGCTGGGCGGGGATGGTGATCTGCACCTGCGCCCCGGGAAAGAAAGGAAGATGCTCGGCCAGCGGAAGGTCGTCGTCCCACGGCGGCACGATCGCGAGCCGCGCGGTTCCGCTCCGGATACTGATCTTGCCCTGCCACCGGGTAAGGTACCGCTTGATCCCGGCGAAGCCCTGGCCCCGCCCGGGATCGCGGAACCGGCTCACGTTCTGGATCAGCGCCGCCTCGAGCGCGGCGGCATCGCCCCAGCGGTCGCCGAAACGCCGCGCCTGGGTGCTCTCGAGCGACCGGCGGAACCCGAGCCCCGCGTCGCTCACCGCGATGACCACCACCCGCCGGCCGAGCCGGCGGCGGAAGGTGTAGGCCTGCACCGCGACCCAGCCGCCGGTTCCCGCGTGCTCCACAATATTCGTGCACGACTCCGAAAGCGCCATCGAGAAGCCGATGCTCGCCTTCGCCTCCAGTCCCAGCTCGCCGCTCATGATCCGCGCCGCGTTCTCGCCGATCCGGCCGACGATCTCGTGGACGTCCTCGGAGGCGCGCACCGGGGTCACGTCCAGCAGCACGTCCGAGGGCCCGGACGCCGTCGGCTTCGGCACCTTCCCGTGCAGCTCGAACAGCTCGGCGGCATGCCGGAAGAAGCCGGTGCGGGCCCAGTAGCGCTTCACGTCGTCGCTCTGGGGGACGGTGAGCAGGGGCCGGTCGCGCTTCGCCTCGACCAGGGCCTGGCCCGCCGTGAGGATGCCGACCAGGCCGTAGGGTGAGGCCCACTGGGCCCCGCGCGCGTCCACCAGGATGCGCTCCTCCGGCGGCCAGACGCCGAACCCGGCCGCGAACTGGTCGAACGAGCGATCGTCGAAGCTCGCGGGAACTTCGACGACGCGCGTCACGCCGTCACCAGCTCGCCGCGGAGGTAGCGCGCGAGGCCCGTGGCGCCGCGGTAGGCGGCGTTGCGGGCGGCGAGACGGTTGGCCTCGCGCACCGCGGCCTCGACGCCGTCGCCGGCGAGGAGACGGGCGCAGAGAGTGGCGCCGAAGACGTCGCCGCAGCCGGTGGGATCGAGCGATTCGGTGGCGGGCGCGGGGACGATCGCCGTGCGGATGGTCCCACGGTCCAGCGGCCCATCCCTCCATCCGTCCGTCCGGCCATCCGCCCATGCGTCCGTCCGTCTGTCGGTCACGTACAGCGCTCCCCGCGCCCCCAGCGTGACCACCAGCAGCGACGCTCCCGTCGCCAGCACGTCGGCCGCGACGAGCAGCGGGTCGGCTCCCAGCTGGCCCATCTCGTCCTCGTTCATCTGCACCACATCGAAGCACCCCCACCAGCTCGGTGCGTCGGGGAGCGGCTGGAGGACCCGAACCCCATCCTGCCGCATCCCGAGGAAGAGACTGTGCACGTCGCCGTAGATCGGGCCGCGGAATCCCTGCCGCAGCGCCTGCGCGGTGCCGAGGCACAACTCGAACCCCGAGATGAAGTTCACGTACAGCGCGTCGAGGTCGCGCACCATGGGCCCCAGCTCGGGCCAGGTCCACCCCGGCACGCCGCCGGACATCCGCTCGCAGCGGCGTTCGCGCGACTCGTACCGGAGCACGACCCGGTTGTTGGCAACCGGAACCTCGACGCACCGCGCCCCGGGCGCGAGCCGCTCGAGCGAGCGGAGGAAGCCCGCCGCCTCGGCACTCAGGTCCCGGCCGACCTTGATGAGCGGCACGATCTCCCACCCCGGTGCGAGGCTCGCGTCGAGCCCCGCAAGCGCGTACGCGATCCCGCCCCACTCCTCGACCGGCGCCGCCGCCGGGTCGCGGCCGTGGATCTCGTCCCAGACGAGGGAGCCGAGGACGCCGAGCTTACGCATGGAGATGAGAGCAGATGAGCAGATGGGCCGCCGCCGGCCGCCGCCCGCGCACGCTGCGTCCGCTCATCCGCTCATCCGATCCAGAAAGCTCTTCGCCGCCCCGTACACCCCGGCCGTCCCGGTCAGCTCCGCCGGCACGATCCGGCAGACGGCCACGGCGGGCTTGAACGCCCGGCGCGCCACCTCCCGCCGGAGGGGGACAAAGAGCCGGTCGCCCGCGCGGGTCACCCCGCCGAACACGACCACGACCTCGGGGTTGAAGATGTTGATCATGTTCGCGATGCCGACCCCGAGGAACTTGGCTGTGTCGTGCACCACCTCTTCCGCCAGCTCGTCGCCCTCGCGCGCCGCCTCGTACACGGTCTGTGCGGTCACCTTGGCGAGCGAGCCGCCGACGTAGTTGGCCAGCCGGCTCGGCACCCCCGACTCCAGCGCCTCCACCGCTCGCCGCGCGATCGCCGGGCCCGACGCGTACGCCTCGAGGCAGCCGTAGTTGCCGCAGCCGCACTTGCGCCCGTCCACCTCGATCGTGGTGTGACCGATCTCGCCCGCCACGTCGGACGCGCCGTGGTAGAGCCGGCCGTCCACGATGATGCCGCCGCCGATCCCGGTGCCGATGGTGATGCCGATGGCATGGCGCGCCCCCCGCGCCGCGCCGCACCACCACTCGCCGAGGGTGGCGCAGTTGGCGTCGTTGTCCAGCGCGGTGGCAATGCCCGCGCCCCGCTGGATGATGTCGCGGAGGGGCAGGTTCACCCAGCCGAGGTTCGGGGTGAGGAGCACGATGCCCCTCTTGGTGTCGAGCGGGCCCGGCGCGCCCACGCCGACGCCGAGAATCTCGGCCTCCGGCCGCTCGAAGCGGAGCTGCGCGATGGCCGCTCGGGCCATGGTGAGGATCCGCTGCACCACCGCATCGGCCCCCTCCTCGGCCCGGGTCGGCTCGGTCCGGAGCCCATGGAGCTCGGAGCCGTCCACGGCGACCGCGCCGACGACGAGATTGGTCCCGCCGATGTCAATGCCGAGAGCGAACCGCACGTCCGGCCTCCTCCGCCTGCACCATTCCCGTAAGCGCAGCCGCGACTATCGCGACGTCGATCTCGCACAGACAGCGATGGTGCTCGAGCGGGCATGCGGCCGGACCCGGCTGGGCGCAGGGCCGGCAGAGCAGATCGTCGAGGCCCAGCACGACGTCCCGCGGGCCCAGCGGCCCGAAGCCGAACGATGGTGTCGTGGGACCGAACAGGGCGATGATCGGTGTGCCCACGGCGGTCGCGAGGTGGAGCGCGGCCGAGTCGTTGGTGACCAGCGCCAGCGCACGTTCGATGATCGCGGCGGCGAGCGCAGCGAAATGCGGCCACCGGCGCGCGGCCCAGACCGAACCCGGTGCAACAGCCACAAACTCGCCGGAGACGCCCTGCCGCACCAGCCAGTCCGCGGCTGCGAC
>DASUAH010000051.1:0-6261 GCA_035763885.1 Gemmatimonadales bacterium
GCAGAGGCCGATCGTCAGCAGCCCGCGCATCTCGGGGCTCACCGTCGGGGTCTCCAGCGCGTAGCGCAGGATGAACCCGAGCAGCGCGGAGCCGGTCACGTTGACCACGAGCGTGCCGGTCGGGAAGCTGCCCGGGACCAGCCGCTGCACCAGCCCGCCGACCAGGTAGCGGCCGACCCCACCGAGCGCGCTGCCGAGGGCGATATGGAGGAGCATGCATCAAAGTAACCGGCCTCCTGCTTACCTTTCAGCCGGATGCTCACCCTTGGCGTCGCCCAGTTCCGCCCCCGCAAGGGCGCCTACGAGGACAATCTCTGCCGGCTCGGGCAGCTGCTCCGCGAGGCGGCGGGCTGGCCCGCGCCGGCGGGGCTGGTCGTCGCGCCCGAGGCCGCGCTCACCGGCTACTTCCTCGAGGGCGGCGTGCGGGAGCTGGCCGTGCCCGCGGAGAAGCTGTTCGACGATCTCTCCCGGGTGCACGCCGAGTCCGGTGCGGCACCGCTCGACGTGGCGCTCGGCTTCTACGAGGTCCACCGCAACCACCTCTACAACTCCGCGCTCTACGCGTCGCTTGGCGGCACCGCGGCCGGCATCCGCCACATCCACCGCAAGGTGTTCCTCCCCACCTACGGCGTATTCGACGAGGAGCGGTTCGTCGAGGCGGGCCGCAGCGTCGAGGCGTTCGACACGGCGTGGGGACGCTGTGTGCTCCTCGTGTGCGAGGATGCCTGGCACTCGATCGTGCCGACCATCGGCGCGCTCGACGGCGCCCAGCTCATCCTCATCCCGAGCGCCAGCCCGGCGCGCGGCATCCAGCCCACCGACGGCGGCCGGCCCGCGAGCGCGCTGCGCTGGGAGCGGCTGGTGCAGGACATCGCCGGCGAGCACGGGGTGTACGTGGCGCTGGCGCAGCTGGTGGGGTTCGAGGGCGGGAAGGGGTTCATCGGCGGGTCGCTGGTGGCGGGGCCGCGGGGCGACCTCGTCGCGCGGGGGCCGCTGTTCGACGAGGCGCTGCTGCCGGTCACGCTCGACTTCGAGGAAATCACCCGCGCCCGCGCCGACATGCCGCTGCTGGCCGATCTCGAGGTGAAGCTGCCCCATCTGATGGGGAGCCTGCACCGGGCCAGACGGTCGGACGGTCGGGCCGCCGGACGGCCGGACGGTCAGACGGTCGGACGGCCAGACGGTCAGGCGGCCGGACGGCCGGAGCCGCTCGAGCAGACGGCCCGTCCGGCCGTCCGGCCACCTGACCGTCCCCTCGAGATCGACCCCGAGCTGACCCGCCGCTGGCTGGTGGAATTCCTCCGCGACGAGGTCAAGCGCCGGCGCGGCTTCGAGACGGTCGTCGTGGGCCTCTCGGGCGGGGTGGACAGCTCGCTCGTCGCCTACCTGGCGGCCGAGGCCCTGGGGCCCGCCAACGTCATCGGCGTGCGCATGCCGTATCGCACGTCGAGCGCGGAGAGCCTCCAGCATGCCCAGCTCGTGGCCGACGCGCTCGGCATCGGGCTCCGCACCGTGGAGATCACCGCGGCGGTCGATGGCCTGGTAGGCGCGATGGGCGAGGAGGTGGATTCCCCGCGCCGCGGGAACATGATGGCCCGGGTGCGGATGATCGTTCTCTTCGACCTCTCGGCGGGACACCGCGCGCTCCCCATCGGCACCGGCAACAAGAGCGAGCGGCTCCTCGGCTACTTCACCTGGCACGCCGACGACTCCCCGCCGGTGAATCCGCTGGGCGACCTGTTCAAGACCCAGGTGTGGGCGCTCGCGCGCCACGTCGGGGTGCCGGAGCCGATCGTCTCCAAGCCCGCGACCGCCGATCTCCTGCGCGGCCAGACCGACGAGGCCGACTTCGGGATCTCCTACCACAAGGCCGACGGCATCCTGCACTGGCTGCTGCTGGGCTACCGCCCCGCCGAGATCACGGCCTTCGGCTACACCCCCCAGGAGATCGAGCTGGTCAGGCATCGCCTGGAGTCGACCCACTGGAAGCGGCGGCTGCCCACGGTCGCGATGGTGAGCCCGACGGCGATCGGGGAGTTCTATCTGCGGCCGGTAGACTACTGAAGGGTAAGCAGTGAGCAGTGAGCAGTAAGCAGTAAGCAGTAAGCAGTAAGCAGTGAGCAGTGGAGACTGGCTGGGCGTCCTGCTCACCGCTCGCTGCTCACTGCTCACTCGCAGCTGAGGGCTCCGCATGTCCCCGGAATCCCGTCCCATGTCCTACAGCCGCGGCGAGATCTCCACCTTCGTGATGCCCCACATGCAGAACGTCCTCGGCGATTTGTTCGGCGGGCACCTGATGGCGCTGGTGGACCAGGCAGCGGCGGTCGCGGCGATCCGCCACGCCGGCGGCCCGGCGGTCACGGCGAGCATCGACCGGGTGAACTTCCGCGAGCGGATCCCGGTGGGCGCGCTGGTCACCTGCGTGGCGACGGTGGACTACGTGGGCAACTCCTCGATGGACATCACGGTCGAGGTGTACTCGGAGCGGGTGAGCACCGGCGAGCGGCGGCACACCCACACCGCGCACGCGGTCTTCGTGGCGATCGACGGCGAGGGCAAGCCGAAGCGGGTGCCGCGGCTCGTGGCGGAGACGGACGAGGAGAAGGCGCGCTACGAGCGGGCCCGGCTCCACCGCGAGCAGTCGCGCCCAGCGTGAGTGCGGCGGCGAGAGTCGTCCTGCTCCTGAGCGGCGGCGGGGCCAAGGCCGCCGCGCACGCCGGCGCGCTGCGGGCGCTCGCCGAGGCGGGGATCGCGCCGGCGCGGATCGTGGGCACCTCGATGGGCGCGGTGATCGGCGCGTGCGCCGGCGCCGGCGTCGCGCCCGAGGCGATCGTCGAGGGGATCGCCCGGCTCGGCGTGAAGGGCGTGGTCCGGTCGCCGCTCGCGCCGTGGGGCGGCGTGTGGCTGGAGTCGCTGCTCCGGGGCGACGCGCTGCGGCGCGCGATCGCCGACCTGGTGCCGGCCCGGGACTTCGCCGAGCTGCGCATCCCGCTCACCGTCACCGCCACCGACCTCGACACCGGCGCGCTGGTGCGCTTCGGCGAGGATGGCGAGGCTGCGCCGCTCATCGACGCGCTCCACGCCTCGTGCGCGCTCCCGGTGTTCTACCCCGCCGTGGTGCTGGGCGGCCGGCGTCTGGGCGACGGCGGGCTCCGCGGGGTGGTGCCGTTCCTGGCGGCGGCGGACGTGCCGGCGGACCTGGTGATCGCGGTGGACATCGGCCCGGGGTTCGACACCGCGGGCGAGCCGCCCCAGGCGCAGTACCCGCCGCTGGTCGCGCGGCACAGCGACGCGGTCGGCATCCTGATGGCCGCCAACACCGAGGCCGAGCTCGCCCGCTGGCGCGCCGATCCCGCGCGGCCCCCGCTGGTGTACGTCCGGCCGCGGGTCGAGCAGCGCGCGACGTTCCGGGTGGACCGGGCCGCCGAGTACGCGGAGGAGGGCTACCGGGCGGCCCGTGCCGCCCTCGGCGGCGGCGTTCGCTCTTGACCGCACCCCCACCTTGAGCAAATTGCGATTTCCCCCGGCCTGGAGCGGCAGTGCGAGCGCGCGACGTCATGGTCCCCGATCCCCACATGGCCGTCGCCGGCGCGATGGCCAGCGAGGTGGCGATCATGTTCAAGACCCGCGACATCTCGGTGGTGCCGGTGGTGGACGATCACCGCGCCCGCCGGTTTCTCGGGGTCCTGAGCGACCGCGACCTGGTCACGCGCTGTCTCGCGGAGGGGAAGCATCCGTGGCACACCCGTGCCGACGCGCTGATGCGGACCAACCCGCCGGTGGTGAAGCCGGACGATGAGCTGAGCGGCTTCCAGCTGCGCATGGATCTCGACCCGAGCGAGTCCCACCTGCGCCCGACCATCACCGTGGTGGATGACGACGGGCGCGTGGTGGGCTTCATCAGCCACCCGGAGCAGGTGCCGGGCGTGACTATCATCTGGAAGTGAGACTCTTCACCCTGGCCGAGGCGGAGCGGACCCTGCCGCTGGTGCAGCGGATCGTGGCCGACCTCATGACCGAGTACCCGCGCTGGCGCGCGGCGGTGAGCCGGTTCGAGCTGCTCACCGGCGGCGCCCGCGCGGAGTGGGGCGAGACCCGCGAGCTGGTCGCCGCGCGCGACGAGGTCACCCAGCATGCCGCGCGGATCAACGGCTACCTGCGCGAGCTCGAGGCGATCGGGTGCGTGTTCAAGGGGTTCGACGCGGGGCTGGTGGACTTCCACTCGCTGCGGGACGACCGGCCGGTGTTCCTCTGCTGGAAGATGGGCGAGCCGCACATCACCCACTGGCACGAGCTCGACAGCGGCTTCGCCGGCCGGCAGCCGATCGACGGCGGCATCCTCACGGAGGTGCGCAGGTGAACCGGCTCTGGGTGTTCCTCCATCTGCTCGGCTTCAGCATGTGGATCGGGGGCGGGCTCGGCGCGATGTTCGCCGCCATTGCCGCGAAGCGGGAGACGCGGCTGGGGATCGGCGCGGTCGCCCGCGCGGTCGGCGCCATCCACCGGAGCACCACCGGCCCCGGCGCGCTCATCACCGTCCTCTCCGGGCTCATCCTCACGATGGGCGTGAGCGGGCGGATGGGCGAGATGGTCGGGTTCACGCCCTCGCTCATCGTGATGCAGCTCGCCGGCCTCGCGGCTGCGCTGCTCACGCTGTTCGTGCTGGTGCCGACCTCGGCGCGGCTCGCGCGGATCGACCCCGACGAGCACGCCGCCGCCTTCGACGACCTGCGCTCGCGGCAGCGGGTGATCGGCGCGGTGTCGGGCACCCTGGCGCTGGTGGCGCTGGTGGCGGGGGCGCTACTCTAGACGGCCGGACGGCCAGCCCGCACTGCGAGCCGTCGGCGCGTCACGCGAACTGACCGTCCGGCCGTCTGGCCGTCTGGCCGTCTGGCCGTCTGGCGGTCCGGCTTCCGGTGTCGCATGCCGGTCGTACCGGGCACTCGCCGCACCGGGGTGCGCGCGCCGTGCACACCAGCGCCCCCAGCTCCATGATCCCCTGGTTGAACGCCCACGCCGTCGCGCCCCGGCGGGGCAGCAGCGCGGCCGCGGTCTCCCACAGCTTCCGCTCCCCGCCGCCTCGCGCGAGCCGCGGGTGGAACGCCCGGCGGAGCACCCGCGCCACGTTGGTGTCGACCGCGGGGGCGGGCCGCTCGTACGCGAAGCTCGCGACCGCGCCCGCGGTGTAGCGTCCCACCCCCGGCAGGCGGACCAGCTCCGCCGGCTCCGCCGGGATCACGCCGGCCCGCTCCTTGACGACGGCTTGAGCCAGCCGGTGGAGGTTGGCGGCGCGCCGGTAGTAGCCCAGCCCCTCCCAGCTCTCGCGCACGGTGGCGGCGGAAGCGCCGGCCAGCGACTCGATCGAGGGGTAGCGCGCGAGGAACCGATGGTAGTACGCCTCCACCCGCGACACCTGGGTCTGCTGCAGCATGAACTCGGAGACCAGAACGTGGTACGGGTCGCGGGTGCGCCGCCACGGCAGGTCGCGCCCGTGCCGCCGGAACCAGCGCAGCAGCCGGCGCCGGAAGGCGGCGTAGCGCGCCGCGCGAGGGGTGGACTTGGGGGGCATGGGGGGTGAAGATAAGGCCCATGACCGCGCCCGCCCTCGGCGTCCCCCGATCGATCGGCCGCTGGACGCTCGGCGCCGCGTCCGAGATCGGGCGGGTGACGCTGCTCGTGGCCGACGCGGTGCGGAGCCTCATCGAGTGGCGAATCTGGCTGCCGCGCGCGCTCACCGAGGCGTGGAACATCGGCGTGGGCAGCCTGTTCATCGTGCTGCTGATCTCCGGCTTCGCCGGGGCGGTGACCGCGCTGCAGGCGCGCTACCAGTTCACCGGCACGATCCCGATCTACTACCTCGCCGGCGTGATCGTCGAGTCCATCGTGCTCGAGCTGGGGCCGGTGCTCACCGGGCTCGTGCTCGCGGGCCGGATCGGCGCGCGCTACGCGGCCGAGCTGGGCACGATGCGGGTCACCGAGCAGATCGACGCGCTCGAGAGCCTGGGTCGGTCGCCCTCGTCGCACCTCATCCTGCCGCGGGTCGTGGCGGGCCTCATCATGATCCCCGCGCTCACGGTGCTGGCCGACGTGATGGGCATCTTCTCCGGCTGGGTCTCGATGACGCTCGTGCTGCCGATCTCCAACTACGACTTCACCTACGGCGCCCGCGTGTTCTGGCGCCCGTTCGACGCCACCTACTCGGTCATCAAGGCGTTCTTCTTCGCCGGCTCGATCACCATCATTTCCTGCTACATGGGCTTC
>DASUAH010000052.1:0-5985 GCA_035763885.1 Gemmatimonadales bacterium
GTCGGATTCGTCCAATACGGCGCCCCGGGGTCCGCGACACCTTGAGAGCGTGATTCCGGTTCACCCTACCCACCTCCTCCCACGCGTGCTCGTTGCGCTGCTCGCGCTCGCGGCGTGCGGGGCCAGTCCGACGAAGAGGGAAGCGTCCATGGGCCAGCAGCCCCCGCTCGTGAGTGCCGAGCACGACCGCCGTGTCGACTATGTCGAGTTCGACGCCACGGACATCCCAGCCGTCAAGCGGTTCTACAACGAGGCGTTCGGTTGGCAGTTCACCGACTACGGACCCGACTACACCAGTTTCGTGGACGGGCGGGTCGGCGGAGGGTTCAGACGAACCGACGCGGTTCGCACCGGCGGACCGCTCATCGTGATCTTCGCAATCGATCTCGCCGCGGTGGAAGCGAAGGTCGTGCGGGCGGGTGGGCGCATCGTGCGTCCCGCCTTTGCCTTTCCCGGCGGGCGCAGGTTCCATTTCCTGGACCCCGTCGGCAACGAGCTGGCCGTGTGGAGTGACCGGCCGGCGTGACGCCGGCACGGCTGCGGGCCTGGGTCGCGCACCACCCGGATGAGCGCAAGGCCTGGAACAGCATCGCCGGGTTTGGAGCGGGCGATCCTCCTGTTCCTCGCCGCCGACGTGCTGCTCTGGCGCCCCCCCCGACCCCCCGCTGACCCGATGTCTGGCCGGACATACCGCCGTGTGATACCATGGCTCCGGCACGCACGCCTACGACACCGGAGGCTCACGATGCAGGGACGTACGATCGAATTTCGGGCGAACGGGCGGACCGGCCATGGCTACCTGAACACGACCGCCGGGCGCGGGCCCGGGCTGCTCGTGATCCAGGAGTGGTGGGGGCTGGTGGACCACATCAAGCAGCTGGCCGACCGCTTCGCGGCGGAAGGCTTCATCACGCTTGCCCCGGACCTGTACCATGGCAAGCAGACCCGGAGCCCGGACGAGGCGGGCAAGATGCTGATGGCGCTCAACATCGCCGAGGCGGGCAAGGACATGAAGGGCGCAGCGGAGCACCTCCTCGGCCACCCCGAGGTGCAGCCGAAGAAGGTCGCCACGCTCGGGTTCTGCATGGGTGGACAGCTCGCGTTGTACGCGGCGCAGGAGTACCCGGAAGCGATCTCTGCCGCCGTGACCTTCTATGGCATCCACCCCCGCGTCCCGATCGATCCGGCGAAGCTGCGCGTGCCGGTGCTCGCGCACTTCGGCCGGCAGGACAAGAGCGTGAAGGAAAGCGATGCGCGCGCGCTGGCGGAGCGCTACCGCGCGGCGGGCAAGCCATTCGAGGCGCACTTCTACGATGCCGGTCACGCCTTCTTCAACGATACACGTCCCGAGGTGTTCGACCGACCGTCGGCCGACCTCGCGTGGCAGCGCTCTCTGGCCTTTCTGCGCGAGCACCTGGCGTAAGGTGGAGCGCGTCGAGTGCGTAGTCATCGGAGCGGGGCCCGCGGGCCTCCGGGCGGCGCAAGTGCTCGCAGAGGCCGGCCGGGACGTGCTCGTGCTCGAGAAGAACCCCGACATCGGCCCGAAGACGTGCGCCGGCGGTCTGACCCGCAAGGCGGTACGCGAGCTGGCCGCACTCGGCCTCCCCCGGGACGCCGGGCTCGAGAGTGTCGGCTTCGTGTCGTTCGCCGGCGAGCCGCTCGGCACGCCGAACGTCGAGGTCGCGACCGTTCGCACGCTCGCGCGGCAGGAGCTCGGGCGCCTGCAGGCTGCCTGGACACGACGCGCGGGAGCGGAGATCCTGACCGCGACGCCGGCCACCCGGCTCGACCTGGGAGCGCGGACGATCCGGGCCGGCGATCGCGTGATGCGGTACGAGTGGCTCATCGGAGCCGACGGCTCCGATTCGGCGGTGCGCCGCGCTGCCGGGCTCCGCTGCCGGCGCGACTACTTCGCGGGCGAGTTGAACGTGCCCGGCGTGCGGCTCACGCCGCTGCGCATCGAGTGCGACGCGCGGGCCCTCGCCAACGGCTACTTCTGGGTCTTCCCCCACCGGGACCACACGTCGATCGGCGCGGTCGCCCCGACGCGAGCGGTGCGGCCGGCGGATCTGCGCCGCTACCTCGAGCGGCGCGCGGCCGACCTCCGGCTGGAGGTCGGCACCACGCGCTTCGAGGGAGCGACGCTCGAAGTCGAGCCGGTCCGCTTCGACCTCGGCTGCGGGGCGTACCTGGCCGGTGATGCGGCCGGCTTGCCGTCGGCGCTCACGGCGGAGGGCATCTACGCGGCGGTCGTGAGCGGCGAAGAGGTCGGCCGGATGCTGCTCGACCCGGGCTATCCCGCACCCAAGACCCGGGCGTGGCTGCGCGCCAAGCGGGCGCACGACCGGGTGGCGCGAGCGCTGGCGAGCCGCGGCGTGCGAGCCGCGGCGCTTCCGCTCCTCGCCTGCTGCGGGCGCTCGCCCGCGCTGGGGCGCCGGCTCGCAGAGTGGATGGCGGGAGAGTGACGCCTAGAACCATCGCCCCACGCGCACCAGCAGCGCGCCGCGCTCGTCGGTGTTGTAGCCGTACTCGAGACGCACGGGGCCGATCGGCGTGTCGACGTGTAGGCCGACGCGCGCACCGCCGAGCCAGCCCGCGTTCCCCAGCAAGCCGCCGGTGTCCGCCGTTCGCCCCGCCGCGAGCTCCAGCCGCAGGCTGGCCCGGGACGTCACGGGGCGACTCGCGAGGAGGGAGGCCATCGCCTCCCGCTGGCCCCGGCGTTCGGTGAGGTGCAGCCCGGGGAACCCGTCGAAACCGCCCAGCGGGAACGCGGCCTGCAGCGGCAGATCGTCCCCCCACCCAAGCCGGATCCGCGGCGTCAGCGCCACGCCGCGCAAGTCGACCCTGCTCGACGCCGTGAGCTGGTAGCGCTCGTACCGGCCGGTGAGCTGCACCTCGGCGAGCAGGGCGTCGTCGGCGGCCCGGCCCGAGCGCTCGAGTCGGAAGACCGCGCCGGTCGCCGAGTGCCCGTTCCCGGCCGGGTCCTCCCAGAGATGGCCGAGCCCGGCGCCGCCGATCCACCAGTCGCCGCCGATCCAGCGCTCGACGCCCAGCTGGGCGACCGCCTCCTGCACCCCCTCTTTGGGAAGCTCGTCGCCGGCGGCGTCGAAGCGGCGGACGGACTCGTCCGCCGCAAGCAGCGTGAGAAGCGGCGCGATCCGGTGGAGCCGGAACGGCGACCCCCACCGCAGCGTCGCGCGGATCTCGCTGCGCAGCTCCCCGGCGAACAGCACGCCGCTGGCCTCGACGTTGCGTCCGAACAGGCGGCGCTCGAGAACGCCGGCCCAGAGTCTGCCGCCCAGCTCGTTGTCGTAGGCGAACCCGAGCGCGGCCGCGCGCCGCGGCGGGCGGCGCAGCTGCACCGCCAGCTGCACCGTGTCGCCGCTCGTGGTCGGATTCAGCCACAGCGACTCGACCATGCCCAAGCGGGCCAGTCGCCGGATGCGCTCGCGGAGCTGCGGGGCATCGACGGTGTGGCCCGGCCGCAGCGCGAGGAGGTCCAGCAAATCGGTCGAGTCGCGTCCGCTCAAGCCGGGCACGGCGATCGCGCCGAGCGTCGCGCGCGGGACGACGGCGGGTCGCGGGCCGGCTCTGCACGAGGGAGCGGGCACGGCATCGAGCGCCGCGGCCACACCGCGGCCGATGAGGCTGTCCACCAGCAGCGGGTCGAACCCGAGCGGCGCGAAGTCGCGCACGTCGGGGCGGATCAGAATGTCGTCTGCGCCCAGCGAGTCGTCGGGCTGCAGGAAGAGGAAGTCGATCATGCGATCGAGCTGCGCGATCGGCGACTCCAGATCGACGTTCGGCTTTCGTGCACCGCCCACGTCAGAGACGATCACCCGGCGAATGGCCGTGTCGGCGCGAGCCGGGCCTACCGCGACGTTGTCGGCGATGCCACCGTCGATCAACACAGTGTCGGCACCGAAGATCACCGGGCGCAGGATCACCGGGATCGCGAAGCTGGCGCGTACCGCCTGCGCGAGATCGCCGCGGCTCAGCACGACCGCCGTGCCGTCCGCCAGATTGGTCGCCGCGGCACGAAACGGAATCGGCAGCGAGTCGAAGTTGCCGCCCGCAAGGAGGTTGCCCCGGAGGAGCCCGCCCGAGACCAGCGCGTTGATCTCCGCCTCGTCCGCCACGACCGTGCGGAGCCGGAGCCCGCGCCGCCCCGGCTCCCACTGCACCAGGGGGCGGAGCGGTCCCAGGGTCCGGGCCAGCGGGCGCGGCTCGGCTCGTACCAGGGCAGCGAGGGAGTACCGACGCGCGAGCGAGTCGAGCTCCGCGCCGGAGTAGCCGCTCGCGTACATGGCCCCGACGATGGCGCCCATGCTCGTGCCCACGATCAGGTCGGGCCGGTACCCGAGGCTGTCGAGTACGCGGAGGACGCCGATGTGCGCCAGCCCCTTGGCTCCGCCGCCGGAGAGCACCAGCGCCGTGCGGGGCGCGGGGCAGTGCTGGGCGGAGACCGGCCCCGCGGCGGACAACGCGAGGGCGACGACGACGACGCGGGGCACCTTGCGCACCCCCTCACCCCTTCGTATAAGTACGCGACGCTCGGGCGGGACGGTCCCGGCTGGGCGCTCTTGCTCGCGACCGCCTAGAGGAGCAGCCACAATGACGTACGTGATCGTGGAAGCTTGCATCGGCGTCAAGGACCGGGCCTGCGTGGATGTGTGTCCAGTGGACTGCATCTACGAGGGCGAGGACATGCTCTACATTCATCCGGACGAGTGCATCGACTGCGGCGCCTGCGAGCCCGAATGCCCCGTGACCGCGATCTTCCCGGAGGAGGACGTGCCGGAGAACATGCGGAGCTACATCGCGAAGAACCGGGACGTGTTCAACAGCGAAACGCCGCCGGGGCGGCCGAAACGCTAGACGGTCGGCCGGCCCGACGGCCGGCGGTCCCGACGTCACGAGGCCCTCCGGTGTCCAAGGTTCCCGGAGGGCCTCAGTGCGTGAAGGCACCCGCCCGTCCCGGCCGCCCGACCGCCCGACCGCCGATGGAGAGGCGGCCCGCGAAGCCGGCGAACTGCGCCGGCCCCGGGGCCGATTAGGAAGGGAAGATGAGGTCAGCGGCAACCCGGCCGGAGCCGGTCGGAACCGCTGCCTACGTAACGCGCCAGCCAGCCGCAGGGTTTCATACCAGGCCCCCGAGGAACTCCCGGATCGCCCGCGTGGTCGCCTCGGCGGCCTCGATCGGCGCCAGATGCCCCGCCTCCGGCACCACCACCAGCCGCGCGCCGGGGATTCGGTGCGCCATCGCGCGCGCGCACGCAGGCGGTGTAAGCTGGTCCTCCGCCCCGACCACCACCAGCGTCGGGAGCCCGGCGAGCGTGGGCAGCAGGGGGGTGCTGTCCACCCGGTCCCGCATCGCGGCGAGCGCGCCCACGATGCCGGCCACCGGCGTGGCGGCCATGATCGCCCGCACCCGGGCCACCAGCGCTGGGCGCCGTTCCCCCGCACCGGGCGCGAACATCGTCGGCAGCATGCTATCGGCGATCGCGCCCGCGCCGTGGTCCCGCGCCTGCTGTGCCGCCGCCTCGCGCGCGCGACGCCCCTCCGCACCGTCCGCCTCCGCCCGGGTGTCCACCAGGATGAGCCCCCGAACCCGGTCCCGCCAGCGGCGAAGCAGCTCGAACGCGACATAGCCCCCCATCGACAGCCCGCAGAGCACCGCGCGCTCGACGCCGAGCGCATCCAGGAGGGCCACCAGGTCCTCCGCGTAGGTGGCCATGGCATACCCGAGATCGGGGGCATCGGACTGTCCCATGCCGCGCAGGTCCGGCGCAATGCGCAGCCAGCCATCGAGGGCCGCGACCTGCGGCTCCCAGACGCTGCGGTCGAGGGGATAGCCGTGGACGAAGAGAATGGCAGGTCCCTCGCCCCGGACGTCCACGGCGAGGCCCACTCCGTTCACGGTGACCCTGCGGCCCGACCCCGCCGCGCCCGCGGGGCGCGCGTTCATGAACTCGCCGAACTCGG
>DASUAH010000053.1:0-2878 GCA_035763885.1 Gemmatimonadales bacterium
GCCGTGACCTCGTGCATGAAGTCGTATCCGGTGGTGCCCTCCACCGGCCAGCCCCCCGGCAGCATCTCGCCGGGCGCCAGGATCTTCTCGACCCAGACCTGCCGCGGGCCGAGCGCGCGCAGCGCGGTCAGGTAGCCGAAGGGGTCATAGAGGCCGTCCACGTGGTCGATGCGCACCCCGTCCACCACGTCCAGCCGGACGAGGTCCGCCAGCAGCGTGTGCGTGGCCTCGAAGACCTCGGGATCCTCCATCCGCAGCGCGACCAGCTCGTTGACGTCGAAGAAGCGGCGGTAGTTGATCTCCGAAACCGCCGTCTTCCAGAACGCCAGCCGCCAGTACTGCCGCTCCAGCAGCGCGTGCAGGGCCTCCCGCGAAGGGCGGCCGCCCGCGGCGAGCGCGGCCGCCTCCTCCCACGTCTCCGGGGCGAGGGCGAACCGGTCGCGATGGTAGGCGGCGGACCAGCGGCCATCCTCCTCGGCCAGCGTGATCTCGCCCGCGTCCAGCGCCTCGCCGTACGGCCGGCCGAGGAAGGGGAGCAGCACCTTCCCGCGCAGGTCCGGGACGCGCGAATCCCAGTCGATGTCGAAGAACCGGGCGAAGCGCGAGGCGCGGCCGTGGGCGAGGACGTCCTGCCACCGCGCGTTGCGCGCCCCCACGCTGCCGTGATTGGGGACGAAGTCGATGATGAGCCGCAGGCCGATCTCGCGGAGCGCGTCCACGAGCCGCCCGAAGTCCTCCGGCCCGCCGAGCTCCTCCCGGATCCGCGTATGGTCCACGACGTCGTAGCCGTGCGTGCTGCCCCGCCGCGCGTCGGTGATGGGGGAGAGGTAGACGTGGCTGATCCCGAGCCGGCGCAGGTAGGGCAGGATGGCCCGCGCCTCGTCGAAGCCGAACCCCGGCCGCAGCTGCAGGCGGTAGGTGGCGGTCACAGCAGGAGATTTCCCCCGTTTCCAAGCTTGTGGCCGCCGAAAACGATACACGCACCGCCGGATTGCGGCCGCACGACGCCCCAGCGATAGTAGGGGCGGCGACACTTTGAAACACCGTTTCGCACCGTGAGACACCCCGCCCGAGATGACGATGCGTTCCATCCCGCCGACGCCGTGGCGGTGCGCACCGTCGAGCGCGCGTTCCGCGTCCTGGAGGCGGTGGCGGACGGGCCCACCGGTGTCTCTGCGCTGGCCCGGGCCACGGCCCTGCACAAGGCGACGGTCCACCGGCTGCTGCAGGCGATGGTGCAGCTGGGATACGTGGAGCACGCCCCGGACGGGATGCATTATCAGATCGGCCTCCGCGTGCTGCGCCTGCGAGACCTGGCGCTGAGCAGGCTCGATCTGAGGAGCGCGGCCCGGACGGATCTTGAAGCCCTGCGGGACGCCACGCGCCTCACCGTGCACGTGGGGATCCTCAGCGACGGCGAGATGGTCGTCGTCGAGAAGCTCAATCCGGCCAGCGCGATCCAGATGGCGTCGTTCGTGGGGGCGCGCAATCCGCTGCACTCCAGCGCGCAGGGCAAGGCCGTGCTCGCCCTGTTTCCTCCGCCCGAGCTCGAGGCGTTTCTGGGCCGTGCCGTCTTGTTCGCCCGGACGGCCAACACGATCACGTCGCCCGTGCGGCTGCGGACCAACCTCGAGCACATCCGCGTGGTGGGCTATGCCGTGGACGACGTCGAGAACGAAGAAGGCATCCGCTGCGTGGGAGCCGCCCTGCGCGACCACACGGGCCGGCCTATCGGAGCGATCAGTGTGACGGGCGCCCTCTCCCAGGTTCCGGTTGACCAGATTCACGACCTGGGGGTGCTCGTCGCCCGCACCGCCCGGCGCATCTCCGGCGCGCTGGGCTATCTTCCGCCCAAGACTGAACGGCGGACAGGAGGCTGATGGCGTGATGGGACATGTCGAGTCGGTCCTCCAGACCCTGGAGCTGCAGCTCCCGAAGGCGGCCTCCCGGAAGGGCCTCGTCCCCGTCAGGCGCGACGGGCACCTGGCATACGTCTCCGGCCAGGGCCCGACCGTCGAGGGGAAGCCGCGCTTCCAGGGCAGGGTCGGAGGCGAGGTCTCGCTCGAGGACGGGTACAAGGCGGCGCAGCTCTGCGCCCTCAATGCGCTGTCCGCGCTGCGCGAGGCGCTGGGCGGCGACCTCGACAGGGTCACCGGCGTGGTGAAGGTGCTCGGCCTGGTGGCCAGCGCCGCGGACTTCTACCGCCAGCCCGAGGTCGTGGACGGCTTCTCCGATCTCATGGTCTCACTGTGGGGGGAGGCGGGCCGGCACGCGCGTTCGGCGGTCGGCGTCGCCGCGCTCCCCGGCAACATCCCCGTCGAGGTCGAGATGATCGTCACGGTCCGCGACGGGTAGGCCGAACGATTCCACCGCGGAGGGAGGGACGGCGGCGCACCGGCCTCGCCGGCCGGGATGCAGGCGGCAGGAATCCAAGTGAGGAGGCTTCCAGGTGAAACACCCCCTGTTCGTATGGGGTCTCCTGTGTGCGCTCGTCCTGACCACGTTCGGGGTCGCCAGCGGAGCCGGTCAGGCGCCGATGCGCGGGGGGATCCTGAAGTTCGCGGTTGCGGTTGAGCCGATCACCCTCAGCCCCTTGATGACCGGCGGCGACGCGCCATCCGCCAAGCCGCGGCTGGCGCTGTTCGATCCGCTGTTCTTCGTTGACTACGGCGGGAGTAAGCTCGTTCCGGGCCTGGCCACCTCGATCGAGAAGGTGACCGACACACGGTGGATCGTGCGCCTCCGCAAGGGCGTCCAGTTCCACAAGGGCTACGGGGAGATGACCGCGGAGGACGTGGCGTTCAGCTACAACGAGGTCGTCCAGAAGAAGCTGCGATCCCAGTACTCCCTGAGCGCGCTGAAGGAAGCCCGCGTGCTG
>DASUAH010000054.1:0-7689 GCA_035763885.1 Gemmatimonadales bacterium
CAGGCTATGTCGTGTTCGCCTCCTCGTTGCTGCAGCTCACGCCCGTGCCGCTCGTCAGCCCGGACCTGCTCGTTTCCGTCTTCGTGTATCTGGCTCTCGGTCTGGCGCTGAAGCTCCACCGCGAGCCCGGCCGGCGGGCCCCGGCGCTCCTCCTGGGCGCCGTGCTCGGAGGCGGATTCCTGGCGAAGGCCGCGATGCTCCCGCTGGCGCTCGTGATCATCGCTTCGGTCGCCCTCTCCACCCGCGGATCGGGTCCCTCCGGCGCCGCGCGGAGCGCCGCCGCTCCGCTGCTCGGCCTCGCCGCCGTGAGCGGGCTGCTCATCCTGGCGTTCGTCCTCACCGGGCAGGGGGTGACGCTGGGTGAGAGCGGCGCGCTGAACTACGCCTATCACATCAACGGCCTGCCCTACGTGCACTGGCAGGGTGAACCGTCTGGGTATGGCCGTCCTGTGCACCCCACGCGCGAGATCTTGAACGAGCCCCCCGTGTACGAGTTCGCGGCGCCCATCGGCGGGACGTACGCGCCCTGGGTGGATCCGGCCTACTGGTACGAGGGCCTCCGGCCTCGCTTCGACGCGGGAGGCCACCTGGCCAATCTCATCCGGAGCGCGCGGGTGGTGGCGGGGGTGCTGCTGCGCTCGGGGCAGATCCTCCTGCCGGCCGGCGTGCTGGTGCTCGCCGCCTTCGGGGCGCGGCCGGGATGGCGTGCGGTGGATCTCCGCCCGTACGCCGCGCTGCTCCTCCCGCTGCTGGCCGCGGTGGCGGTCTACGCCACGGTGTGGCTGGAGCGGCGGTTCGTCGCGCCCTTCCTGGCGCCGTCCTGGCTCGGGCTGCTGGCCTCGATCCGGCTGCCGCGAGAGGCGGCCCTGGAGCGGGCAGCCCTCCGTGCCGTCACCATCGCTCTCGTGTTCATCACGGCCATCGCAGTCTACGGGGCGTATGCGATGACGAAGGACCTCGGCCTGCGGCACGCCGCAGACCAGCATCTCGCCGTGGCGCGGCATCTGGAAGCGATCGGCGTCCGCGAGGGCGATCACGTCGCGCTGATCAACGACTGGCCGGGAGGCTCGGACGCCTACTGGGCGCGCCTCGCCCGGGTGCGCATCATCGCGGAGATGCCCGCCTGCCGGACGCGGGCCGGACACCACTGCCTGGAGGGTCCGCCCGGCGGCGTGCAGGCCTTCGTGCGCGCCGCGCCGGCGCTGCGCGTCCGGATCCTGGCCGTGCTCGCGGGGAGCGGCGCAGAGGCGGTGGTGATGCGGAACGAGCTGTCCGCTCCGCTGCCGGGATGGCGGCGCATCCCGGGGACGACCTACGACGTGTACCTGCCGGGTCGAGAGGAGGCGAGCTCACATGGCCGGCCCTGAGACCGCGCGGTCCGTGGATCTGTTCTCGACGTGCCCGCCGTCCAGCCGCGCGAACCGGGATGACTACCGGCGGCAGGTCATCGACGTCGCCCGCTGGAGCGAAGAGGCCGGGTGCACCGGCATCCTCGTGTACGCGGACAACAGCCAGGTCGATCCCTGGCTCGCCGCCCAGATCATCGTCGAGCACACCCGGACCCTCAGCCCCCTGGTCGCCCTCCAGCCCGTGTACATGCACCCGTACAGCGCGGCGAAGATGGTGGCCTCGCTCGGATGGCTCTACGGCCGCCGCCTCTGCCTCAACCTGGTGGCGGGCGGATTCCGGAACGACCTGATCGCCCTGCGCGACCCGACGCCCCACGACCGCCGGTATGAGCGGCTCGTGGAGTACACGACGATCGTCAAACGGCTCCTCGCCGGCGAGACGGTCACCTTCGAAGGCAGATTCTACGTGGTGGAGCATCTGACGCTGGCGCCGCCGCTCCCGCAGGAGCTGGCACCGCGCATCTACATCTCGGGTTCCTCCGACGCCGGTCTCGCCGCGGCGCGCGCGGTCGGCGCGACGGCGATCAAGTATCCGAAGCCCCCGGGGGAGGAGGATCCGCTGCCTGAGGGCCTCGCCTGCGGGGTCCGGATCGGCATCGTCGCGCGGGAGGATGCGGCAGGGGCCTGGGCGCTGGCGCACGCGCGCTTCCCGGAGGACCGGCGCGGCCAGCTCACACGCCAGCTCGCGGCCAGGGTCTCCGACTCGACGTGGCACGAGCAGCTCAGCCGCCTTGACGGCGCCCCGGCGAGCCCGTACTGGCTCCACCCGTTCCAGAACTACCAAACGATGTGCCCGTACCTCGTCGGCGGGCATGGTGAGGTGGCCGAAGAGGTGGACCGCTACCTCACCATGGGATACCGCACGTTCATCCTTGACGTGCCGGCCTGCTCCGACGACCTGCAGCACACCCGGCGCGTCTTCGAGCGGATCCTCACATGAGCACGCCGGAGCTGTCGCTCGTCCTGCCCACTTACAACGAGCGCGAGAATCTCGCGCCGCTCCTCGGCCGCCTTTCGGCGGTCCTCCGTCCATACGCGCACGAGATCATCGTGGTGGACGACGATTCGCCGGACGGCACGGGGGAGGAAGCCGAGCGTCTGCGCGCGGTCCATCCGGCGGTGCGCGTCGTGCGCCGGCAGGGCGAGCGCGGGCTCAGCTCGGCGGTCATCCGAGGCTTCCGGGAGGCTCGCGGCCGGGTCGTCGGCGTGATGGACGCGGATCTGCAGCACGACGAGGCGGTGATCCCGGCGCTGCTCGAGGCGGTCGCAGAGGCGGAGTTCGCGGTGGCTTCCCGGGCCGCGCCCGGCGGGGGAACCGGAGCGTGGGCGGCCCGCCGCAAGGTGACGAGCTGGATCGCCGCCGCGCTGGCGCGGGCGGTCCTGGATGTCCCGCTGTCCGATCCGATGTCGGGGTTCTTCATGATGCCGCGCTCGCTCTTCGCCCGACTCGACGAGGGCGGCCTGCGGCCCGAGGGCTTCAAGGTGCTGCTGTACCTCTACGTCCAGGCCGTCCAGGCCCTGGGGCGTCCGAACGTCCGCGTCCTGGAGGTGGGGTTCACCTTCCGCGAGCGGCTGCACGGGCGGAGCAAACTGACCCCGCGGGTGATGAGGGAGTACGTCGCGATGCTGTTCGAGCTCCGCCGCAGCGCGCAGATCTCATGGGAGTCCCCGTGACCATCGCCCGCCTCGAACAGTGGGTGACCGTGCAGGCCGGCCTGCGGCCGGACGCGCCGGCGGTGGTCCTGGACGGCGACGCCCTCTCCTACGGGGAGCTCGACGTCCTGTCCACCCGGCTGGCGCGCCGTCTGATCCGGGACGGATGCCGGAAGGGCGACCGCGTCGCGCTGCTGATGCCGAAGAGCCCGCTGGCCATCGCCTCCATCGTCGCGATCTATAAGGCGGGAGCGGTGTACGTGCCGCTCGACCCCGCCGGTCCGGCGGGACGCCTCGCCACGATCTGCGAGTCCGCCGCCCCGCGCTGGATCCTGTCCGCCGGCGGCGCCGCGGCGATGCTCGCCGAGCTGGCGCGGATCGAAGCAGTCCGCGATCCGATGCGGGTGGCCTGGCTGGAGTTCGGCGCGCCGCCCGAGATGCCCGTCCCCGTGGCCCTGACGCGCGCGGAGGTGGAGGTGGAGTCCGCCGCCTCGCTCCCCGCGGCGGGAGCCGGGCAGGACGCGGCCCACATCCTCTTCACCTCCGGATCCACCGGCGCGCCGAAGGGCGTCGTGATCACGCACGCCAACGTCATCCCGTTCGTGGAGTGGGCGGTGTCGTACTTCGACATGCGCCCGGGTGAGCGGAACTCGGGCCATCCGCCGCTCCACTTCGACCTGTCGATGCTGGACATCTTCGGGACGTTCGCCTCCGGCGGCGAGCTGCACTTGGTGCCGCCGGAGCTGGGGATGCTGGCGCACCGCCTGGCCGAGTTCATCCGCTCGCGGGCCCTGGCGCAGTGGTTCTCGGTGCCCTCGCTGCTCAACTACCTGGCCGCGTTCGACGCCGTGCGGATGCACGACTTCCCGCACCTGCGGCGGCTGCTCTGGTGCGGCGAGGTCTTCCCGACGCCGGCCCTGATGTACTGGATGCGCCGGCTGCCGCACGTCCGCTTCACCAACCTCTACGGTCCGACGGAGACGACGATCGCCAGCAGCTACTACACCGTCCCGGCCTGTCCGGACGAGGAGACCGCGGCCGTCCCGATCGGGACGGCCTGTCCCGGCGAAGCGCTGCTGGTGCTCGACGAGGAGCTGCGGCCCGCGCCCGCGGGCGAGGTCGGGGAGCTCTACATCGGCGGCGCCGGCCTCAGTCCCGGATACTGGGGTGACCCGGCGCGGACCGCCGCCGCCTTCGTCGCCGATCCGCGCACCGGGGAGCGCCTGTATCGCACCGGCGATCTGGCCCGTGTCGGGCACGACGGCCTGGCGTACTTCCACGGGCGGACCGACACGCAGATCAAGAGCCGCGGGTACCGCATCGAGCTCGGCGAGATCGAGACCGCGGTGCGCAAGCTGGACGGCGTCGCCGACTGCGCCGTGGTGGCCGTCCCCAGCGACGGCTTCGAGGGCGCGGTGATCTGCTGCGCCTACGTGGCCCGCCCGGGCGCCGGTCTCGCCCCGGCCCCGCTGCGCGCCGCCCTCAGCCGGGTCCTGCCCGGCTACATGCTGCCGTTCCGGTGGCTGGCTCTGGGCAGCCTTCCGACCAATGCCAATGGAAAGACCGACCGGCGTACGCTCCAACAGGCGTTCCAGGCGCTCCGCACCGGTGAAGCTCAGCCCTCTCGATAGCCAGCAGCTCCTCGAGCTGGCCGCGGGCTGGCTGTCCCAGCCGGAGAATGCGCAGTGGCTGGACACCGGCGACGGCCGGCCCGTCCTCGGCGCGGCCTGGCTGAAGATCCTGACCCAGCGCGACACCCACCTCCTGCGCGTCTTCGGCGGCGAGGGGGACAGCCCGCCGGTCGGGCTCATCGCCCTGAGCGAGATCAGCCGGCGCTTCCGGACCGCGCGGATCTGGGTCGTGGTCGGGGACCGGTCCTTCCGGGCCCGCGGCTACGGCACCTACGCCACGGAGGCGATGCTTACGATGGCGTTCGGGGAGCTCGGGCTGCGCAGCGTGAACACCTGGATCGTCGACGGCAACCCGTCGCAGCGGATCGCCGAGCGATTGGGCTTCACCTTCATCGGCCGCCAGCGGCAGTGCCACTTCATCGACGGGCAGCTGCGCGACCGGCTGTGGTTCGACATCTTAGCCGCCGAGCACATGGAGCACCGATGACCGACCCCTCCGCGATCGAAGCGCGCATCACCCGCATCTTCTCCACCGCGCTCAGCCTGGACGTGCCGTCGCCCGAGCTCGATCTGTTCGAGACGGGCGCGGTCGACTCGCTCGGCTTCGTGGAGCTGCTGCTGCAGCTGGAGCAGGAGTTCGGCGTGCGCATCGCGCTGGACGACCTCGACCTCGAGCACTTCCGGACCATCCGCCGGATCGGGAGGTTCATCCTTGGCCGGAACGGACACGGCGCCAATGGATACGCTGACGCGGAAGAAGACACTGCGGCTGTTCAGTAACGGGATGTACGTCGTGACCTCATGCTGCGGGGAGCGCTACGGCGCGGCCACCGTGACCTGGGTGTCGCAGGCGTCCTTCCGCCCGCCCCTGATCATGGCCGCGATCCGTCCGGACAGCAGCGTCTTCCGGTGCCTGCAGGCCAGCCGCGTCGCCGCGATCCACATCCTCGGGGCCGGGCAGGCCGACCTGGCCGCGAAGTTCTTCCGGCCCACGAAGATGGCGGACGGGCGGCTGAACGGCGAGCCGTTCGTCCGGGGGACGACGGCGGCGCCGATCCTGACCAACATCCCGGCGTACGTCGAGTGCGCGGTGCGCGGCATCGAGGACACGGGCGGAGACCACGCGCTGGTCATTCTGGAGGTCGCCGACGCGGCGTGCCGCGAGCCGGTCGCGCCGCTGACCATCGCGGCCTCCCCCTGGGAGTACGGGGGATAGCGTGATGGGCCGCGTGCGTCCCTTCGAAGCCGGCGACGTTCCGCAGGTGGCGGCGCTGCACCGCCGCGTCTTTCCCCTGCGCGGTGGGCGGCCGGTCGCGGCGTCGGACTACGATGCGTACTTCCGCGAGATCTTCCTCAGCAACCCCTGGCAGGCTCCCGGCCCGGGCTCGCTCGTGTACGAGGACGGGGGCGAGATCGCGGGCTTTCTCGGCGTCGTCCTGCGCCGGATGTGTCTCGGCGACCGGCCGGTGTGGATGGCCGCCAGCTCGCAGTTCATCGTCGATCCGGCTCACCGCGGCCGTCTCGCCGGCATCGCCCTGGTGCGGGGACTGCTCGAGGGACCGCAGGATCTCACGGTGGCGGATGAGGCGATCGACGCGACGCGGCGGCTGTGGGAGGGGCTCGGCGGGGCCACGGCATCCCTGTACAGCCTGGCCTGGGTGAAGGTGCTCCGGCCGTTCGAGTTCGCGCTGAGCCGGTGGCGCCCGGGGCGGACGGGATGGGCCGCCGCGTCCCGCCTCGGCGACGCGCTCGCCGCGCGCCTGCCCGGCAGTCCGTTCCGGCCGCCTGCGCCGGATGCGGCCGCGGAGGAGTTGAACGGGGACGCGCTGGCATCGTGCCTCGAGACGCTCACACGGGATCGCGCCCTGCGCCCCGCCTATGATGCCGCATCGGCGAACTGGCTCCTCGACGTCCTGGCCCGGAAGCCGGGCCTGGGCACGCTGCGGAAAGTTCTCGTGCGCGATCCGCGCGGTGAGCCCGCCGGCTGGTATCTGTACGCCGGCGCCCGCGGGGGGCTCGGCGAGGTCATCCAGCTCGGGGCGCGCCGGGAGATGACCGGCACGGTGCTCGACCATCTCTGCGCCCAGGCCTGGCGCGACGGGATCGTCGCGCTCGCCGGGCGTGTGGACGCCGCGCACGTGGACGAGCTGGCGTCCCGTCACTGCCTCTTCCATCACCGCGGGTACTGGACGCTGGTGCACGCCAGGGATGCGCGGCTCCTCGACGTGCTGAACTGCGGCGACGCGTTCCTGACGCGCCTCGAAGGCGAGTGGTGCCTGCGCTTCCGGCTCGAGGTGGCCTAGCGTGCGCGTCGAGGTGATCCGGGATCCTGCGCATCTCGCCGGGCTCCGCGCGGAGTGGACGGCGCTGCTGCGCGCCAGTCCCGCGGATGGTCTCTTCCTCACGTGGGAGTGGCTCACTGCCTGGTGGGCGCACCTCTCCGCCGGAGCGCGGCTGCACCTGGTGACGGTGCGGTCGGGCGGGGAGCTGACGGCCGTCGCCCCCTTCTTGCTCCGCCGGCGCGCGCCCGAGGCGCCGTTCCCTGTGCTGGAGTTCCTCGGCACCGGCAGCGCCGGATCCGATTACCTCGACCTCATCGTCCGCGACAGCAGTGCGGCCGGCAGCCTCGATGCCCTCGCCGGCTACCTGCGCGGCGCGCGGCTGCCGCTCCGCCTCGGTCAGCTGCGCGCGGGATCCGCCGCCGCCGCCCTTGCCGCGCGCCTCGGCGGGGAGGGATGGCGCGCCACCGTCGAGGAGGCCGGCGTCTGTCCCGTCGCGGTCTGGCCGCAGCCGTCGTGGGATGTGTACATGAGCACGCTGACCCGGAAGCACCGCACCGACTTCCGCCGCTGCCTCGCCAACCTGCACCGGCAGTTCGACGTCCGGTTCGAACAGGCCGTCACGGAGGGCGAGACGCAGGAGGCGCTGGACATCCTGGTGTCGCTGCACGACGCGCGCTGGCGGGACCGCGGCGGCTCCACCGCCTTTCACACGGG
>DASUAH010000055.1:0-3884 GCA_035763885.1 Gemmatimonadales bacterium
GCGGCCTCGATCACCTCCCAGACGTCCACGCCCAGCTTATCGCAGACGATGGCCATCTCGTTCACCAGTCCGATGTTCACGCTGCGGAACGTGTTCTCGAGCAGCTTCACCAGCTCGGCCGCCTCGGTGGTGGACACCGGCACCAGCGTCTCGATGGCGGGGCTGTAGAGCGCCACCGCGACCCGCCGGCAGTCGGGCGTGATGCCCCCCACCACCTTGGGCGTGTTCCGCGTCTGCCAGACCGGATTGCCCGGGTCCACCCGCTCGGGGCTGAATGCGAGGAAGAAGTCGGTCCCGACCTTGAGGCCGGTGCTCTCCAGCGCGGGCAGCATGATCTCGCGCGTCGTGCCCGGGTACGTGGTGCTCTCGAGGATGATCGCCTGCCCCCGCCGAAGCGTCCGCTTCACGGCCTCGGTGGCGGCCACGATGTAGCTCACGTCCGGGTCCTTGAACTTCGAGAGCGGGGTCGGCACGCAGATCGAGATCGCATCGGCTTCGGCCAACCGGCCCGGCTCAGCGGTGGCCTCGAGGTGGCCCCGCACCTCGGCCAGCTGGGCGTCGGTCACGTCCTTGACGTGCGAGCGGCCGGCGTTGACCCCCTCCACCACGCGCGGGTTCACGTCGTAGCCCAGCACGCGGTAGCCGGCGCGGGCCAGCTCCAGCGCGAGCGGCAGGCCCACGTACCCGAGGCCGACGATGCCGAACGTGATGTCCCGCCGGGCGCTCTTCTCGATCAGGTCGTTCGCGGCGCTCACCCGGTCCCTCCCACCTCCACCGGGACCCCGCCCTGCGCCAGCGAGCGGCTGGCCGCGTCCAGCACGCGTACCACCCGGACCCCGTCGGCGGCGTCCGCCCGCGGCGTGGCCTCGCCGCGCACGACTTGCACGAAATGCTTCAGCTCCACGGCCAGCGGCTCCGCATTCGAGATTCGGGGGATGTAGATGTCACCCTCCCGCACCGCGAGGCTCTCGCCCCACGACCGATACTCCGGCGGCCGGTCCACACCCTTGTCGTAGATCCTGAGCTTCTCCCGGGGCTGCATGTCGTCGAACACTGCCATCTGGCGGGAACCGACCACCGTGAGCCGCCGCACCTTGTGGGGATCGAGCCACGACATGTGCGCGTGCGCCACGACGCCGGAGTCGAACACCATGGTCAGGAAGACCACGTCCTCGATGCCCGGCTGCAGGTACGACCGGCCGAGCGCGGCCACACTCCGCGGCTGGTCCCCGAGCAGGAAGAGTGCCATCGACACATCGTGAGGACCGAAGCTCCACAGGGCGTTCTCGTCCGGCCGGACCTGCCCCAGGTTCACCCGCTGCGAGTAGAGGTAATAGAGCTGCCCCAACGATCCATCGGCCACGAGCCCGCGGAGCTGCTCCACCACCGGGTGATACTCCAGCAGGTGCCCGGCGAGCAGCGGCACCCCCAGCGCCGCGGCCGCCTCGGCCAGGCCCTCGGCGTCGGCCACCGTGAGCGCGAACGGCTTCTCGATGAGCGCCGGGACTCCGGCCGCGACGGCAGCGCGGCCCAGCTCCGCGTGGGTGCGGGCGGTGGAGGCCACCACGATCGCCTCGACCCGCTGGAGCAACGCCGCCGGCGAGTCGGTGAGGTATACGCCCGGATACTGCCGCCCGAGCCGCTCGCGCACGGCCGGGCTCAGGTCGCAGACGCCCGCCAGCTCCACCTCGGGCATGCCGGCGAGCGTGCGCACGTGATTCCGGCCCCAGGCGCCGGCCCCGATCACGCCGACCCTCACCCGGCTCATCCGTAGAAGCCCCGGACCACCTCGATCACCTCGTTCTGCTGCGCGTCGGTCAGCTCCGGATAGATGGGGAGCGACACGACCGACTCCATCGCGGTCTCCGTCGCCGGGAGGCTCCCACGCGCATACCCGAGCTCGGCGAAGCACGGCTGGAGGTGCAGCGCCACCGGGTAGTACACCGCGTGGCCGATGCCCCGCGCCTTGAGATGCGCGAGCAGGTCGTCCCGCCGCTCCGCGCGGATGGTGTACTGGTGGTACACGTGCTCGTTGGCGGGATCGGTCCGCGGCGGGCAGACGGCCGGGTGTCCGGCGAACGCGGCGTCGTAGCGTGCGGCGCGCGCGCGCCGGCCCTCGGTCCATCCGGCGAGGTAGCGCAGCTTGACCAGGAGGACGGCGGCCTGGAGCGTGTCGAGCCGGCTGTTGGTGCCGACCTCCTCGTGGTGATACTGCTTGGCCCCGCCGTGAAGGCGGAGCTTCCGGAGCCGCTCCGCGAGCGCGTCGTCCTGGGTCAGCATCATCCCGCCATCGCCCCAGGCGCCCAGATTCTTGCTGGGGAAGAACGACAGGGCCCCGGTAAGACCGAGCCCGCCGGCCACCCGCCACACGCCGTCCACCCGGCGCCGCGCGCCGATGGCCTGGGCCGCGTCCTCGACGAGCGCGAGCCCGTGCCGCCCGGCCAGCGGCAGGATCCGCTCCAGCGCCGCCATCTGGCCGTACAGGTGCACCACCACGATGGCCCGCGTGCGGGGTGTGATCGCCGCTTCCACCGCCTCGGGGGACATCGTGTAGGTCGCCGGATCGATGTCGACGAACACCGGCGTACCACCCGCGTTGTGCACCGCCCCGGCGGTGGCGAAGAACGTGAACGCAGGGGCGATCACCTCGTCGCCGGGCCGGAGGCGCAGCGCCTTGAGGGGAAGCAGAAGCGCGTCGGTGCCGCTGGCGCAGGCGATCCCGTGCCGTGCCCCGCTCAGCCGGGCCACCTCGGCCTCGAGGGCGGCCACCTCCGGCCCCATGATGAACTGCTGACGCTCGATCACCGCCTGCAGCGCGGGCAGCACGGCGTCCTTGATACTCTGGTACTGCGCGACGAGGTCGAGGAGGGGAACGCTCAATGGCTCACCTGACAAGGGGCAAACTGACCAAAGCTTAACAACTTAGACCCCTTCCGCCGGGGAATCAATCGACCCGGAGGCGCCCGTCGTCCTCGCGATAGGCGGTGCCGCAGTCGGCGCACCGGCCCCGCCCCCCCTCCAGCGTGAGCCGCTCGCCGCAACGGCACATCCATCCCACCCGGCGCGCCGGGACGCCCAGCATGAGGGCGAACGGCGCCACATCGGCCGTCACCACCGCGCCGGCGCCGATGAAGCAGTACTCGCCCAGGGTTACCCCGCACACGATGGTCGCATTGGCTCCGATGGACGTGCCCCGGCGCACCACGGTCGGCTGGTACTCGTGCTTGCGCGGCACGTGGCTGCGCGGGTTCAGGACGTTGGTGAACACGCAACTCGGACCGCAGAACACGTCGTCCTCGAGGGTGACACCCTCGTAGATCGAGACATTGTTCTGGATCTTGACGTTGTTGCCGATGCGCGTCCCCGGCATCACCACCACGTTCTGGCCCAGGTTGCACCGCTCGCCGATCACCGCGCCGGGCATCACGTGGCAGAAATGCCAGATCCTGGTGCCGGTCCCGACGACGGCCCCGTCGTCCACGTAGGCGGACTCGTGAACGAAGTAGTCAGCCATCGCGGTGGGCGCTGAGGTACTCCCCCCGGCTTCCGATCAGCTTCACTTCCGTCTCCAGCTGCACTCCGAACCGGTCCTCCACCACGCGCCGGGCGTGCGCGATCAACGCCCGCACGTCCCCCGCGGTCGCGTCGCCGGTGTTCACGAAGTAGTTCGCGTGCATCGGCGACACCTCCGCGCCGCCGATGCGGAACCCCTTGAGCCCCGCGGCCTCGATCAGCTGGCCGGCCGTGCGGGGCCCGTCGGCGCGCTTCCAGCTCGGCCCACCGGGGTTCTTGAACACGCTGCCGCAACAGGCCTGGTTGAAGGGCGTTCCCTCGCGACGCCAACGGTACAGCTCTTCCAGCTGGACCCCGATCCGCGCCGGGTC
>DASUAH010000056.1:0-2736 GCA_035763885.1 Gemmatimonadales bacterium
GGCCGCGGGATCAACAGGTCGTGCGGTTGCTCGCCACGCCGCCGGCGGGCCTTCGAGATGGTGAGTACTGGGCTCGGCTGGCCTTCACCGCCAAAGCGGGCGAGCTGCCGGTCGCGGGAGTGAGCGACAGCGCCAACATCAAGGTCGGCCTCACGCTGCAGATCCAGCAGGTGATCGGTCTCCACTACCGCAACGGGCAGGTGCGAACGGGGATCGCGCTGTCCGGACTGGAGGCGGTGCGGCAGGGGGATTCGGTGATCGTGCACGCGCGCCTCGAGCGACAGGGGAACGCCGCCTATCTCGGCACCGTGCACGCCGCCATCGTCGGCTCGAACGGGAAGCCTGCCGGCGAGCTCCGCGTCCCGATCACGGTGTTCTTCGCAAATCGACCCCGTTGGGCAGTGAGCATCGCCGGTGCACCTGCCGACCAGTATCGGCTGCGACTCGACATCACCCCCCAGCGGGACGACCTGGAGCGGCAGGTTCTGCTGCGGAGCCCGGCGGTGAGCGATTCGGTGGCGGTGCAGAGCCCGTGATTTCGCGCGCCGCGGCTCTGGCCCTGCTGGGGCCCTTGCTCGGCCTTTGCGCCGTCGCCGCCCCCACGCTCGTCCGGGCGCAGGAGCGGGTCGTCTCGCGGCCGGCGGTCCCCGAGCGCAGCCTCCCGGACACCGAGAAGCCGTTCAGTGCGGGCTCCCTGGACTCCGTACCGCAGGCCGTCCTGATCGAGCTGCGGATCCGGGGCTTGGCCTCGGCGACGGTGCAGGCGTACCGCGTGCGGACCGAGGCCCTGCTGCCGCTCGCCCAGTTCCTGAGCCTCGCCCAGGTGCGCTACCACCTCTCCCCGGACGGCGCGCTCGAGGCGTCGGTCCCTCCCGGGCCGAGCCGCCTTTTCATTGCGGCTGGGAACGACACGATGACGTTCGGAGACCATCGCGTGCGTCTCGAGCCGGAGTTCCGCCTCTTCAAGGACGGCGAGCTGTACATCGGCGCCGAGCGGCTGGGGAACCTGCTCGGCGGCACCTTTGTGGTGGACTGGACCGGCCTCACCGTCACTCTCATGGATGCCGGCATGCTGCCGATCGGTCAGCGGGCCCGGCGCGACGCAGCCCGCGCCGCGCTGGCGCGTCGCCGCGAAGCAGCGCCGGCCGACGTGCGGCTCGATCTCGAACGGCAGCGCTGGGATGGACTCGTGCTCGACTATTCGCTGTTCGCGCCCGGTGGCCGGCCGGTCGGGGCGGGGTCGTACGCATTCGATCTGGGGGGCGACGCGTTCGGAGGATCGCTCGCGATCGGCGCCCACAGCGTCGGTCCTGCGGACGCAGGCGTGGCGCGCGGCGATGTCTCGTGGACCGGCGTATGGGAAGAAAGTGCGTGGCTGAAGCAGCTCCGCCTGGGCGACGGCTTCTCCACCGGACCGCGGCTGCGCGAGCTGCGTGGCGTGGCGCTCACCAACGCGCCGTTCCTGCGGCCCGCGCTCCTGGGCACGAGCCGCTACCTCGGCCGCCTCGAGCCGGGTTGGTCCGTCGAAGCGTACCAGAACGGCCGGCTCGTCGCCGTGGACACGACCGGCGTCACCGGAGAGTACGGCTTTGCGCTCCCGGTTCGGTACGGTGAAAACCCCGTGGATTTCGTGGCCTACGGACCGCTGGGAGAGGTGCGGGAATTCGATCGCACCTACCGGGTGCTGGCTGACCTGCTGCCCTCGCGCCGGTTCGAGTACGGCCTGTCGGGCGGCGCCTGCCGTGATCCTCGCTGCCGTGCGAGCGGCAACCTCGACCTGCGCTACGGTCTGACGCCGCGAGTGACGCTCCAGAGCGGCGCCGATCGTTTCTGGCGCAACGGCCTCGCGGACCTGTGGCATCCGTACGCGCGGGTGACCGCGAACCCGACCAACGATTGGGGGCTCGAGCTGTCGGGCGTCGGCAACGCGCTGGTTCGGGGGGCGGTGCTGTTCGAGCCGTCCATCGATCTGCGGCTGAGTGCGGCGGCGGCCGCGTTCGACACGCGCACGCAGGCGCCGATCGTGACCGTGGCGGGCCAACGGTCGGCCTGGAGCGTCTCCGCGTTGTTGCGGCCGCTGCCGAGATACGGGCTGTTCTACTTCGAAAGCAACATCGACCAGGTGCGCGCCCAGTCGGCGACGACGACCCGCGCCCGCCTCGGCGCTTCGGTGCAGACCGGAGCGACCCGGCTGATGCCGTACGTGCGGGTCGAGCGCCAGGCGCTCGACGGCGCGGGCAGCAGCACCGAGCCGTTCGTCGGCGTCAGCGCCTTCGTGCTGCCGCAGCCGCGGTGGGGACCGGTGCTGGGCCCGGCGTTCTTCCGAGGCGCCGTCGAATCGCGGGTGTGGGGCGGGGGAAGCGCGCCGCGCGTCACCCAGGCGTCACTGTTTGCCTCGCGGCCGGTCTGGGGCGGCGTGAGCCTCGAGACGGGGGTCGTGTGGCAGCGCGGCAGCCGCGGGCCGCTGATCCAGGTGACGTTGAATACCTATCTGTCGGCGATGCGCTCGTACACGACCATGAGCGCCGGGGCCGGGTCCCCAGCCACGGTGTCGCAGCAGGTGCAGGGGTCGGTGCGGTGGGACCGCACCGGCGGCCGCCTGGCGACGGCGCCGGGTCCCTCGATCGAGCGTGCGGGCGTCGCGGGCCAAGTCTTCCTCGACCAGAACCAGAACGGCCGGCGCGATCCCAACGAGGCTCCGGTGGCCGGCGTGCGAGTCGTCATCGGCTCGCGGCT
>DASUAH010000057.1:0-5310 GCA_035763885.1 Gemmatimonadales bacterium
GGGCGCGAAGCTGGGCAAGACCGAGATGACCGGCTTCCAGGCCTCGAGCCGCGGCGGCGTCGTACGGGTGCGCACCGCCGACGACCGCGTGATCCTCGGCGGCCAGGCGGTCACGGTGCTGCGCGGCGACCTGTCGCCGGAGTAGTCGCCGTCAGACTTACTTCATCGCAACACCCCGCCTAGCTTCGGTGAACATGACGACGCCAGCGTCTCCCCGCTCGACGCGCCTGGTGGGCTACGCCTGCGCGCTCGGCGCGGGATCCATCTGGGGCACGACCGGACCACTGTCCACCGCGCTGTACGCCCAGGGAGGCACGCTCACCGGCATCGGCTTCTGGCGGCTCGTGCTCGGCATCGTCGGGATTCTCGCGTTCGGAGTGATGCAACGCGACTTCTTCCGCATCGACCTGCGCGGCTGGCTGCTGGTCGGCCTCGGCGGAGGGGTGCTGGTAGCGCTCTTCGAGGTGGCCTACCAGTTCGCGATCTCGGGCGCGGGCGTCGCCGGAGCGGCGGCGCTGCTGTACACCGCCCCCGTGCTCGTGGCCGTGCTGGCCGTGCCGCTGTTGGGGGAACGCCTCACGCCGATGCGTCTCGTCCTGGCGCTCGTCGTCATGGCTGGAGCCTCCCTGGCGGTGCTCGGCGGGAGTCGCGAGGGTGTCACGGTCGCCACCACGCTGCGCGCCGGCGTCGTGGGTGGTGGGCTCGCCGCGCTGTCGTACGCCGGGACGACGCTGCTCGCCCGCTACGCCGTGCCGCGCTACGGCCCGCTGCGGGTGCTGTTCCTCGAGATCCTGGGCGGGATCGGAGTGCTCGGCGTCGTGCTGCCTCTCGCCGGCCGCGCACCCGCGCCGCCGCCCACGTCCGGCGCCTGGCTCTACACCGCGCTGCTGGCCGCGGGCACCGTGGTGGCCGCCAACGTGTTGTTCTTCAATGCCGCGAAGCGGATCGACGCGGCCCCGACGGCGGTCGCCGCGACGATCGAGCCGGTGGTGGGCGCCCTGCTCGCCTTCGCCCTCTTCGCCCAGCGGCTCACGCCGCTCGGCTGGATCGGATTGCTCATGGTGGTCGGCGGCGTGGCCGGCGGCTACCTCAAGGAGGCCCACCCCGACGCGAGAGGTTGACGTGTCATCGCTGGTCGATCTGAGCCACGTCGTGACGGACGGGATGGTGACCTACCCCGGGCTCCCCGCACCGGTCATCCGCGATCATCTGAGCCGGGAAGCCTCGATCGGGCGCTACGCGCCGGGGACCGAGTTCCAGATCGGCCGGATCGAGATGGTGGCGAACACGGGCACGTACGTGGACGCGCCGTTCCACCGTTATGCCGGCGGGACCGATCTCGCGGGTCTGGATCTCGCGGTGCTGGCGGACCTCCCGGGGCTGGTCGTCCACGCGGGCGGCCCGGCGATCGACCACGACACGTTCGCCACGATCGAGCCGCGTGGCCGGGCCGTGCTGGTGCACACGGGCTGGGATCGGCATTGGGCGACCCCGACGTATGGTGCGGGCGGACATCCGTTCCTCACACGGGCGGCGGCGGAGCATCTGGTTCGCGCCGGCGCGCGGCTCGTGGGCATCGACTCGCTGAACATCGACGACGCGACCGACGGGACCCGTCCCGCCCATACGATCCTGCTCGGCGCCGGCATTCCGATCGTGGAGCACCTGACGGGACTGGAGCGGCTCCCGGACGACGGGTTCATGTTCTTCGCGGTCCCGCCGAAGGTGGTGGGGATGGGCTCGTTTCCGGTGCGCGCGTTCGCGCTGGTGCATACCGCCTAGATGGAGAGGAATGTGCTCGACAGCGTACTCGCGGCGTGCCTCGGCGTCGTCATCGGGCTGCTGATCGGATTCGTCTACTTCCTGATCTGGAAGGCCCGCCATACCGGCACCATCCGCCAGGACGCCGTCCAGCGCAGCCAGGCGGTGACCGTGGGCAAGGTCACCGAACAGCTCCTGCCCTACCTGCCCGGCTTCCGCTTCAACCCCAAGGACGCGCGATTCCTGGGAAGCCCGGTGGACCTCGTGGTATTCGACGGATTGGCCGAGGGCGAGCTGCGCGGCATCTGGTTCCTGGAGGTGAAAACCGGCAACGCCGTCCTGAGTGCCCGCGAGCGCCAGATCCGCGACGCGATCCTCGAGAAGCGCGTGGGGTGGGACGAGCTGCGCCTACCCCGCGGTTGAACTGCACAACCTCCACCGTCCTCCACCGTCCTCCCTAGAACGTCAGCTCGACTCCCACGCGCACCAGTCTCGGCGTTCCGAAGTAGAACAGCGGCTGTGCGAAGTCCCTTGCGGCGGCGAGATACAGCGGCATCAGCTCACCCGGACCCTCGATGAGCCCGTTGCCGTCCTGGTCGGCCCACGGACGGTAGCGTTGCGACTCATAGGGGATCGGCTCGGGATGATCCTGGTACGCCGCCTGCGCGATGGACTGCAGCGTCGCGTCGGTCAACCCCGGCTGGCCGGTGTCGCGCCGCACCGCGACCGTGTTGCGGCGGTTGAGGATGTTCCGGGCATCGAGGTAGACGCCGCCCCTCATGCCCCACAGGCGCAGCGGGCGCCGGACCAGCGCGTCGAGCGAATACTCCGGGGGAAGACGGTGCGTGTTGGGCAGGCCGATCAGCGTGTCGCCGGCGGTGTTGGTGCGCGAGTACGGGAGGCCCGAGCCGAAGTGGAAGATGGCCGCGGCCTCGAGTCCGCCGAAGAGGGAGGTGCCGAGCAGCCGCGGGCCCGCCTCGTCGCTCACCCGCGCCTGGCCCACCACCGTGACGCTGTGGCGCCGGTCGTAGTCGAGCGGGAATTCCACGCGTGCGGGATCGATCGTGTCGCCGGTGATGGAGTCGAACCGGATACGGCGCAGCAACCCGAACGCATCGGTGGCGGTCGCCGTGGCCGACTGGAAGGTGTACGCCACGCGCACCCCCCACCCGTGCGCCGGCTCCTTCTCGAAGATCAGCTCGACGCCCTTCACCGTCCCGAAGTCGGCGTTGCCGAAGATCGACGAGTCGGGGTCCAACCCCAGCGGCACCGACGCCACCAGGCCGTCCAGCCGCTTGATGTACAGGTTGGCGCGCAGCGCCGTGATCTCGGTAGGCCGCAGCCGGAGACTGAACTCGTACTGCGTCGCGTCCTCGAACCCCAGCGCCGGATTGCCGCGGCGGAACCGGCCGGTGCGCGTGGTGTCGTCGAACGCCGCGTCCACGAGGTACTGGAAATCCGGCGCCTGGCTGAACCGCCCCCAGGTGGCGATGAACGTCGCCTTGTTGAGCACCGTGGACACCGCGAGCCGCGGATTGAGCGAGCGCTGGGCTCCCAGCCCGCGACCTCCCAGCGCCTGCGGCACCCGGCCGTCGAACTGGTCGTAGCGCAGGCCGATGGTGAACGCCAGGTCCTCGACCCGCAGCTGCGTCTCGGCGTAGGCCGCCGCGCTCAGGGGCCGGAAGTCCGACGCGGTGGGCGGCGGCACGCTGCTGTCCACCGGCAGAAACGCGAACACCCGCTGGAAGGTCTGCACGCGCTGACCGGCGATTTCTCCGCCCAGGTAGAAATCGGCGTCGCGGCCCGAGCCCAGGGTCACGTCGAGCTTGGTGCGCAGCTCGCGGAAGCGGTTCCACGCGATGTCGCCCCGCGACCCGAACCCCAGAAAGAACGCCGGCACGCCCCAGGGCGTGCGGTCGCTCCAGTCGGGGAGGTCGAAGCCGGGCACGGCCGCGCGCGCGGCCACCGTATCCTGCCGCCGCGCCAGGTCCTCGCCCAGAAAACGGAAAGTCTCGAATGTGAATGCGCCGAAGTGTTGCGTCGGCTGGTCCGACAGCCTGCCCCGCAGGAACACACGATCGAAATACCCGACGCGCAGATCCACGGTGAGTGGGTTCTGCGTTTCGGGGCCCGAGGTGTGCTGCAGCTGGCCGGTGAGCAGCGTCCCGCGCACGCGCTGCGCCGGCGCGAACGTCGGGTCGTATTTGTAGGCCGGATCGAAGAGCAGGCGCTGCTCGACCGAGTGGAGGCCGAAGAGCCGCAGCATTTGCCGCGCGCCCACGGGGATCGTGAACTTGAGCGTCGCGTCGTAGCGCTCGCCGGCGTTGTGCGGCAGGAGCGACGGACTCTGGTTGCGCGGATCGCGGGGGTCGGGCGGCGGCGGCGCGTTGACCGGATCGGCGTCGAGGCGCCCCTGCACGTCCAGCACGCCCACGAGACCGATGCCGTGCGTGAGCGGCCCCGAGCCGCTCAGCACCACGCGGTCGATGCCGTAGTCCCACCCCCGAGGCAGCAGCCGGTCGTTCTCGTAGGCCGCCCGGCCTTCCCAGCGCTCGCCGGCGTCCTTCGTCACCACGTTCACCAGCCCCGAGATCGCCTGCCCGTAGCGGGCCGAGAAGCCGTTGGTGACGAGCGAAGCCTCCGTCAGGATGTCGGGAGGAATCCGAATGCCCAGCGAGCCGGTCGAGGCGTCCAGCTGGTTCTTCACGCCGATGCCGTCCAGCACGAACGCCTGCTCGCCCAGCCGGCCGCCGCGGTAGCTCTCGCCCACCGCGCCCGCCGACAGGGCGACCGCCTCCTCGATGCTCGTGACCGGGAGCCGGCGGATTTCCTCCCCGGTGATGCGCTGCAGGTCCTGCGGCACCATCGGGTCGAGCACCCGGTCCGGCACGGCCGTCACCACGATCGACTCGATCTGCAGGGCGAGCGACTCCATGGAGACGTTCAGCAGGAACGTCTCGCCGCTGCGGACCAATACGCTGTCGAATAGCATCGGGCGGTATCCGATGCGGGCGACCTGCACCCGGTGCCATCCGCTGCGGACTTCGCGCACCCGGTAGAATCCGGCCGTGTCGGTGGAAGCGCCCTGCCGCCCGCCGTCCACCGAAACGGTGGCGCCGCCGATCCCCAGTCCCGAGACCGCATCGCGCACCCGGCCGGCGATCGCTCCGCCGGTCTGACCGAAGAGCGGAGCGGACAGTGCCCCGAGCACCGCCACGGTCGCGAACGCACGTCTCACGGCACCTCCAGGAGGTAGAGATCGGTCGTCCGGCCGGACACGAGCTCGGCGACGACGTGACGGCCGTCCGGGGCGAGCGCGGCGTGACGGAAAAAGAAGTCAATCGGGGCGGACAGCACCGTTTCTGCACCACTGGCGAGGTCCACGAGAATGATGGCCCCGCCGCCATCCGGCTGGATGGGGCCGAGCACCGGATCGTCGGCATACGAGACAAGACCGCCGACGACCGCCACAAGCCGGCCCGCCGCCACCTGCACGTCCCGCGCGATATTGCCGGCCCCGAAATCGTGCACCACCGCAACCGAATCGGT
>DASUAH010000058.1:0-2940 GCA_035763885.1 Gemmatimonadales bacterium
GAGCTGCGCCAGCTCGGCCGCGGCCCGCGCGCGGGCGAGATCCGGGCGCATCCCCTGGCTGATGCCCCAGAGGGCGACGGACTGCGCGATCTCGACGAACGGGAGCGCGTTCCCGCCCGCCATCCCCGCCGCGCCGAGGTCGGCGAGGAGGCCCCGCCCCATCCCCTCGCAGACGTCGCCGGAGCCGGCGAAGTAGTTCTTCCCGTCCTTCCCCTCGATGCAGTTGAGAACGTGGTGCAGATGGAGCTCGACCTGGGCCACCGCCGTCTGCCGGGCGGCGAGCCCCGCGTGGGTGATCGCCGTGTCCAGCTGCCGGTCCGCCGGACCGCTCATCATCGCCCCCATCGCTCCCGCCGCGAGGACGAGGACCAGCCCGACCGGCAGGACGTGCATGCGCATCTTCATCCGCATCCCTCCCTTTGCGGTCAGGATGCGCTCGGAGCATCAACGGATGATAAGCGCACTGTCAAGATCGGGTAACGCCGTCAGGGCTGCTGCAGCGCGGCCGTCGAGAAGACGACGTGAAACGCGCGGCAGTAGATGACGACCGAACGGTAGCGGGCGGTCTCCGTGCCGGCCGGGAGCGTGTACACTTGGGGACCGATGTTGCCCTTCAGGCGGCCCAGGTTCACGAACCCCTGATCCACCTCCGCCCGCGTGCGAGGCTGCGGGTGCACCGCGAGATAGACGTAGAGGTCGGGGCCGTTGGTGACACGGAACTCCTCGAAGCGGAGTTCGTGGCCCGGCTGCGCAGCGACGAGCCGGGCCACGCCGCTGCCTTTGTGGAAGTCGTCCGCATCGGCGAAGCGGCCGCTCGCCAGCTCCGTGTCCGCGGGCGCAAATGACTCCGAAACGGTACGATTGAGAAACAGGGGCGAGCCCAGGTACCAGGCCACCGGCGCCCCCAGAATCAGCGCCCCGATCACGATCCGCCGCCATCGGCGCATGCCGACCCCTCCTCAGCCTGCCAGCGTCATCCAGACCGTGGTCGTGCCATCCCCGCTGCTCGCCCCGACCGAGCCGCCGTGCGTCCGGGCGACCTCCTTGACGATAGCCAGGCCGATCCCGGCCCCGCCCAGGTTGCGCGCCCGCGACTTCTCGGCCCGGTAGAAGCGCTCGAAGATGAAGGGCAGGTCATCCGGAGCGATCCCCTCTCCGGAGTTCGTGACGGCCAGGCGGAGCGCGCCGCCGGCACGATCGATCCGCACGGCGACGCGGCCTCCGGGCGGCGTGTACGTCAGGGCGTTGTCCAGGAGGTTGCCGAGCGCCTGCGCCAGCAGATCGGCGTCCCCCGCGACGGCGGCCGACCCGTGGGGGTCGACCGACACGTGGATGCCCTTCGCCGCGAAGTCGCCCGCGCGCAGGGCCAGCGCGCCGCGGACCAGCGGCGCCAGGTCGACGGGGTCGCGCCGGGCGCGGGTCGTCCGGGCATCGAGCACGGAGAGCTCGTGCAGCGCCTCGACGAGCCGGACGAGGCGCATCACCTCCCCGTGCAGCATCGCCACGGTATCCGGCGAGGCGTCGGTGACCCCGTCGCGCACGGCCTCCAGGTAGCCGCGGAGGGTGGAGAGCGGCGTGCGCAGCTCGTGGGCCACGTTGGCGACGAGATCGGTGCGCAGCCGCTCGAGCGCCTGCAGCGATGCCGCCATGCGGTTGAGCGAATCGGTGAGCGACGCCACCTCCGCCACGGGAGCGGGGGTGTCGACCCGGGCGCCGTAGTCCCCCGCGGCCAGACGCTCCGCCATCCCGGCCACCGCGCGGAGCGGGCGGGTCACGGCGCGGAAGAGCACCGCGCTGAGGAGGAGGCCGACGCCGCCGGCGGCGAGGCTCGTGACCAGCAGCGACCGCGCGAGGGCCGCGGTGAAGCGGCCGGCCAGCGGCTCGGTGGGCACGTGGAACTCCTGCATCAGGCCCTGAAAGATGCCGTCGGCGACGCGCCCGATCCCGGCCGCGCTCACCGCCACCGCCACGGCGACGATGAGCATGCTCACCCCGAGGAGCTGCCAGAACAGGCTTCTCACAGCAGCTTGTAGCCGATCCCGCGAACGGTGGCGATGAACCGCGGGCGGGCGGGATCGTCCCCCAGCTTCTCACGCAGCTTGCCGACGTGCACGTCGATCGCCCGGTCCACGACGGCCGCCTCGTGGTGGTCGTAGATGCGGTTGAGGAGCGCCTCCCGGGTGTACACGCGCTCAGGCCCCTCCAGCAGCGCCTGCAGCAGCCGGAACTCTACCTTCGTGAGGGGGACCTCGCGGCCCGCCACCGTGACGCGGTGCCGGTCGCGGTCCATGACGAGCGGTCCCCGCCGCAGGACCCGCACGGCCGGTCCGCGGTCGGTGCGCCGGAGGATGGCGCGGATCCGCGCGGCCACCTCGCGCGGGCTGAACGGCTTGGTGACGTAGTCGTCGGCCCCCAGCGACAGCCCGAGCAGCTTGTCGACCTCCTCGACGCGGGCGGTGAGCATCAGGATCGGCACGTCGGATGCCTCGCGCAGCCGGCGGCAGACCTCGATGCCGTCCATCCGGGGCAGCATGAGGTCCAGGATGACGGCGTCGGCCGGCGCGCGCGCGAAGAGCTCCAGACCGCTCGCCCCGTCGGCGGCCGTCCGGACCCGGTAGCCGTCCCGCTCGAGATACAGGCGGAGCAGCTCGACGATCTTCGGGTCGTCCTCGATGACCAGCACCGTACGCCCCGCCATCGCCTCCATGTCCCCCAAGGCTAGAGGGGCCGCGTTAAGGTTCGATAAAGCGCGAGGGAACGGCCTCTGCCGTTCCCTCGGAGAGACGCTCGGATGACGGCCGGTCAGGCCCGCTCGCCCAGGCCCAGCCCTTCGATGTCCTTCTGGCGCTGCTTCGCCGCCTCCACCAGCCAGGGCGGATCCTGGTAGACGTAGTCCTTGCGCAGCGGATGGCCGACCCAGTCCTCGGTCATCATGATGCG
>DASUAH010000059.1:0-7152 GCA_035763885.1 Gemmatimonadales bacterium
AGATGCGGGGCGATCGTCGTGCCCAGCACGTCCTCACCGTGGCAGCGTGCGCAGTTCAGGTTGTAGTACTTCCAGCCTTCATATACCACCGCCGAGACGGTATCCCTCGGCGGCCGGTGATAGGGGTCCGGAGGGGGCTGAGCCGCGGCCGGCGCGGCGGTGTCGCGGGTAGCGCCGGGTACCGGCAGCCGTGGACGCGGCCCGGCGGTGTCCGTGCGCAAACGCCGTCCCAGCGTGTCCGGCACCGGCCGCGGCCGGCCCCCCGCCCCGCCCGCGGTGTCGCGCTTCACCGCGGTGTCGAGCTTCGCCGCGGTGTCCGCCTGAGCGCTCACCGGCGGCGTCGGGGGGCCGGGCGGCTTCAGGGTGTCCGCTCCGACGACCGTCCCGCCGACCTGCGCCGCGCCGGTCGTGTCCGCCTGATCGCCGCGCCCGCGATCTCCACACGCCGCGAGCGCGACCAGGAGCGCGGCCGCGAGCGACGTGCCCGCCCGCCGAGCCGTCCTGATCCGCATGGTTCGACTCCTCCTTCTGGCCCCTGACCGCGGCCGATTGGGGGGCCGGATGCGATCGGCTATCTTCTGCGCATGACCACGTCCGCCCGTTCCGTCACCCTCGGCCTGGTGCAGATGCGCTGCGCCACGGACCCCGAGGACAACCTCCGCAAGGCCATCGCCGGCGTCAGCGACGCCTCCCGGAACGGCGCCCAGATCGTCTGCCTGCCGGAGCTGTTCCGCAGCCGGTACTTCTGCCAGGCCGAAGACCACGCCAACTTCGCGCTCGCCGAGCCGATCCCCGGACCATCGACCGAGCGCCTCGGCGCCGTCGCGAAGGATCACGGCGTGGTGCTCATCGCCTCCCTGTTCGAGAAGCGGGCCGAAGGTCTGTATCACAACACGGCCGCCATTCTCGACGCCGACGGCCGCTACCTCGGCAAGTACCGTAAGATGCACATTCCGGACGACCCAAACTACTACGAGAAGTTCTACTTCACCCCCGGGGATCTGGGATTCCGGAGCTGGGAGACGAAGTTCGCGCGGATCGGGGTGCTGGTGTGCTGGGATCAATGGTACCCCGAGGCCGCCCGCCTCACCGCGCTCGCCGGCGCGGAGATCCTGTTCTACCCGACGGCGATCGGCTGGCATCCATCCGAGAAGGCGGAGCACGGCGAGCAGCAGCGGTCGGCGTGGGAAACGATCCAGCGGAGCCACGCCATCGCGAACGGGCTGTACGTCTGCGCCGTGAACCGGGTGGGCCACGAGGGCGCCCCGGGAGGCGGGCTCGAGTTCTGGGGGGGCAGCTTCGTATCGGATCCCGGCGGTCGGGTGCTGGTGAGGGGCGGCCCGGGGGAGGAGGTGCTCACGGCCCGCTGCGATCTCGGCAACTTGGGCGTGAGCCGCACGCATTGGCCGTTCTTCCGCGACCGCCGCATCGACGCGTACGCGGATATCTGCCGTCGGTATCTCGACTGAGTGATCGAACCGCGCAGACGCGGCGCCCGGACATGAGCCCCACGCCTGCCGAGCTCGGGTATCGCATGCCGGCGGAATGGGAGCCCCACCGCGGTACCTGGCTGAGCTGGCCGCACAAGGAGGAGTCCTGGCCCGGGCGGTTCGGTCCGGTGCCCGCGGTCTTCGCCCGGGTGGTGCGCGAGCTGGCGGATGGCGAGGAGGTCCACGTCAACGTCGCCGGGCCGGCCATGGAGCAGCAGGTACGCCGGATCCTCGCCGACGAGGGGGCCAGCGCCGGCCATGTCTTCTTTCACCATAACCCGACGAACGACGCGTGGTGCCGCGATCACGGACCGATCTTCGTCCACCGGCGGGTCGATGGGCGGCTGGAGGAGGCGGTCATCGACTGGGACTTCAACGCGTGGGGCGGGAAATACCCGCCATGGGACCTGGACGACGTGATCCCGACCAGGATCGCGAGCGAGTACGGCCTGCCTGTGTTCGCCCCGGGCATCGTCATGGAAGGCGGCTCGATCGAGGTGAACGGCCGCGGCACGCTGCTGACGACGGAGGCGTGCCTCCTCAACCCCAACCGCAACCCGCACCTCTCGCGCGCGGCGATCGAGCGCAGTCTGCGGGATCACCTCGGCGTCCGCCACATCCTGTGGCTCGGCGACGGGATCGAGGGAGACGACACCGACGGCCACGTGGACGACCTCACCCGCTTCGTCGACCCCTCGACCGTGGTGACGGTGGTGGAGGACGATCCGAGCGACGCCAACTATGAGCCGCTGCAGGCCAACCTCGCGCGCCTGCGCGGGATGACGGACCAGGACGGGCGGCCGCTCCGCATCGTGCCTCTGCCGATGCCGCCCCCGCTCTACTACGACGGCCAGCGCCTTCCCGCGAGCTACGCCAACTTCTACATCGGCAACCGTGTGGTGCTGGTCCCCGGCTACGAGCCGGGGCGGGACGCCGCCGCGCGCGAGACGCTGCAGCGGCTCTTTCCGGACCGTCACGTAGTGGTGCTGGACTGCACCGAGCTGGTGTGGGGACTCGGGGCGTTTCACTGCGTCACCCAGCAGTGGCCGAGTACGGTGCTGTAGCGCCGAGGGCCCCGGGCAAAGCACAGGGGGCCCCGCGTGCCGCGGAGCCCCCGATTACCGCCTACTGCCCGCCGCGCCTCAGGCCTTCTGCCAACTGCCTACCATGGCCGCGCGACGACCGCCGCAGGGATCCGTGCCCACGCCGGCGACCTGGAGCCCGCCCTCGCTGCTGCTGAACACGTATTTCGCTTCGGCGGTCTGGCAGGCGGCCGCCGCAGTGTCGGACGCGAAGATCAGCGTGTCGCCCTTGAACGTGCCCTGACCCTTCATGCTCGGATTGTCGGCCCACCGGGGCGATGGCAGCGTCAGCTCGACCGAGCCACTGCCGCCGAGCGTCATCTGCACCTCTCCCTCGCCGTAGAGGTCGCGCTTGTAGTTCCCGGCATACTTGCCAGCACCGCCGCACGCGGTCACGACGACCAGCACCAGCAGGGCAGCGAGCATCGACGCCAAAGCCCTAGCACCACGAGACCCAACCGTCATCAGATTACCCTCCGATGGTGACATGGGGGAACCGGGCGGTCGGGACCGCCCGACCGTCGGCCGGCGAGGCCTACCAAGATGTGGCCGCCTCTCGATTTGCGCCAGTAGCACTCGCTGGCGGCAGGGCCGGGCCACGGGGTGCGGCCCCCGTCGCCGCCCCCCACCCTCGGATCGCTGCTCACGCCGCACGCCAGCGGGTCACGCCCGCCACCACGGTCTCCAGGCACGCGTTTGGCCGGAAGTGATACAGCCACTCGTTCGGGTCGGCCGCGTCGATCACTGCGAAATCGGCGGCCTTGCCCGGCTCGATGGACCCCACCTCAGCCTCCAGCCCGACCGCCCGCGCCGCGAAGAGGGTAGCGCCCTTGAGCGCCTCGGCCGGGGTCAGGCACTGGAGGGTACAGGCGAGCGTGAGCGCGAGCGGGAGGTGGTAGCTCGGCGCCGAGCCGGGATTGAAATCGGTGGCCACGGCGACGGGCACGCCCGCCTCGATCAGGGTGCGCGCGGGCATCGGTCGCTGCCCGAGGTAGAGGGTGGCGATCGGGAGGCTCACCGCAACGACCCCCGCCGCGCGCAGCGCGCCGATCCCGGCGGGTCCGACGCACTCGAGGTGATCGGCGGAGAGCGCCCCGACTTCCGCCGCGAGCTCCGCGCCTCCTCCGGCCGTCAACTGGTCGGCGTGGACCTTGGCCGCGAGCCCTGCCCGGCGGCCGGCGAGCAGGACACGACGGGCCTCGGCCGGGGAGAACGCGGTCTCCTCCACGAACACGTCGCAGCAGCGCGCCAGCCGCGCGGCCGCGGCCTCCGGCACGATCGTTTCGGCGACGAGAGCAACGTAGGCGTCCCGGCGATCGCGGTACTCGGGAGGCACGACGTGCGCGGCGAGGAGCGTCGGCACGAGCCGCTGCGCCACGACGGGTTCGAGACGCCGGTAGACCCGCAGCAGCTTGAGCTCGGACTCGAGATCGAGGCCGTAGCCGCTCTTGCATTCGACGGTCGTGACCCCCAACTCCAGCATCGCGCCAAGGAAGCCGGCCGAGCGGGCGGCGAGCGCGTCCTCGGTGGCGGCGCGGGTCGCTCGCATCGTGGCGGCGATCCCGCCGCCGGCCGCCGCGATGGCGAGGTAGCTCTCCCCGCGGATCCGCCGCTCGAACTCCTCGGCCCGCCAGCCGGCGAACGCGAGGTGCGTGTGGCAATCCACCAGCCCCGGCACGACGAGCCGGCCGCCGGCATCGTGCGACTCGGCGTCGCGGTAGCGCGAAGGTAGCTGCGCGTCCGGTCCAGCCCAGGCGATCCGCCCGTCCTCCCACGCCAGCGCGGCCTCCCGGACGAGGCCGGCGTCTCCCTGCCCCGCTCCCGCGGCGCACGTCGCCAGGCAGCCGATGTTCCGAAGGACGGTGAGCGGGCTCACCGCTCACCGCCGACCATCGGAAGATCGAGCCCCCGCTCCCGAGCGGTCTCGATGGCGAGCTCGTAGCCCGCGTCGGCGTGGCGCATGACGCCCGTGCCCGGATCGGCCGTGAGCACGCGCTGGAGCCGCCGGTCGCCGCTCTCCGTCCCGTCGGCCACAACCACCATGCCGGCGTGGATCGAATACCCGATCCCCACGCCGCCCCCGTGATGCAGCGAGACCCAGCTCGCCCCGCACGCCGTGTTGAGCAGCGCGTTGAGCAACGGCCAGTCGGCGATCGCGTCGGAGCCGTCGCGCATCCCCTCGGTCTCGCGGTTGGGTGAGGCGACCGAGCCGGCGTCGAGATGATCGCGGCCGATCACGAGCGGCGCCGTGACCCTGCCCTTCTTCACCAGCCAGTTGAACCGCAGTCCCATCTCCGCCCGCTCGCCGTACTCCAGCCAGCAGATGCGCGCGGGCAGGCCCTGGAACTTCACCCGCGCCGACGCCTGCCGGATCCACCGGGCCAGCGACTCCTTCCGCGGGAACGTCTCGAGTACCGCGCCATCCGTGGTCGCGATGTCGGCCGGGTCGCCGGAGAGCGCGGCCCAGCGGAACGGGCCCGCTCCACGGCAGAACAGCGGGCGGATGAACTCCGGGACGAAGCCCGGGATGTCGAACGCCTGGCGCAGGCCGCGATGATCGGCCACCTGGCCCCGCAGGTTGTTGCCGTAGTCGAAGACGATCGCGCCCCGCCGGCGAAGCTCGAGCATCGCCGCGACGTGCGCCACCATCGAGTCGAGCACGCGCGCCTCGTAGCCCGCGGGGTCCGCCTCGCGCAGGCGCGCCGCCTCCGCCGGCGTCACCCCGGCCGGGATGTAGCCGACCCGGAGGTCGTGCGCCGAGGTCTGGTCCGTGACGACGTCGGGCACGATGCCCCGTCGCAGCAGCTCCGGCATGACCTCGGCGATGTTGCCGACCAGCCCCACCGAGAGCGCCTGCCCCCGCTCCTTCGCCTCGAGCACGAGCCGGAGCGCGGCATCGAGATCGTGGGCGATCCGGTCGCAGTACCCGCCCTCCACCCGGCGGCGGATCCGCTGCTCGTCCACGTCGACCCCGAGGAAGGCCGCGCCGTTCATCGTCGCCGCGAGCGGCTGGGCGCCGCCCATGCCGCCGAGTCCCGCCGTCACGACGAGCCGTCCCCCGAGCGTACCGCCGAAATGCTGCCGCGCACACTCGGCGAACGTCTCGTAGGTGCCCTGCAGGATGCCCTGCGTGCCGATGTAGATCCACGAGCCGGCGGTCATCTGGCCGTACATGGTGAGGCCGAGCGCCTCCAGCCGGCGGAACTCATCCCAGGTGGCCCAGCGCGGCACCAGGTGCGCATTCGCGATGAGCACCCGCGGCGCCTCCTCGTGAGTCCGGAAGACGCCCACCGGCTTGCCGCTCTGCACCAGCAGGGTCTCCTCGTTCCCGAGCCGCCGCAGCGTCTCGACGATCCGCTCGTAGCAGGCCCAGTTGCGTGCGGCCTTGCCCCCGCCGCCGTACACGATGAGCTCGTCCGGCTGCTCGGCCACCGCCGGGTCCAGGTTGTTCATCAGCATGCGGAGCGCGGCTTCCTGATGCCATCCCCGGCAGGAGAGCGCCGTGCCGGTCGGGGCGGTGATCGCGGGATGTGTGGCGGCGGTCATGGGTGCGAGCACGGGTCGGAAGGTGTCTGAACTGTACCGGGCGGCGCCCCGCCCGCCAAGAGCGGCGCCGACGCGCACGCCGCGAAGCAGCGCCCGCAGAAGTTCGCCTCCCGCCCCCTCCCGCCCGCTCCCGATTCCCTGCAACCTTCTGCGGGTGCTTCCGATCCAATGCGATGCATGGCGAACCCACGACCCGGAGCGGCGCTGCTGCAGCGTGACCGAGCCCTCGACCGGAACGATGCGGACGCGGTGGAGGCCGCCCTGGCCGCGAGCGGGGACCCGCATGCCTTCGAGCGGCTCTACCGGGCCCATGTGGGACGGGTGTACGCGCTCGTGCGCCGCATGCTGAGCGACGAGGACGCCGACGAGCTCACCCAGGACATCTTCGTCCGCGCCTGGCAGAAGCTCGGCACCTACCGGGGCGAGGCGGCCTTCGGCACCTGGCTGCACCGCCTCGCCGTCAACGTGATCCTCGGACGCCGGCAGGCCCTCGGCATCCGCCGGGATCGGTTCCTGGAGGGAGACACGATGCTGGAGACGCTGTCCACCCGCCGGGCAGCCCCCGACACCAGCCTCGACTTCGCAACCGCGCTGGCGCGCCTGCCCGACGGCGCCCGGCAGGTGTTCGTGCTGCACGACATGGAGGGATATCGGCACGACGAAATCGCGGACATGCTCGGCCTGGCCGTGGGCACGTCGAAATCACAGCTCCATCGCGCGCGCATGGCACTCCGTCGCCACCTCGACCGCTAGCGGACAGCGCATAGCGACCAGCCATGATCACCGACCCGTGGACCGACAAGCTGTCTGAATACCTCGACGGCGAGCTGAACGAGAGTGAGCGCGCCGCACTGGAGCGGCACCTGGCCGCCTGTCCCGCCTGCACCACGACGCTCGCCGACCTCACTCGCGTCGTCGCCCGGGCGCGCGCCTTGCCCGCCCCGCCCCCCACCGGCGATCTGTGGCCCGGCATCGCGGCCCGCCTCGCGGCTGGCCGCGCGCCCGAACGGCGCCCGCGCGATCGCGCCCGGCGG
>DASUAH010000060.1:0-4358 GCA_035763885.1 Gemmatimonadales bacterium
CCGCGGTAGGGTCCGGCCGCCCACTGGCGGAGCACATACTGCTTGCGGTTCTGCCCCGGCCCGCGAAGCGTGCCATGGATCGAGAGACGGCGTCCGGCGACTTCAACCCGGATGTTCTGGGGCTCCATGCCGGGCAGCGGCGCCGCCACCATGACTTTCTGGAATTCACGATAGACGTTCACGGGAAGCGCCTGATCCATCTCGGTCACCTCGGTTCGTCGCACTGATCGGGCAGCGGTGCACCTCGCAGGGGATCCTGCCTCCCATCCTACCTCGGCGGCGTGCGCAGGCCGGCTGCCGGACGCGATGCTGCTGCTCCGTCTGCCCGCCTTAATCCCTCTTCCCGCCATCCGCGGGGCCGTCCGCTTCCACCGTCAAATGCAGCGCGTGCAGGAGGCGGTGGGCGACGGGCGCCATGATGATGCCGGCGGTGGCGAGGAAGACGACCCCTGAGAACAGCGCGTAGAAGGAAGCAAACAGCTTGGCGGCATCCGAGCGCAGCGCATCGACCGGGCCCATCCCGGCCAGGATCATGGAAGCGTTGAGCAGCGCGTCGATCCATCCCAGGCCCGCCAGGCCATGGTAGCCGAGGATCCCGAGGCCGAGCGAGACCGTGATGATCACGGCCGCCGCGAGCCCGTGGAGCGCGAGGCGGCGGAGGAACTCCCTGCGAGGCAGCAGTGGTTCGGTATGGTGCTCGTACATGAGGGCGCCGCCTGCCATCTTCTCCACGCGCGGCCGCCTCCCCGCCGTGAGCGGACCGTCAGGCTGGACACCTCGCCGCCGTTTCGACCTCGGCGGCCGTCGGTTCCTCGGACGCGCAGGAGATCACACCATCAGGCGTCTTGTACGCCCGGTACGTCGTGCCGCTGCCCGCGCGGTGACGTGCTGGTATCCAAGCGAGCAGACCGTCACGCCGGCGAGCCAGGCCAGGAGCGGGCCGACGAAGGCGAGGATGATTATGCACGCGGCGAGCGCCGCCGCCGCCGCGTACCGTCCGGGCGAGCGGAGGAGGCGGACGGCGGCAGCCATCGAGAGGACGTACGTGGCGATGAACGACGAGGTGGAGAAGGGCAGGAGGTCGGCGATGCGCAGCCCCGCAGCGAACGAGACGACCGCGGCCAGGGTGCAGAGTGCGGCCAGGGCGCCGAGGGCCCGCCGCGGCGTGCCGGAGGAGGAGATCGGGCCGAGCCAGCCCGGGAGCTGGCCGCGCTGCCCCAGGGCGGAGACGAGGCGGCTCGTGCCGGCGACGTACGCGTTCACGGGCGCGAACGACAGCAGGAAGCCAGACGCTCCGACGATGAGCGAGGCGACCGGCCCGAAGGCGGAACCGGCGAGAGAGACGAGGGGCGTCTCGAGGGTGAGCGCGGCGCCGTACGCGCGCGTGCCGATGGTCGCGACCGCGAGCGACACGTAGAGGACGCCGACGGCTGCAACCGCGAGCAGGCTGGCGCGGCGGATGTCCCTGGGGTCCCGGAACTCACCGGCCAGCGGCGTGATGGCTTCCCATCCCACGAAGGCCCAGAAGAGCTGCACGGCGGCCAGACCCACGGCGGATGCGCCGTGCGGGGCGAACGGTGAGAACGCGGCTACTTCGACGTGCCGCAGCGCCCCCGCGATGATGACCGCCAGCCCCGCCATCACCGCGGCGAGCGTGACCCCCTGGGCGAGGGCGCTGACGCGCAGGCCCAGCGCGTTGAGCAGGAAGGCACATCCGACCAGCGCGGCGCCGAGGGCGAAGGCGATGTGATGCGGCGCGCCGATCGTGCTCGCAGCATACTCACCGGCGATGAGTGCGGCGACGACCGAGCCGGTCGGCACCTGCGCCAGGAAGAGCCAGCCCGCCACGGCGCCCCACCGGGGGCCGAAGGCGCGCTCGACGGCGCCCGAGAAGCCGGAGGAATCAGGCTGCTGCCTGGAGAGCGCGGCGTAGCTGAGCGCCATCGGGACCGAGAGCAGGACGAGGGCCAGCCAGGCGAGCAGGGAGGCGGGGCCGGCCGTCTTCGCGGCCACCGCGGGCAGGACGAGCACGCCGGTCCCCGACACCGCGCCCGCGTAGAGCGCCGCGCCCTGCCAGAGCCCGAGAACCCGCCGATCGGCCTGACCGGTCACGGGCTGCGCCGCAGCGTGAGCTGGGTGACCCCGGGGCGCGACTCGCGCATCTCGACCGTGAGCGTCGACTCCGAACGGCCCGAGGGGGCCAGGGGCCCCTCGTAGATCCAGGTCTTCACGAGCCGCTTCCCCGGAACCAGGTCGCGGTACCGCCCCGTCGTCACGTGCACGTCCCCGGCCGGACCCACCGTCACGATGCGGTAGCTTCCGCCGACGCGCGCGTCCACCTCGGCTTCCTTCACCGCGTAGTGCGGCGGCGCCATCCAGCGGCGGATCAGCTGCGGATGGATCCAATACTTGTAGACCTCCTCCGGGGGCGCGTGGATCGTGTAGACCAGCGTGTCCCGTGTGTCGAGGGTTGCCATCGGTCCATGCATGGGGGCGCCTCCTGACGTCGTCACTCCAGCATGCTCGCACCGGCCGGCCGCCCTGTGGAGAGCCAGTTCCGTGCGCCGGGATAAGGCCAGTTGGGGAGGGGAGTGGTATCATCGTGCTTATCGTGAAGGAAGCGCCCGTACAGCCACCGGCAGACCCGTCATGACCAGGCGCACTGTCGCCATCCCACCGTTTCGTGTCGACCTGCAAGCCCCGGGAACGCTCCAGCAGCGGATCTACGGCAGCATCCGCGGGGCGATCCTGGACGGTGTGGTCAAGCCTGGGACCAGGCTGCCGTCATCGCGTGACCTGGCCAGAGATCTGGGCATTTCGCGCACGACGGCCGTGCTCGCGCTCGAGCAGCTGCTGGCGGAAGGGTATCTGGCGACCCGGCGCGGCTCCGGAACCTTCGTGGCAGAGCAGCTCCCGGACGATCTTCCCCGGGCCCGGGCGATCCGTCCGATCTCGAAGCCCACGCATCCGCCGCTGTCCCGTCGGGGTGCCGCGCTGGCAGCCTCTCCGCAGGGATCCGTCCGACTGGAAGGTCCGCCGCGGCCGTTCCGCGTCGGGACGCCGGGACTCGACCTCTTTCCCGTCAGGCTCTGGTCGCGGCTCGTCAGGGGGAAGCTGCGCGCCATCAGCGTCACCCACATGGACTACGGCGAGGTGGCGGGGCTTCGTGCCCTGCGCGAGGCCATCGCCGATCACGTGCAGGCGGTGCGCGGGACCCGCTGCACGGCCGACCAGGTCATCGTCGTGGCCGGCGCGCAGCAGGGGCTGGATCTGACCTGCCGGCTGCTGCTCGATCCGGGAGACCACGTCTGGATGGAGGAGCCGGGGTATCCCGGGGCGCGGAGCGCCCTGCTCGCCGCCGGGGCGCGGATCAACCCGGCGCGCGTCGATAGTGAGGGGCTGGATGTCGACGCGGCGAAGCGGCAGGCCGGCTCCGCGCGGCTGGCCTATGTGACGCCCTCGCACCAGTATCCGCTCGGGGTGCCGATGAGCCTGCCGCGGCGGCTGGCCCTGCTCGGGTGGGCGAGGGCGGCGGGCGCGTGGGTGGTCGAAGATGACTACGACAGCGAGTTCCGCTACGGGTCCCATCCGGTCCCGTGCCTGCACGGCCTCGACACCGACGGCCGGGTGATCTACGTCGGAAGCTTCAGCAAGACCCTCTTCCCCGCGCTGCGGATGGGTTTCCTCATCGTGCCGGCCGATCTCCAGGAGCGCTTCGTGGCGGCGCGGCGCGCCGCCGATCAGCATCCACCGGTGATCGATCAGGCCGTGCTCGCCGAGTTCATCGCGGAGGGCCACTTCGCCCGCCATCTCCGCCGTATGCGGGCCGCCTACCGCGAGCGGCTGGAAGCCCTGGCCGACGCGGCCGAGCGCTGCTGCGGCGGCGTGCTCAGTCTGCGGCCGGTACGGACGGGTCTGCACGCCGTGGCCGAGCTCACCGGCGTCGACGCCGTGCGCGTCGCCTCGGAGGCCGCATCCCGCGGCGTGGAGGCCATCCCTCTGGCCGTGTACTTCACGCGGGCCGCGCGGGTCCTCAACGGCCTCGTCCTCGGCTTCGCCGCCGTTCCGCCTGATGCGCTGCGCGCCGGCATGGAGCAGCTGGCCGCGGCGATCGACGCCGCCCGCCCGCGGCGATAGCACCGAAGCGCGCGCAGCGAACGTCGAATCCGCCTTCCACCCGATGTCCTCTCTCCGGCGCCCGGCTTAGGGTGAAGCTGAGGGGTTCGATGAGGAGGGGTTGCCATGAGAGGATTCGTCGCGAACATCGAGGACAGGACCGAGGAGAACAGCGACTTCCGGCACGTGCTGTACACCGGCCGGCAGATCCAACTGGTGCTGATGTCACTCCGGCCGGGAGA
>DASUAH010000061.1:0-7142 GCA_035763885.1 Gemmatimonadales bacterium
CCGGCGCCCGCGCCCAAGCCGCGCCCCGCCCCGGCCAAGCCGCGCCCCGCGCCGCAGCCGGCCGAACCCGAGCCCGCGGCCCGGCCTGCCGCCGCGCTCGCGAGCCTCGACGCCGGCACCCTGGTGCGCGCGACGATGAACGACTCGATCAGCTCGCGCCGGAACAAGGTGGGTGACGTGGTCACCGCCACGACGCTGGAGGACCTGCGGGACTCGCGCGGCCGGACGGTCATCCCGAAGGGATCCGCGATCTCCATGAAGATCACCGCGATCAAGGAATCGGAGAACAAGAGCGACAAGACCGGCACGCTCACGCTCGACGTGGCGGACGTGACCGTCAACGGGCGGAGCTACGCGATTTCGGCCGACATCGACTCGATCGCCCGTTCGCTGCAGGGCCGCAAGACCAACGAGGGCGACATCGCCAAGGTCGGCGCGGGCACCGCCGTGGGCGCGGTGGTCGGCCGGGTGATCGGCGGCAGCACCAAGGGCGCCGTCATCGGAGGCGTCATCGGCGGTGCGGTGGGCACCCAGCGCGCGATCGAGACCAAGGACCGCGACGTCGTGGTGCCCGCCGGGTCGCGGATCATCTTCGTGCTCACCGAGAAGTTCACGCCTGCTGCGTGATGGCGGTACAGAGTCGCCAATAGACGGCGAACGGGGGCTCCGAAGTTCGGGGCCCCTGTTCACCATTTGCCGTCCTCCCCGCGTGCGCACCGCGGGGTGCCGCGTAGACACGGTTGCCCCCCGCCGCCGGCTCGGCTTCAATTTACCCCATGACAGACGACTTCCTCGACACGCGGCTCACCGAGCGACGGAACCCGCGCACCGCTGCGATCGACACGGCGAGCGCGCTGGACATCGTGGACGCCATCGCGGCGGAGGACGCCGGGGTGCCCGCGGCGGTGGCGGCTGCGCGGGCGGAGCTGGCATGCGCCATCGACCTGCTCGAAACGGCATTTCGCGCGGGCGGGCGCCTGGTGTACGTGGGCGCCGGCACCAGCGGACGGCTCGGCGTGCTCGATGCGGCCGAGTGCCAGCCCACCTTCGGCACGCCGCCGGAGATGGTGGTCGCGGTCATCGCCGGCGGCGCGCCGGCGCTGATCCGGTCGGTGGAGGGCGCGGAGGACGACGTCAACGCCGCCCTCGCCGAGATGGACGCCCGGCGGGTGAGCGCGAAGGACGTCGTCGTCGGGATCGCCGCGAGCGGCACCACGCCGTTCGTGCGGGCGGCGCTCGGGCGGGCCCAGGCGCGGGGCGCGGCCACGGTGCTGGTCACGTGCTCCGAGCCGCCGGCCGTGCTCCGGGAGACCTGCGACGTGGTCGTCTTCGTCCCGGTGGGGCCCGAGGTGGTCACCGGCTCCACCCGGATGAAGGCGGGCACCGCCACCAAGCTGGTGCTCAACACGCTCACCACCGGCGCCATGATCCGTATCGGCAAGACCTACGGCAACCTCATGGTCGATCTGCGCGCCTGGAACGACAAGCTGATCGACCGCAGCCAGCGGATCATCATGGAAACGACGGGTCTGGGCCGCGCGGAGGCTCGGGACGTCATCGTCCGGGCGGACGGGCGGGTGAAGACCGCGATCGTGATGGCGCGGCGGGGCGTCTCGCGTGAGGAAGCCGAGCGGCTGCTGGAGGAGCACCGGGGGCACCTCCGTGCCATCGTCGGCGATCCGCCGCCGGTGAGGCCGGCGTGACTGAGCGACCGATGCTCGCCGTGGGGCTGATGTCGGGCACCTCGCTCGACGGCATGGACGCGGCGCTCGTGCGCCTGAGCGGACCGACGCAGGTCGAGCTGCTCGCCTTCGTCACCCGGCCTTACGACGACGCGGAGCGCCGGTGTATCCGGTCGGCGCTCGCGGGTGGCCCGCCCCGCGAGTTTGCCGCGTTGCACGTGGGCCTCGGCGCGTGGGCGGCGGACGCCGTACAGGAGGTGCTCGCGGCGGGATCCGTCAGGGCCTCCGAGCTCGCATTCATCGCGTTCCACGGCCAGACCGTGTGGCACGAGCCACCGCTCGTGAGCTGGCAGCTCGGCGAAGCGGCCCTGCTGGCCGAGCGCTTCGGCGTGCGGGTGGTGAGCAACTTCCGCGCGCGCGACGTCGCCGCCGGCGGCCAGGGCGCGCCGCTGGTGCCGATCGCAGATGTGCTGCTCTTCGGGGCCGCCGATGCGCCGCGGGTGCTGCTCAACATCGGCGGCATGGCCAACCTCACCTACGTCGAGCGCCGCGCCGAGGAGCGGGGCGCATTCGCGTTCGACACGGGGCCCGGCATGGCCGTGGTGGATGCGCTCGCCCGGCTGGTGGAGCCGGACCGCACCTACGACCGGGACGGCGCCATCGCCGCGGCCGGCCGCGCGAATACGGCCGCGCTCGGCGAGCTGCTCGCCGACCCGTTCTTCGCCGCGCCGCCGCCCAAGAGCACCGGCCGCGAGCGATTCGGTGACGATTTCGCCCGCCGGCTCCACGCCCGCGTGCCGGGCCCCGACGGCGTGGCCACCGCCGTCGAGCTCACCGCGCGCTCCATCGCCCGCGCCATCCACGAGTGGGTGCCGGGCGTGCCGGAGGTCGTCGTGTCGGGCGGCGGCGCCCACCATCCCGTCCTCATGCAGGCGCTCGCGCGGGAGCTGGGGGACGGCGGCGCGGGCGCGCGGCTCCGCCGGTTCGACGAGCTGTTCTTCCCCGGAGACGCGAAGGAAGCAGTCGCGTTCGCGCTGCTCGGCTATCTCACCATTCACGGCCAGCCCGGCAATCTCGTCGCGGCGACCGGCGCGGCGGGGCCGCGCGTGCTCGGCGCCGTCACGCCGGGATGAGCGCTGACGTCGGCCGGCTGATCCTGCCGGCGCTGCGCTGGCGGCCGGGGAGCGGCTTCGCTCACGAGGACGGCGCCATCCGGGCGGCGCTCGAGCTCGGCGCCGGCGGGTTCGTCGTGTTCGGCGGGCCCGCCATCCTCGTCCGCGCGCTCGCCGCCGACCTGGTGCGCCGTGCCGGCCGCCCGCTCCTGGTCGCCGCCGATCTCGAGCGGGGGGCGGGGCAGCAGTTCGAGCCGCTCACCGAGCTGCCGCCGCCGGCCGCGCTCGCCTCGCTGGGCGATCTCGATCTGGTCCGGTGGGCGGGCGCCGTCACCGGAGCCGAGGCCCGCTCGCTCGGGGTCAACTGGGTCTTCGCTCCCGTCGCCGATCTCGACCTGCTTCCCGACAACCCCATCGTGCAGACCCGCGCGTTCAGCGCCGATCCGTCGCTGGTGGCCGAGTGTGTCAGGGCCTGGGTCGAGGGCTGCCGCTCGGTGGGCGCGCTCTCCTGCGTCAAGCACTTTCCCGGCCACGGGCGCACGACCACCGATTCGCACGCCATGCTGCCGGTCGTCGAGGCGAGCGCGGCGGAGCTGCGCGCGACCGATCTGCGCCCGTTCGCCGCCGCGGTCGCCGGCGGGGTACCGGCCGTGATGACGGCTCACGTGGCCTATCCCGCGCTCGATCCGTCGGGGCTGCCGGCCACCCGCTCCTCCCCGATTCTCGGCCTGCTCCGGCGGGAGCTGGGTTTCGACGGGCTCGTCATCACCGACGCGCTCATCATGGACGGCGCGGTGGCCGGAGTCGGCGAAGGGGAGGCGAGCGTCGAGGCGGTCCGCGCGGGCGTGGACCTGCTGCTCTACCCGAAGGACGTGCACGCCGTCCGCGACGCGCTGGAGGGCGCACTGGCCGACGGCACGCTCGCGCGGCCGCGAGTGGAAGAGGCGCTGGGGCGCTATGCGCGGGCGCTGGCGTTCACTCAGGGGCCCTACGTCGGCCCGCGGCCCGGACCGTACGAGTCGGCCGCACACGTGGCCGACGCGCTGCTGGACCGCGGCCTCGACCGCGGCCTCGCGCGCGGCTGGGTGCGCCGGCTGCGTGCGCCGCTCGAGCTCGTGCCGGTCGACGATGACCTGGACGGGCCGTACCCACCGAGCCCGAGCGGCTACGTCGGAGACGCGCTGGCCGGCCGCGGGCTGCTCGGTGCGGGCGGCGGGGCGAAGATCGTGCTCGCGTTCGCCGAGCCTCGCGCGTGGAAGGGGCGGGCCGGGTTCGGCGCCGACGCGCGGGAGGCGCTGGTGCGCGCGGCGCCCGGAGCCGCGCTCGTGGTGCTCTTCGGCCACCCGCGGCTGGTGGACGAGATACCGGCGGGGCCGCCGGTGCTGGTGGCCTGGCACCGGCAACGGCTCATGCAGGAGGCGGTGGCGCGCTGGCTAGCGGCGCGTACCTGATCCGCGGCAGCAGGGCGTACGCGGGGAACGCGAGGAAGAAGGTGAGCAGGAAGTACGGTGCGTAGCCCAGCGCTTCGGCCGCGGGGCCCGCCGCTTTGGCGGCCACGCTCCGGGTCAGCGCGAGGAGGGCCGAGAGCAGTGCGAACTGGGTCGCCGCGAAGCGCTTCTCGCACACCGACATCAGGAAGGCCAGGAACGCCGCTGTGCCCATGCCCGCGGCGAAGCTCTCGAACAGCGCGGCCACCAGGAGCAGCGGCTTCGAGGGGTTGGCGGCCGCCACGCCCCAGTACGCAAGACCGGAGAAGGCCTGCACCAGGCCGAGCACCCACAGGGCGGTGAAGATCGCGTAGCGCGACGTGAACAGGCCGCCCAGCGCCGCGCCGGCCAGCGTCGCGAGCACCCGGCCCGGCGTCAGCACCGCGCCGATCTCCTCGAGCGACAGGCCGCGGTCCACCCAGAACGGCCGCATGATCGGCTCGAGCGCGGCGATGTCCAGCTTGAACAGCAGGCTGAATACGACCACGGCCCACACGCCGGGCCGGCGGAACAGCGCGCGCAGCGGCTCCCACACCGAGGTGGCGGTGGCATCTGTGCGGCCGACGGCGGGCATGATGACGGAGGCGAACATGAGTCCGGCGAGCGTGGCGGCGCCCACCGTGAAGCTGGCGTGCCAGTCGGTTCGTCCGGCCAGCCAGACCAGCGCCCCCCCAGCGGTGAACATCGCGACGCGGTAGCTGGTGATCCGCACCGAGTTCGCCACCCCGAGCTCGCGCGTGTCCATCGATTCTATGGTGTACGCGTCGATCGCGACGTCCTGCGTCGCCGAGACCGTCACCATCAGGAGCAACAGCAGCCAGAACGATGGTCCCAGATCACCCGCGCCGAGCGTCGCCAGCGCCAGCGTCAGCGCTGCCAGCACTGCGAGGCACCCGGCGATCCACTGGCGTCGCGTGCCCACCCGATCCACCAGCGGCGCCCAGAGGAACTTGAGCGTCCAGGGCAGCGTGATCGCCGTGACGTCCGCCACCTGCTCCAGGCTCGCGCCGATGGTGCGCAGGTAGATCGGGACCGCTTCGTTGACGAGCCCGAAGGGGAACCCTGATGCGAACGCGACCGCCCCGATCCACGCGAGCCGCACGCCGAGCGGCCGCGCGGCGGCCGGGTCCCGAGGCGGCGACGTCGTCAGGACGGGATTCCGTCGCGGCAGCGCGTGAGCAGCGCGACCAGCGCCACCGCGACGAGACCGAGCAGGATGAGCAGGGACGAGCTGGGAACCCCGCGGGACGGCGCCGGCTCCAGGCTCGGCGCCACCGCGGCCGACGCCGGCGCGGGGGTGGCGGGATGGTCGGTCGTCGGCGTGGCCGACTCCGGCAGCGCGTAGGCCTGGTAGCCCACCTCACCAGCGCCGTCGGGCTCGGGCAGGCCTTCCCCTTCGAACCGGGCCAGCACCACGGTGATGTTGTCAGGGCCGCCACGGCCGTTCGCGAGATCGATCAGTGCCCCGCACGCGGCGGCGAGGTCGGGGTGCTGCCGCAGCAGCTCGCCGATCTCCTCCCGCCGCACCTGGCTCGAGAGGCCGTCGGAGCAGATCACCAGCGTGTCGCCCCGGCGGAGCGGCTGGTGCGTGACGTCTACCTTCACCCGCGGATCGGGGCCGAGTGCCTGGAGGATGATGTTGCGGCGCTCGCTGTGCTCCGCCTCCTCTTCGGTCAGCTCGCCGGCATCGACCAGCCGCTGCATCAGCGACTGGTCCTTGGTGAGCTGGATGACCTCGCCCGCCCGGGCCAGGTAACCCCGGCTGTCGCCGATCTGCGCCAGCCAGATGCCGGCGCCGTACACCCCGGCCACGGTCGCGGTCGTGCCCATCCCGCGCATTTCCGGATGCTGCTTCGCGTACTCGTGGATCCGCTCATTCGCGATCTCCATCGCCTCCCGCATCCGGTACGCGAAGCGCTCCTCCGAGGAGTCGGTGTCACCGGCCCACACGCTCGCGAGGTGGTCGTAGATCAGGTCCACGGCCATCTGGCTGGCGATCTCGCCCGCGGCGGCGCCGCCCATGCCGTCCGCCACGATGAAGAGCGAGCCCTTCGGGCCGATGACGTGGTCGCGGACTTCGGGCTCGAGGCTGGCGAGGCCGGCGCTGAGGTCCGCGACGAGGAACGTGTCCTCGTTGTGATCGCGCGTACGGCCGGGATCGGTCTTGCCGAACACGCTCACGCGAACCGGTCCGTGGCGCACGCACGCCTCATTTGCGAAGAGGGGGAAATGGGCGGGAATCTAGGCCGCGGCCCTGGAAGCGTCAACGCTGTCTTGGCGTAAGTGACTGCGCCAGTGTACCTTGCCGCCATGCATCCCGGCCGCGCCCTCGGGGGCGGATGGCTGCTCGCCCTGGCGCTCGCCTGCGCCCGGACCCCCGTTGCCGCGCCCGCCCCGGCCGACGAGGCAGCCCCCGCGCGGGCCGGCCCGGGCGCGCGCGTCCCTCCCGCGCCAGCATCCCGCCTCCCCGACGTCCCGCTGGTCACCGGGCCGCTCGATCTGCGCGTGGTGTACCCGCCGGCAGGCGCCCTGGTTTCGGCGCGGGATTCGAGCTTCCTGCTCGGCAGCACCGGCGCCGGCGACGCCGAGCTCACCGTGAACGGCGCCCCGGTCAAGGTCTGGCCCAACGGTGGATGGATCGCATGGCTCGGCCTGCCCGCCGACACGGCCCTTCGGTTCGAGCTGCGCGCCCGTACGCCGCGCGACTCGGCCGTGATCGTCCATGAGCTGCGCGCGCCGCCGCGCTTCGCAGCGCCGGCGACGGGCTTGTGGATCGACACGCTGTCGATGACGCCTCAGGGCCGCCTGTGGCTGCCCTCCGGGGAGCGGGTGGCGGTGGCGGTCCGGGCCGCGCCGGGAGC
>DASUAH010000062.1:0-6926 GCA_035763885.1 Gemmatimonadales bacterium
CGGCACCGCCGAGCCCGCCGCCGGTCGCGGACGAGGCGGCACGCCAGGCCGAGCTCAAGGTCATGCAGCGGGTGGCGACCGGCCTCCTGGGCATCGCGTTCCTGGTGTTTTTCGTGGCGCGGCTGCTCGAGCCGGCCCATCCCTGGCTGGGCTTCGTGCGTGCCACGGCGGAAGCGTCGCTCGTGGGCGGGCTGGCGGACTGGTTCGCGGTCACCGCGCTGTTCCGAAAGCCCCTCGGCCTGCCCATCCCGCATACCGCGATCATCCAGACCCAGAAGGACCGGATCGGCCAGGTCCTCGCCCGCTTCATCCAGCGCCACTTCCTGTCCCGCGAGGTGCTGACCGGGAAGCTCCGCTCGATGCGGCTGGCGGAGCGGGTCGCCCGCTGGATCCGGGACCCCGACAACAGCGCGCGGCTCGCGCGGGACCTCGCGGTCGGCGTCGCGCAGGCGGTGCAAGCGCTGCCCGAAGCCGATGCCAGAGAGCTCATCCGCAACAGCGCCCTGGCCCGGCTGCAGGCGGTTCAGCTTGCCCCGGTCCTCGGCAAGCTCCTGGCGGCCGTGACCACCGACGACCGGCACCAGGGGCTGCTCGACGAGGCCCTCCGGATGGTGAGCGACGCCATCGAGACCAACCGCGACGAGCTGCGGTGGAAGATCCGGGAGGAGAGCCCGTGGTGGGTGCCCGGACTGATCGACGACGTATTCCACCAGCGACTCGTCGCCGGCGCCCAGGCGCTCATTGCCGAAGTCGAGGCCGACCCCGACCATCCGCTCCGCCGGCGGTTCGACACGGCGTTCCGGGAGTTCGTGGACCGACTCGAGCATTCGCCGCACGTGAAGGCCCGCACCGAGGAGTTGAAGGAGGACCTGCTGGGCCACCCGGTGGTCGAGGAGTTCGCATCTTCGCTGTGGGATCGCGCGCGCCAGGCGGCCGCCCGTTTCTCGGCCCAGGCCGATGGCGGCGCCACGGTTCAGCCGCTGGCCCGGGGAATCAGCGCGTTGGGCGAGTCGCTGCTCGCGAGCGAAGAGCGCCTGGCGGAGCTGGACGACTTCCTGACCGACTTCATCGCCTCCCTGCTCGAGCAACATCGGCATGAGGTCGTGGATCTGATCACCGTGACGGTGAGCCGGTGGGATCCGGAAGCCGCGGCGCAGCGGATCGAGCTGGCGGTGGGCCGGGACCTGCAGTTCATCCGGCTGAACGGCACCTTGGTGGGCGGCCTCGCCGGGCTGGTCATCTACACCGTGTCGCTCCTGCTCAGCTAGGCCAGCCCGCGAGGCGGCGCCACGCCTTGCGCGGACCGGGTTTCGGGTGCAGCGTCACGATCGGACTAACGCGGTTTCCCACCGGTGCCCCCCATGCCGTCTTACCCGAAAGGCAATCCCCTCACCGAATCGGCGCAGTTCACCGGCCGCGACGGGGTGGGCTGGCTGGTCTATATCGAGGGGGTTCCACCGGAGGCGCCGCGCCGCCGGTGGGGGCAGACCCTCCTCCCCGGCCGGCGGCTCCGGTTCGATTCGGCCGACGAGTCGCGCGCGAGCACGCACATGCCGGCCGGCTCACCGTTTCTGAGCGACGCGCGGCTCCAGGACCTGCTCGACCGCGCCGAGGCCATTCCGTCTCCAGCGGGCAGCGTGCGATCGGCCGGCGCACCCGCCCTCCGGCCCCGGCTGATCGACTCGGCTCGGCGAGCCGCTCGGTTCGCGCAGGTGGCGGTGGCGGATTCCTTCCGGCGCTGGAGGCTGGGAGCGGACCGGCGGCGGGCGCTGCGCTACCGCAGCCGGCGGCTCGTGTCCGCAGCCGCGGACCGGCTGCTCACCTGGGTTGCAGCGATTCTATCCGGGCGGCCGCGACTGCGGCCGTAGCGAGATCGCCGCCGGCTACGCCGTGACGTGGGGCCGCTGCTTGTCCAGCAGCTTCCCGATGGCCGCCGTCTCCGTCGTGAGCAGGTCGAGCACGTCGTCGAGGCTGAGCACCCCGACCAGCCGCTCCCCCCTCCCGGTGACGATCAGCCGCCGCGTGCCGCCGGCCGCCATCTGGGAGAGCGCGTCTTCCACCGCCGCCTGCTCGTCGATCGTGTGCACCCGCGTCGTCATCACCGTCGAGACCGGCGTCTTGTCCGGGTCGAGCCGCCCGCCGACGCACCGGACCGCGATATCGCGGTCGGTGAGGATGCCGATCGGCCGGTGCAGCCCGTCAGCCTCGATCACCACTAGGCTGCCGACATCGTTCTCGGCCATCCGCAGCGCCGCGGCCCGCACGGTCTCGGTCGGCCACACGGTCGCAACGATGCGACTGCAGATCTTTCCCGTAGTCATTGCAGGTACCTCCCGCTGAACCGCACACATCACTCCCTGGCCAGTCTAGCGCGCCGCACCCCAAGAGACCGTGAAAATGCAATGAAGGACCGCAGGCCGACGCGATGCCCGCTGGAGGCGTGACCCAATGCGGCGCCGCCGCCGGCTCGCCGCCCGGTTCCGGACCGCCCGGGATAGGTTAGCTTGGCGTATGCCTACGGTCGCGGCGATGATCATTGGACCGGCGGCGCAGCGGCTCGCCGGCGAGCAGATCGGCGCATTGGCGACGACCCGCTTCTGCGAGACCATCGACCACCTCGTGGGGCTGGTGGCGGGCGGCGGGGTGGATGCGGTCGTGGCCGACCTGTGGGACGTGTCCGGCGCCAGCACCTTGCCCGTGCTCGGCGCGCTCCGACGGCTGGCGCCCACCCTTCCGCTGATTCTGTACTTCGCACCCACGCCGGCGGCGCTGCGGGAAACCCCCGACATCATCGCCGCCGGCCGCGGTCTGCACGTCGTCCTCCGCAACTACGAGCATCTCGGCCTCGCGCTGCGTCCGCTGCTCCGGCCGCCCCACGTCCCGAGCGCCGCGGAAACGCTCGCCCGGCACGTGGTGCCGCTGGTCCCCGTTCCCTTCCGCCCGTTCTTCCTGGTCAGCGCGCTCAAGGCGTCGCCGCGGCTCCGCGTCGGCACGGCCGCTGCCTGGAGCGGCATCTCGCGCCGTACGCTCGAGCGATCGCTGCAGCAGGCCCGCCTGCCCGGCCCGGCGATGGTGCTCGGCTCCTGCACCGCACTCCATGCGGCGTGGTGGCTCGACGTGCAGGGCTGGTCGGCGAAGCAGGTCGTCGCCGAGATGCGGTTCTCCCACGCGAGCGCAGTCACGCGCGTCCTGCAGCGTCACTTCGGCTGCTCCGTCAAGTCGCTCGAGGATGAGGGCGGCTTTCAGCAGCTCCTCTACCGGTTCGAGACGACCCTCCTGGGCAAGGCCAGCTGAACCGCCGCTCCCCGCCGCGCTGTCGCGGCGGAGCAAGAGTTGGCGCAGTTCTGCGTATGGCGAGCATTCGGGGCGCTTCCTAGTCTGTCAGCCTCGCCCTCGACCGAGGGCGGGAACGAGGAACGCGACCATGGTATCCGCCGTCCCGGGCGAAATGCTCCGGCGCCGTCTCCTGTCCGACCGCTTCCGGGCGCGGCCGCACGTCGTCTGGGCCCGCCATGCCGACACGACCGTGCTCCTCGATGCGGACGCCGGGCGGTACTACACCCTGAACGAGGTCGCCGGCCGGGTCTGGGATCTGCTCGTCGCGGGCGAGCCCCTGCTCGAGATCCTCCGCTGTCTGGGGGATGAATACGACGCTCCGGCCGAGCTGCTGGAGGCTGATGTCGAAGCGCTGATCGAGCGCCTGCTCGAGGCAGCGTTGATCGACCGGGTGCCGACATGAGGCGAGTGACCTCCTCCGGCGCCTGGCGCGAGGCGCGCGCGCTGCTCCGGCGTCACCGGTGGCCGCTGACGGCGGCCCTCTTCCTCGTCGTGGCCAACCGCATCGCGGCGCTCGCCCTTCCCGCTGCCTCGAAGTACGTGGTTGACGAGGTCATCGGGCGTCAGCGCATCGGGCTTCTCGTGCCCATCGCGCTCCTGACGTGCGCCGCGGTGGTGCTCGAGGCAGCGACGGCGTTCGGGGCCGGACAGGTTGCCGGGCTCGCCGGCCACCGCGCCATCGCCGAGCTGCGCCGCCGGCTGCAGCAACGCATGGTGGGGCTCCCGCTGCGGCGCCTCGATGCGCTCCAGAGCGGCGCGCTCGCCGCCCGCCTCATGACCGATTCCGAGCAGCTTCGCTACGTCGTGGGGAGCGGGGTGGTGCAGCTGGCGAGCTCCCTGCTCACGGGCGCGCTGGCGGTGGGCCTTCTCTTCTGGCTCGACCCCTCCCTCAGCCTCGCGGTGCTCGCGATTCTGAGCCTGGCCGCGGTCGCCCTGAGCGGCGGCTTCCGCCGGCTCGCCGCGGTACTCGAGCGCGCGGGCCGTCTCCACGCGGAGGTCACCGGGCGGCTGGTCGAGGCCCTCGGCGGCATTCGGACCGTCAAGGCGCACGGGGCGGAGCGACGGGAGGCCCACCGCTTCACGCGGGAGGCGCACCGGCTCCTCCGCGAGGGCATTCTGGCGCTGCGCGGGATCTCACGGTTCCACGCGGGCAGCACGCTCGTCTCCGGCATCGTCGGCGTGGTGATCATCGTCGTGGGTGGGCGGGCCGTGGCGGCCGGGACGATGAGCCTGGGGAGCTTCGTGATGTACGTCTCGCTCACCGGGTTCCTCTTGAGTCCCGTCGTGCAGATCGCGGCAGGCGCGGGCGAGCTGGGCAAGGCGGTGGCCGCCCTCCGCCGGATCGCCGAGCTCCGGGGGCTCGCGACCGAGGAGGAGGAGGACCGGGGCCGCGCGGGCCTGCCGCGCCTGGTGGGGACCGTGGACTTGGAGGACGTGAGCTACCGGTACGTCCAGGGGCAGCTCGCGCTCCGGGGGGTGAGCCTGCACGCACCCGCCGGGTCCACCACCGCGCTGGTTGGAGCGAACGGCTCGGGCAAGAGCACGCTCTGCCGGCTGCTCCTCGCGCACGACCGGCCCACCGCCGGACGGATACTGGTCGACGGATGCGATCTCGCCGCCGTGCGGCGCCGGGACTACCGCTCCCACGTCGGGGTGGTGCTCCAGGACGACGTTCTCTTCGACGGCACGATCGGCGACAACATCCGTTACGGCCGGCCGGGGGCCACGCTCTCCGACGTCGGCGCGGTCGCGCGGTTGGCCCACTGCGATGAATTCGTCGACCGACTCCCCGATGGCTACTCGACGCGGGTGGGTGAGCGGGGGGTGCGGCTGTCCGCCGGCCAGCGTCAGCGGGTCGCGATCGCGCGGGCCCTCCTGGTGGATCCACGGATCCTCATCCTTGACGAGGCGACATCGAGCCTGGACCCGGAGAGCGAGGTCTTGATCCAGGACGCCCTCCGCCGCCTCTGCCGTGGTCGCACCACGTTCGTCATCGCGCACCGCCTCGCCACCGTCCGGAGCGCCGACCAGATCCTGGTGCTCGAGCGGGGCACCATCGTCGAGCAGGGGAGGCACGAGGAGCTGCTCGCACGGGAGGGGCGGTACTGGAGGTTATGCCACGCGCAGCGGGAACACGACCGCCAGCGGCCGCTCGAGGTGGGTCATGGAAGCTGATGCGGCGCGGCGAGCGGTTCCGTCGACGGCGCGTTGCGCCGAGGTGCGGGTCCCGTCCGTGCTCCGGTGCGGGCTCATGATCCTTGGCCTGAAAGCGGCACTCAGGATCTGCGGGTTCGGCCGGACCCTGCGCTGGATCCGTCGGCGCGTTGCGGGTGCGCCGACGCTGGCGACGTGGGCGGTCGGCCTCGACGCGGTGAAGGCGACGGAGCACGCGGTGGCGATGGCCGGGGCGCTGTACCCTGGCCGGGCGCTGTGCCTGGAGCAGTCGCTGGTGCTCTACTACCTGCTGCGCCGGCAGGGCGTAACGGTTAGGTACTGCCAGGGGGTGCAGCCCTATCCGTTCCAGGCTCACGCCTGGATCGAATATCGCGGCGAGCCGATCAACGACGTCGCGGAGCACGCCAAGCGCTTCGTCCAGCTGCCGGATCAGTTGCCGTGAGGCTCTTCGTCTGTCTGATCGATTCGGACGGCCGCGGCATTCCCGACGCGGTGCGGCGCGAGCACGAGAGGGTGCCGCGCGCGCGGGGGCTCGAGTTCGAGTGGCGCTCGACGACCGGGCTGTCGGTGCTTCTTGCCACGAACGACCTGCCGGCGGATTCCCTGCTGGCCGGGCACGGCGGCTGGCTTGCCGTCGGAACAGCGCGTTTGGACAACCGAGCCGAGCTCGAGCAGTGGGCGGGCTGCCGTGGGCAACACCTCAGCGAGCTCGAGGTCGTGCTCCGCCTCGTCGCTCGAAACGGTGCCGGGTCCGTCCTTCGGATCCTCGGTGATTTCGCCTTCCTCGTCTGGAACGGCGGCGAACGGACAGGCGTTGCCGCATGTGACGCCTTCGCCGTGCGGAAGCTGCACTACGCGGCGCGCACCGGCTTCCTTGCCTTCGCGTCTCGCGCCGAGGCGCTGGCGATCGACGACCAATACGACGTGCAGTTCCTCGCCGAGTGGGCGGCGGGCGCGGCGCTGTCACCGGGACTCACGGTGTACGATGGCGTGCGGGCCCTGCCCGCCGGCCATTTCGCCTCGGTCGAAGGCGGACGCCTTAAGGTCCAGGAATACTGGTCGCCCCGCAATATCGAGCCGGCACCTCCCTCCAGCATCCCAGAGCACGAAGCTGCGGCGATGCTCCGCGAATTGATTACCCACGCCGTGCGTTTGCGACTGGGCAATGAGGGTAATGCGTGGGCTCAGCTTTCGGGCGGCCTCGATTCCTCGTCTGTAGTCAGTGTAGCGCAGTGGTTGGCTGAGCGCGGAGCAGTCGCGCACGGGCTGGCCGGCACGGTCACCTACGTTGATCGTCAGGGAACCGGCGCCGACGAGCGGGAGTACTCCGATGCCGTGGTCAGCCGTTGGGGCGTTCGCAACGAGACGATCGTCGACCCTCCCATCTGGTGCGATGATCGTGATCCGCCGCCGCT
>DASUAH010000063.1:0-12652 GCA_035763885.1 Gemmatimonadales bacterium
CCTTTGTGGGAGGCAGACTCGGGATACGAATCCCCCACCTCGGAGCGCTGGCGCGGCGGGCAGCGCTTGCGCTCCCGCTCGCCGCGATCCCCGGCCCCCTCGCGGGCCAGGAGGTGGCCGCCCCGCGCCGCTCGCCCGACGTCCACTTCGTGCCGACGCAGACCGAGCTGGTGCGCGCGATGCTCGACGTCGCGAAAGTGGGAGCGGAGGACGTCGTGTACGACCTCGGCTGCGGCGACGGGCGGATCGTCATCACGGCGGTGAAGCGGTACGGGGCGCGACGCGGCGTCTGCGTGGACATCGATCCGGAGCGCATCGCGGAAAGCCGCAGGAACGCCGACACGGCCGGGGTGGCGGGCCGGATCAGCTTCGAGAACGCCGATCTGTTCACGGCCGACCTCCGCGAGGCCACGGTGGTCACGCTCTATCTCCTCCCCGAGCTCAACGAGCGGCTCCGGCCGAAGCTCTTTCGCGAGCTCCGGCCGGGGACGCGGATCGTCTCCAACACCTTCGATATGGGGGCATGGAAGCCGGACAGCACGGTGGTGGCGAAGCCGCCGAGCGGGTTCCAGAAGCACGCCCACTTCTGGATCATTCCGGCGGACGTCGCGGGAACGTGGAGGGTGCGGTCGGACGGTGCTGGGAACGGGTACAGTCTCCAACTGGAGCAGGAGTTCCAGATGGTGACCGGGACGGCCGAGACGGCTGGACGGACCATCCCGCTCGAGGATGTGCGCCTGTCGGGGGACCGGCTGCGCTTTACGCTCGACGAGCCGGGCGGGGGCGGGGGCGGGGGCGCGGCTGCGCGGGGTCGGCTCAGGTTCGAGGGGGTGGTGACGGGCGAGCGGGTGGGCGGCACGGTGCGGCGCGACGCGGGTCCGGCGCGCGCCTGGTCGGCGGAGCGGGTGGAGCGCGGGTCGAGGCCGGAGCTCGGGCCGGAGGGCAGCTAGGCCCGGAGCCAGCGCCGCTTCGCCTCGCGCCACGACCAGATTTGGGGCACATGGCACTGACGCCGGTTCAGCATTGCGTCACCCGTCGCATCTGGAGCCGGGGTGACGCTGTCCTGCTCATCTTCGCCGGTGCGGCTGCCGAGTTCGCCCTCAACCGAGCGGTGGACTGGCTGTTCGTCACAGGTGCGCTGCCGCGGGATCCGATCGGGCGAGTCTTTCGCACCGTGCGGTACGCCCAGCGCATTGCCTTCGGTGCGGCCGCGGATGCGCAGCGCGCGCTGGAACAGATCGGCCGCGCCCACGCGGCGGTGGAGGCCGCCCGCGGCCAGACGATCCCGGCCTGGGCGCATCGAGCCGTCCTCTACATGCTCATCTACTACTCCGAACGCGCTCATACCCTGCTCGAGGGCTCACTCGCCCCGATCGACCAGCAGGACCTCTACGACGACTTCCGGCGCATCGGCGAGGGCCTCGGCATTCCGGCGCTGCCCCCCAGCTATGAGACGTGGGGTGCCGACCGGGTGCGGCAAGTCGCGGAGGATCTGGCGTGGAGCGATCACACTGCGGCGCTCTACGCGGCGTATCGGCATCAGCTCGGCCCGTGGCGCTATGCCCTGCTGCGGCGCGTGCAGGCGGTGCTCTTGCCTCCGCCGATTCGCCGCATGCTCCGGCTGCCGAGCCCACGACTTGCGAGCGCCATCGACGTCTACCAGGTGCTGCGGGCCGTACACCTCGGATCGTGGGTGCAGCGGGCGCTGGTTCCGCCCCGCTACTGGGCAGAGCTCCGCCAGCTCGACCTGCGGCACGACACTCGCCGCGAAAGATCGATGCACGCTCCCGCCGCCTGACCCTCTGCCCAACAGCTCCGGCCGACCAGCCGGCCCATGCGCGGTCCAGGCGGCGTTCGCGATACCCGCGCACGGAAACCGTACCAGCCCCTCCCGCCCACCCCGCCCGCCCGCCATACTCCCTCCGAATGCCCGATCGCTCGCTCGTCTGGGACATCGACCCCGACTCCCTCGCCCGCTTCACCGCAGGCCTGGAGCGGCCGGCCACGAGCGGCGCTTGGCTCCGCCTCCGCCGCGCGGCCGAGGAGCTGGCGCTCCTCCCCGCCTTCGACCGGCTGATCACGCTCGACATGAACCGGATCGAGGAGCTGCCGCACCAGATCCGGGTCGCCCAGCAGGTGCTCCAGCCGCCCATGAGCGGCCGCGCCATCCTCGCCGACGAGGTGGGACTGGGCAAGACGATCGAGGCCGGGATCATCATGAAGGAGCTGTCGGTCCGTGGCCTCGCCCGGCGCGTCCTCGTGCTCACCCCCGCGAGCCTGGTCACCCAGTGGGTGGACGAGCTGGAGGACAAGTTCTTCGAGGAGCTCACCCCGATCGAGTCGCCCGAGGAGTGGGAGACGGCCACCCGCGCGATCGCCTCTTACGATCGCGCCCGGCAGGACGCGCACGCCGCGGCACTGCTCCGCCACCGCTGGGACCTGGTGATCGTGGACGAGGCGCACAAGTGCAAGAACCACCGCACCGCCCGCTATCAGCTCATCCAGCAGATCCGCCGGAACTACCTGCTCCTCCTCACCGCCACGCCGATCCAGAACGATCTCCGCGAGCTGTACAACCTGGTGACCCTGCTCCGCCCCGGACACTTCGGCACCTGGCGCGAGTTCCAGCGGCAATACGTGATGGGTGGAAACACCCGCCAGGTGCGGCAGCCCGAGGCGCTCCGCGACCTCGCCGGCCGGGTGATGATCCGCACCCGCCGCGCGAGCGTCGCCCACATCATGTCGCTCCCGCCGCGACGGCCGAAGCACCCGAGCCTGGAGCTCACGCCCGCGGAGGCCGATCTCTACGTCGACACCGCGCGGCTGCTCCGCGACCTGTACAAGGAGGGCTTCCGCACCCCCAGCGAGGAGGAGGAACGCAGCGACCGCCGCCGCAAGCGCGCGGCCACCGGACGCGGGATCTATTTCCTCGAGTGTCTCCGTCTCGCGCAGCGTCTCTGCTCCTCCGCCCCCGCACTCGCGACCTCCCTCGAGCACCTGGCCCAAGGCGAGCTGGTGCTGCCCGACTTCCGCCGCCGGGCCCGCGCCATCGCCGAGCGCGCCGCCCAGATCACGGCGCACGCGAAGCTGGCGGAGCTCTCGAAGCTGCTCGTCGAATCGCCCGACCGCGTCGTCGTCTTCAGCGAGCACCTCCCCACCATCGACCTGGTGGCGAAGCGCGCTCCCGAGCTCGGCCGCCCCGCCATCGCCTTCACGGGAAGCCTCGGCCGGCTCGAGCGGCACAAGGCGCTCAAGCGGTTCAAGGCCGAGCCGCGGGCGGTGCTGGTGAGCACGCGCGCGGGGGCCGAGGGGCTCAACCTCCAGTTCTGCCACCAGCTGGTGAACTACGAGCTCCCCTGGAATCCGATGGTGGTGGAGCAGCGGATCGGCCGGGTGCACCGGTTCGGGCAGACGCGGGAGGTGGAGCTGTACAACTACGCCGCCCGCGGCACGGTGGAGTCGCACATCCTGCGGCTCCTGCACACGAAGATCCGGCTGTTCGAGCTGGTGGTGGGGGAGCTGGACCTGATCCTCGAGCGGATGGACGACGACGACGGCGAGAGCTTCGAGGGGCTGCTGGGCGAGCTTTGGCTGGACGCCGACTCCGACGAGGCGTTCGAGCGGAAGATGGAGGACCTGGGCGACCGCGTCGCGGCGGAGCGCGCCGCCGCTGTCGCCGAGGAGGAGCAGGCTTCCGCCGTCGCGGCCGAGGACGCGGCCGGCCGGCTCGAGCGCGAGTTCACCTCGCTCACCGTACCCGCCCGGCTCCGGCTGGGCTACGGCACGGTGCAGATGAGCGTGGCGCCGGGCGTGGAGTCCGTCCGGCAGCAGCTCGGCCTCCACGTGAACGAGATCTTCGACGCGCTGGGCAGTGGCCCCGCGGTGGAGCCCGCCGGCATGCACCCCGACTACGGCCCGGTCTACCGCGTCACCGGCGTCACCGCAACCGGCCGCGCCGTCACGCTCACCGCCCAGGCCGACCGGCTCCCGCTCACGCTGGTCGAGCTCTCTGCCGACCCCGCCGCGCCGCTCGGCGCATGACCGATCCCCCGCCGGCGCCCGCGCCCGAGAAGACGCCGCTCGCGACCGACCCCCGCCCGCGGCAGCTGCTGGAGAAGTACACCTCGCTGGTCGGCGCGCTGCTCATGGATACCGGCGAGTCGCTGCTCGAGTTCGAGGTGCCGGAAGGCGAGCGAGCGCCGTGGGGCGGCGCCGCGCGGGTGCGGATCGCGCTCGCGCCCGAGGCGCTGGACGAGGACCCCGAGGCGGAGCTGCTCGCGCTCGGCAGCCCGCTCTTCGAGCGGCTGGTCGGGGCGATCCGGAGCCGCGGCGTGCGCGAGCTGCGCGGGCTCATCCCGCCCACGGTGAATCCGGCGGTCGAGCGGATCGACCTGCCCTTGCCGCTGGTCGGCACGACGGCGGAGCCGGGGGAGGTGGAGCTCGCGGTGCTGCCGATCGGCCGGCTGCTCGCGCGGGTCTCGATCAAGGCCGGCCCCCGGCTGGAGGAGCGGCTGGTCGAGTCGGCCCTGGTCGATCTCTCGACCGGCGTGCCGGTGCCGGAAGACCTCGTGCGGGCGGAGCCCGCCACCGCCGGGACCCCAGCCGCGAATGCCCGCGAGGCCGCCCCGCGTCCTGCCGCCGAGCTGATGCCGCTCCTCGTCGGCCACATCGAGCGCGTGCTCCAGGCCGACATCGCCCGCGCGGAGGACGAAGCCGGGCGCACGCTCAAGGCGGAAGTCGAGCGGCTCGAGCGCTACTACGGAGCCGTGCTGGCCGAGCTCGGGTCGGAGGATGACCGCGAAGACGCGGAGGACGCAAAGGCGGCGATCAGGGGGGAGCTCGAGAGGCGCAGGGAAGAGGAGACCGAACGCCACCGGGTGCGGGTGACTGTACACCCGCTGCAAATCGTCGAGTGGCGCGTGCTGGCCCAGCGCGCCCGGTGGCGGCTCCGCTCGGACTCGGGGCGCGAGGCGACGCTGGAGGCGACCCGGCTCCTCTGCGGTGCGGCCCGCTGGGCCATCCACTGTCCCGGCTGCGGCGCGGAGCCTGCCGCGATCGCCGTCTGCCGCGGGGGACACGCCTGCTGCCCGGCATGCAGCGAGCGCTGCGCCATCTGCGCCGAGCCGAGCTGCCGGGCGCACGGCCTGGCGCGGTGCGACGCCGGCAAGCACCCGGTCTGCGCCGAGCACGCGCGCACCTGCGGGTCGTGCGGCAAGGGGCATTGCGTCGAGCACGCGGCGGAGTGCGAGGCGGGGCGCCATCGCGTGTGTCCGGCCTGCGCGATCGGGTGCGGCCGCTGCGGGCTCGCGATCTGCCGGGCGCACGCCACCCGCACGGGCGAGCTCGCGCCCAAGGGGGCGCGCTGGCTCTGCGCCGGGTGCGTGACGCTGTGCGAGGGCGGCACCAGCGAGCCGGTGGGGCTGGACGAGGTGGTCCGCTGCGGCTCGTGCGAGCGCCACGTCTGCCAGCGGCACCAGGCCACCTGCGCGGTGGACGGCGCGGTGCACTGCTCCCGGCACCTCCGCCGCTCCGACGCCAGCGGCCGACTCCTGTGTGAGGCGCACCGCGACACCTGCGTGGAGGAGCCGGGCGCGGTGCTCGCGACCGACGAGGTCGCGGCCTGCGCCACCTGCGGCGCCCGGGTGTGCGAGAAGCACGGCGGGGCCTGCGAGTCGGAGGTGTTCAAGCCGAGGCACTGCGCCCGCCATCTGGTGGGGCTGGCGGACCGGGGCGGCGCGATGGCGTGCGAGCGGCACCGGACGATGTGCCACGTGGACGGGGCGGCGTTCTCGCTCGAGGGCACCAAGGCGTGCGCGGTGTGCGGCAAGGCGACGTGCGAGGGACATCGCCGGGCCTGCCCCTGGTGCGGCCGGCCGGTGTGCACCCGGGATATCGAGGCTCAGCGCTGCGTCACCTGCGGGAAGCTCGCCGAGACCGCCGATCCGGCCGACGAGCTGGTCCAGGCGGCGATCGCGGCGAACGGCGGCGAGCCGCCCAAGGCGAAAGCCTGGAAGACCGCGCGCGACGCCTCCGGCACGGTGGTGGAGCTGGACCTGGGCTGGACCCGGCGCCTGGTGTTCGGCGTGCCGCATGGGGAGGCGGCGCCCGCCACGGTGGTGCAGCACAGTATGCTGGGCTCGAAGCCGGTACGGTGATCCGGTCGCTTGCCGGCCCCCGCGTGCGGCCGTAGGGTTCCGGGGCTTACGAGCGAGGCGGCGATGACGACTCCCGCGTTCCGCCCCGGCGACGGGCTGCTGATCGTGGACGTGCAGAACGACTTCTGTCCCGGCGGCGCGCTGCCGATCCCGGACGGCGATCGGGTCGTCCCGGTGCTGAACCGCTGGCTCCGCGCCGCGCGCGCGGCGGGCGTTCCGGTGTACGCGTCGCGCGATTGGCACCCCGAGGGACACCCCAGCTTCCGCGCCCAGGGCGGCGAGTGGCCCCCGCACTGCCTGCAGGACTCGGCGGGCGCGCAGTTCCACCCCGCGCTCGAGCTCCCGGCCGACGTGGTGAAGATCACGAAGGGCACCCGATTCGACCACGACCAGTACTCCGCGTTCCACGACACGGGGCTCGCTGCCCGGCTGCGGCGCGACGGCGTGGCGCGCCTGTGGGTCGGCGGCCTCGCGCTGGACGTGTGCGTGCGCCACACTGTGCTGGACGCTTGCCGCCTCGGCCTCGAGGTGTCGCTCATTCCCGGGGGGGCTCTGCCGGTGATGCCCGCCGGCGGTCGGGAGGCGGTGGCCGAGATGGCCGCGGCGGGCGCCGTGCTCGAGGAGCCGGCGTCGGCGTGACACCTTCCCCCGGGTGGGTCACCGACGAGACGCAGGCGCTGCTGGTCGATCTCTACGAGCTCACCATGGCCCAGGCGTACGTCGCCGAGGGCATCACCGGCCGCGCGGTCTTCTCGCTCTACTTCCGCACCATGCCCGCCGAGCGGAACTACGTGCTCGCCTGCGGCCTGGACGACGTGCTGCGTTTCCTCGAGACCCTGCGGTTCGGCACGACCGCGCTCGAGGGCGTGCGCGCGCTCGGCGGGTTCACCGACGACTTCCTCCACTGGCTCGGGCGGCTCCGTTTCTCCGGCGACGTGTTCGCGGTGCCGGAAGGGACGCCCCTCTTCCCCGGTGAGCCGATCCTCGAGGTTGCCGCGCCGATCGCGGAGGCGCAGCTGCTCGAGACGATGGTGATGAATCAGATCCACGTGCAGAGCGTGCTCGGGTCCAAGGCGGCGCGCCTGGTCACGGCAGCGGCGGGCCGCGAGGTGGTCGACTTCGGGCTCCGGCGCATGCACGGCGCCGACGCGGGAATCAAGGGCGCGCGCGCGTTCCACATCGCCGGCCTTGCGGGGACCAGCAACGTGCTGGCCGGCACGCTGTACGGCATCCCGGTGCGCGGGACCATGGCGCACAGCTACGTGCAGGCGCACGCGACCGAGCTGGACGCGTTCCGGTCGTTCGTGCGGCACTGGCCCGAGGCGGCGCTGCTGGTGGACACCTACGACACGCTCCAAGGGGTCGAGCACGTGATCGCGCTGGCGCGAGAGCTGGGCGACGACTTCCGCGTGCGCGCTATCCGCATCGATTCCGGCGACCTGGAGGCGCTCGCCGTGGCCGCGCGAGAGCGGCTGGACGCGGCCGGGCTCGAGCGGATGCGGATCGTGGTGAGCGGCGGGCTGGACGAGCGCCAGATCGCCGGGCTGGTGGCGCGCGGGGTGCCGGCCGACGGGTTCGGGGTCGGGAGCGAGCTCGCGGTGGCGCGGGACGCGCCGGTGCTCGACCTGGTGTACAAGCTGGTCGAGTACGCCGGCAGCGGCCGGCTCAAGACCTCGCCGGGCAAGGCGACGCTCCCCGGCCGGAAGCAGGTCTTCCGCCGCTACGCGGGCGGCGAGGCGGTGGGTGACGTGATCGCCCGCGCGGACGAGGAGGCGGCCGGCCAGCCGCTGCTCCGGCGGGTCATGCGCGCCGGGGCGCGGACGGATGCGGGATGTGAAAGCCTCGAGGCGGCCCGGGCCCGGGCCGCGGAAGAGATCGCCGCGCTGCCCGCGCGGGTGCGATCGCTCGATCCGGCGCGACCGCCGTATCCCGTATCGGTCAGCGCGGCGCTACGGCGTGAAGCCGAGCGGCTTGCTGCTCTGGCGGCGGCGCCACAGCCTCAGCCCGGGATCAGGCGTGATTCACCAGCACCAGCACCTCGGAAGCCGGGACATTCCTGAGCTCGACGTACGCCGCACCGTCGGCGTTCCGCTTGACCGGCACGGTTGAGCCGACGGGGTGGAAACCGGGCCCTCCCGCTCGCGCCGATTCCGCCGTGTTGAGCACGACGGTCAGGGCCGCCCCGGGAGGGTTGAGGTCCGCATCGACCACAACGTCGGCCCCCCGGGCGTCCGTTCCATGGATGTTGACGATGCACAGCGCCTCCTCGTCGTCGAGGAGGCGGGACCAGCCGAGGAGCTCGCCCGAGCCGGGCGCGCCGAACCCCTTCTGCAGGACCGCGGTGGGTCTCAGGTACTGCCGGCCGCCGCGGAGGGAGCGGTACCGGCTCCGCACCGCGGTCATCGCGCTGATGCGCAGATAGGTGGGAAACGCGGGATCGAAGCAGTGCCGGCCCGCGGTGCCGAAGGGACCGAACCCGGGCAGGCGGGGATCCAGTCCGGCGGGTGGGGGGGCGATCCCGTCCCGCCCATGCCGGCGCGGGTGCTCCGGGCCGAACATCGCCTCGCGCAGGTAGCGGTCCGACGTCTTCCAGTCGGGGAGGAAGCGCCGCTCGGATGCTTCGGGCCCCGCCAGCGCCTGCTCCGACCCGTAGTAGATGCACGGGATGCCCAGGGTGAAGAGCTGCAGCCCGATCGCCGCCGCGATCTGGTGGTCCGAGGAGGCGTCGCTGGAGAACCGGATCTTGTCGCCGAACACGTGATCGTGGTCGTCCAGGATCGACACGTGGTGCCGGCCGAGGTTCCGGTGCGACCCCATCACCGCCTTGCCGGGATCGAAGCCGTCGAAGTAGGCCGCCGGGTCCACCAACCCCTTGGCGACGCCTGCCAGCGTGAGCCGCATCTCGCCGATGTCCAGGGCCGCGTTGAGGTTCAGTCCCAGCACGTCGAGATACCGGTCCTGGTTCAGGTCCCCGCCGGCCACCTCCCCGACCAGGAAGAAGTCGTGCTTCCCGAGCCGGGCGGCGAACTCCTTCAGCGCGCCGCAGAAATTCCGCCCCTGCTCGAAGGAGACATGCTTGAGGGTGTCGATGCGGAAGCCGTCGCAGTCGCTGAGCGCGATCCAGTACTTGTAGCACGCCGCGAGGAGCCCGAGCGTTCCCGGATCGCGCCTGCCGGGTCTCGGCGGGTCGAGGTTGAAGTCGCGCAGGTCGAAGAAGTCGGAGCGCTTGTGCTCGGCGTGCAAGTCCTCGATGGGGCCCGCGCCGAGATCGCCGGCGCCGGCACGGGTGTAGCGCGACGGCTCCTGGAACTCGGCCGGCCACACGCCATCGTCCGCTCCGCGGACCACGTCGAGGAGCTCGTCGTCGCGCCCGCGCCAGCCGATCGAGGGGTAGAAGCGCGGCCACGGCAGGAAGCCCGGGCTCCGCACCCGCGCGCCGCCGATGCGGTAGTCGAAGTTGGCGCCCGAGTGGTTGAAGATGATGTCGAGGACGACCCGGAGCCCCCTGGCATGGGCCGCAGCGACCAGCGCGGTGAGATCGCGCCGGGTGCCGAAGCGCGGATCGACCTCGAGGAAATCCTGGATGCCGTAGCCGTGGTAGGTGTCGAGATGACCCCGCTGCTTGAAGACGGGCCCGACCCAGATGACGGTCGCGCCGAGCTGCTTCAGGTAGTCGAGCTGGGACGTGATGCCCCGGATCGTGCCGCCCTGCCAGCGGTCCGCGCCCGACTCGGCCCAGCGGTCCCAGCGCCAGCTCGCCTCGTTCGCCGGCGCCGGGCGGGCCGCCGCCCGGTTGCTCCGGTCCAGGAGCGGACGATTGGTCTCGCCGCCATCGCTGAACCGGTCGGGCAGCAGGAAATAGAGGACCTCGTCCCGCCAGTCCGATGGAGAGGGGTGGAAGCCCTCGGCCGCGGTTCGGGGCACCTCCCGGACGCTCGCCGGGCGGTCCCGGGCAAGGAGGATGTCGGAGAATGCGGTCACGAGCTCCCGGCTCATCTTTCAAGCTGGCGCGCCGGGTCGCCGGATGTTAGGGCTCAAACGCGACATGACAGGGGCGCGTTCGCGACAGCGGCCGGGCGCTGGTTTGGGCCCGGGACCCCGCGGGCAGGTTGATGGCCGGGCGATCGCCGCTAGAATGGGTGACACGCATGGGTATGACCCCTCGACCATCGTCGATGCAGGACGCGCGCGCGCTGCTCGCGCGTCCCCTCCGCTGGCTGCTTCGCCACGTGCACAACCTGTACGTTGCGGTGGAGCTGGCCCTCATCATCGCGCTGGCGGTCGCGCTCGCCGGCCTCTGGGGCTTCGCCGAGCTGGCGGAGGCGGTGGGGAAGGGCGAGACCCAGCGGTTCGACGACGCGGTGCTCCTCTGGCTCAACCGGCACGCGACACCCACGCTCGACACGGTCGCGCTCCAGATCACCGCGGTGGGCAACGGGCTCACGGTCGTGGTGGTGGCGCTGGTGGCCTGCGCCTTCCTCTGGGCGGTCCGCGAGCGGGTGGGGGTGCTGCTGCTCGCGATGGCGGTGGCCGGGGGCGATCTCCTGAATCGGGTGCTCAAGGGCACGTTCGCGCGGCCCCGGCCGGAACTGTTCGTGCTCGACACCCCGTTCGCGCGGCCGGTCTCCGCCTCGTTCCCGTCGGGCCACGCGACCGCCTCCATGGTGCTCTACCTGGTGCTCGCGTATCTCCTGGTGCGCCTGTGCGGGCGGGCCGCCTTCAAGTGGGTAGTCATCATTGTCGCCGGGCTCCTGATCTTCCTGATCGGCCTGTCCCGCCTGTACCTCGGCGTCCACTATCCGTCGGACGTGATCGCGGGCTACCTGTTCGGCTTCGTGTGGGCGGCGTGCTGCGCCTTCGGGATCGAGGCGGTGCGCGGGCTGCGGGCCCGCGGGCGCAAGGAGGAGGTGCAGCCGGTGTCCGAGGCGCCGGCGCCGCCGGAACCCGCAGAGGAGGGCGTATGAGCCGGGTCCCCCAGATCGACTACGCCACCGCGCCGGCCGCGGTGCGCGGGGCGCACGACGCCCACCTCGCCCGTCAGGGCCGGATCACCAACATGAAGCGCACGCTGCTCCAGTCGCCGCCCGCCTTCCACGCGCTCATGGAGTGGTATCCGCTCCGTGACGAGGTCCGGCCGTTCCTCGGCGACCGGCTCACCACGCTCTACGCCCACGCGATCTCGAGCGAGACCGACTGCCTGATCTGCGGCACGTTCTTCCGCCGGATCCTGATCGATTCGGGCGAGGACCCGGACGCGCTGGTGCTGAGCGAGGCGGAGCGCGAGGTGGTGGCGTTCGGCCGCGCGCTGGCGCAGTCGCCGCACCGGGTGCCCGACGAGGTCTTCGCGCCGCTCGCCCGGCGGTTCACACCGGAGCAGCTGGTGGCGCTCACCGCGTTCGGCGCGCTCATGGTCGCCACCAACGTCGTGAACAACGCGCTGGAGGTCCCGCTCGACGACTACCTGGAGCCGTACCGGAAGCCGGCGGCCCACGAGGCGGCGCGGTGAGCGATCTCCGGGGCCGGGTCGCCCTGATCACGGGCGCCGCGCACGGACAGGGCCGGGCGACCGCGCTGGCGCTGGCGCGCGCCGGCGTGCACGTCACCGGGTTCGACGTGGCTCGGCCGCTCGCCTATCCCGGGTACCCGATGGGGTCGGCCGCCGATCTCGAGTCGCTGGAGGCCGCGTGCCGCGACGCCGGCGCCGCAGGGCTCGCCGTCGCGGGCGACGTGCGGGACGACGGGGCGATCGCGCGGGCGGTGGACGCCACGGTGGAGCGGTTCGGGCGGATCGACATCCTGTTCAACAACGCCGGGATCTGCGCCTACGGGCTGGCCCACGAGCTGACCGAAGAGGCGTGGGACGCGATGCTCGACATCAACCTCAAGGGGGCGTGGCTGGTCGCGCGGCGCGTGATCCCGGTGATGATCGGGCAGCGCTCGGGCGTGATCATCAACAACTCGTCGGTGGCCGGGCTCCGCGGCATGGGCCGGCTCAGCCACTATGCCGCGTCCAAGTGGGGGCTCACCGGGCTCACCAAGTCGTGGGCGATCGAGCTGGCGCCGCACGGGATCCGGGTGGTCTCGATCCACCCGACCGGCGTGAACACGCCGATGAACGACGGGCTCGCGGAGCTGGAGGGGCTCACACCGCAGCAGGTCGCGGAGCGCTCCGCGGGCAACCTGCAGCCGGCGCCGTGGATCGAACCGGAGGACGTGGCGGAGGCGGTGCTCTACCTCGCATCGGATCGGGCGCGGTTCGTGACCGGGTCGCAGTTCGTGCTGGACGCCGGGCTGTTGAGCCGCTGATACTGCTCTGCGCGCGAGCCGCCGGTCGTCGAACGCGGCTCAGCCGAGCGCCGCCTCCAGCCGGTCGATCAGCCCGGCCTGCGCCGGATTGAGCTTGACCCGCGCGGTGGCGGGGTCGAACCACGCGCAGCGGTCCACCTCGGGATAGCTGACCCAGCGACCCGAGCCCCGCGGCCACTCCGACCTGGCGG
>DASUAH010000064.1:0-2163 GCA_035763885.1 Gemmatimonadales bacterium
CGGGCGGCGGCGGCGGGCTGCCAGCCGATCGGCGATGTGCGCGCCTCGGCGCGCTACCGCCGGCTGCTGGTGGAGACGCTGGTCCCGCGCGCGCTCGGGCGCTGCGCCGAGCGGATCGAGGCGCGCCGGTGACGAAGATCCCGCTCACCCTGACCGTCAACGGCGAGGTCCATGAGGTCCTCACCGAGCCGCACCGCTCGCTGCTCGACGTGCTCCGGACCGACCTCGGGCTCACCGGCACCAAGGAGAACTGCCTGGAGGCCGAGTGCGGCGTGTGCACCGTGCTGCTCGACGGCGCGGCGGTCAACGCGTGCATTCTGCTGGCCGCCGAGTGCCCGGGGCGCGCCATCACCACGATCGAGGGGCTCGGCGGGCCCGATGGGCTCCACCCGCTCCAGCAGGCGTTCATCGAGCACGGGGCCGTGCAGTGTGGCTACTGCATCCCCGGCATGATCCTGTCGGCCAAGGCCTACCTCGACGAGCACCCGGCGCCGACCGAGGCGCAGGTGCGCGAGGCCCTGGCCGGCAACCTCTGCCGATGTACGGGCTACCAGAAGATCACGGACGCGGTGCTGGCGGCCGCCCCCCGGCGGGCCGCGGGGAGGGCGTCGGGATGACCACCGAGACCCGGGTCGTCGGCAAATCGCTCCCGCGCCTGGACGCGGCGGGCAAGGTGACGGGCACGGCGGTGTACGCCGCGGACTTCGCGCTGCCGGGCATGCTCTGGGGCAAGGTCGTGCGCAGCCGCGAGCCTCACGCCCGGATCGCGCGTCTCGACATGGAGCGCGCACGCCGGATGCCGGGCGTGCGCGCCGTGCTCGCCGCCGCCGACGTGCCCGCGGTGCGCTACGGCGGGGCGCTGAAGGACGAGACGGTCTTCGCCCGCGACAAGGTGCGCTACGTGGGGCAGCCGGTCGCGGCGGTGGCCGCCGTGACGTCCGAGGCGGCGGAGGCGGCCGCCGCGGCGGTGGAGGTGACCTACGAGCCGCTGACCCCTGTGCTCGACCTGGCGGCCGCGCTGGCGCCGGGCGCGCCGCTCGTCCACGAGGACTGGCGTGCCTACACGGCAATCCCGATCCTCCACCGCGACGGCAACGTGTGCAACCGCGCCCGCATCGTCACCGGCGACGTCGAGCGCGGCTGGGCCGAGGCCCACCGGGTCTTCGAGCATCGCTTCACCACCGCCATGGTGCACCAGGGGTACACGGAACCGCGGGCGGCGGTGGCGGCCTGGGACTCCGCGGGGCAGGTGACCGTGTGGTCCAACACCCAGCTGCCCTTCGAGATCCAGAACACGCTGGCCGAGATCCTCGAGGTGCCACCGGGCCGGATCCGCGTGATCGTGCCCGGCATTGGCGGCGGCTTCGGCGGCAAGCTCCGCGTGGGGGTCGAGCACTTCGCGGCGCTGCTGGCCCGCAAGGCCGGCCGCCCGGTGAAGGTGATCACCACCAGCGAGGAGGAGCTGACGGCGGCCTACCCGCGACAGGGCACCATCGTCGAGCTCAAGACCGGCGTGACCCGCGACGGGCGGATCACCGCGAAGGAAGGGCGCATCTGGTTCGACACCGGCGCCTTCGCAGGCTCCGGCCCCGGCGTGGCCTCGGTGGCCACGCTCGTACTGGCCGGGCCCTACCGGATCCCGAACCTCTTCCTGGAGGGCTACGCGGTCTACACCAACAAGACCAACTGCGGCTCCTACCGCGCCCCCTCGGGGCCGCAGGCCAACTTCGCCGTCGAGTCGCAGATGGACATCATCGCCGACGCACTGGGCCTCGACCCGCTCGAGCTCCGGCTGCGCAACATCGTGCGTGAGGGCGATGAGGGACCGACCGGCCAGGTGCTGACCGCCGTGGGGCTCGAGGAGTGCCTGCTCCGGGCTTCGAAGGCCATCGGCTGGGAGGACCGGAAGCCCGGGCCGTGGCGCGGCAAGGGCCTGGCCTGCGGCTGGTGGACGACGACCGGCGGCTCCTCGGGCGTGTACGTGAAGGTCAATCCCGACGGCACTGTCGCGCTCAACACCGGCGCCGCCGAAATCGGCACTGGCGCGCTGACGGGCGCCGCCCAGGTGCTGGCCGAGGAGCTGGGCGTGGACCTCGACGACATCCACGTGGTCTCCGCGGACACCTTCGCCACGCCCTTCGACTTCGGCGCCCAGGGCAGCCG
>DASUAH010000065.1:0-2829 GCA_035763885.1 Gemmatimonadales bacterium
TGCAGCGAGGCACGATGCTTTCCGCCGGCCTCCGTGAAGAGCAGGGTCCCCGGCGGGAAATTGAACGCCGCGAGACCCAGCCGGCCCGGGATCGCGGCGCCCGGGGGCAGCCAGCGCAGCCGGCCGGCGATCATGAGGTGCAGCACCGCGTAGAACTCGCCCTCCAGCTCCAGGACGATCCGCTTGCCGAGGCGGCTCAGCCGGCGCACCGCGCGGCCCTCGAGCTCGGCGGGGGGCGGGTCCACCGAGCGCAGCACGAACGGGCTCGCGATCCGGAGGCGCTCGAGGGTCGAGCCCAGGATGCGCGGGGTCAGCGCGTGGAGATACAGCGTGATATCCGGTAGCTCGGGCACTGCCGGATCAGGGAGCAGCTACGTCGGGGCCACTTCCCAGTGCCCGGACGATCAACACGATCGGCGTCACGACACCGAACGCGACGCCGGGCAGGCCCCCGAGACGGAAGCCGACGTACGCGTCGGTCGTGCGGCCGGTGAGATTGCGGCGGTGTGCGTCGAACGCGGCGTCGAGCGCCACCAGACCCCGGTACCCGAGCGAGGCGTGCGTGCTGACCCCGTTCAAGCCGACCGGGGTGTCGCCGCTGCCGGCGAGGATCGGCCCCGCGCCGATATCGAGCAGCAGCGGTGGAAGCCAGCGGCGGTAGCGCGCCTGGAGCGCCAGCCGGTAGGTCCCGGATTCGACGTGGTCCGTACCGAACGACGCGGCGAATCCGGCGGCAGACCGCGATCCGATCGTCCGGGCCATCCCCACCGTCCAGAAGAACTCGTGGCTCCGGGCGGCGCCCGCGGGGTCCGAGGACAGCCAGCGCGCTCCCGATTCGCTGAGCCACGTCCAGCGGCAGTCGGGTCCGGGACGCGCGCGAAAGCAGGTCTGGGCCCGGGCGCTCGCCGGCAGCACGAGGATGAGCAGCGCCAGCAGCCCGCGCCGCGGCACCATCAACTCAACGTATGCGGGCCGGCGCGGGGGGCGACGCTCCCGTCGGGCATGACGACGTCCGCGAAGTCGGGGCGCGTGGACATCGAAATCGGCAACCGGTGCTCGATCACCAGCCGGACCACGGCCATGGCTTCCGGGGCGGGCTCGTCATCCGCCTGCTCGCGATAGTACCACACGACGCCACCCGCAGACCGCAGATCCTGCAGCAGCGGTGCCAGTGCCTGCAGCGTTACGGGTGTGCCGTCGAACCAGATCGCCCCGGTACGGGTGACGCGGATCCGACCGACCGCGTCGCTCATGCCCCGGGCCGTTCGATGCGGCGGGTGAAGGACCACGCCGGCGCGAGATGGTTGGTCGCGGTCACGCGTCAGGCCCCGGGCGGTGCGTCGAGCTGGTCGACGTGCTCCACCACATGGCCGACGATGCCGTAGCGCAGCGCCGCGTCCGCATCGAGCCAGAAGTTGCGCCGCGTGTCCTCCTCGATCCGCTCCAACGGCTGGCCCGTCTCGCGGGCGACGATGCGATTCAGCCGGTCGCGCATGCGCAGGATCTCGCGTGCTTCGATCTCGATGTCGCTCGCCGAGCCGCCGGCCCCTCCCGCCGGTTGATGCAGGAGGAACCGGGTGTTGGGAAGACAGAACCGCCGCTCGCGCGGCACCGCGACGTAGATCAGGGCCGCGATGCTGGCGACCCAGCCGGTGCCCACCATCCGGATGCGGGGACGCACGAATCGCAGCAGGTCGTGGATCGTGTCACCCGCCTCGACGTGGCCGCCCTGCGAGTTCAGGTAGACCGTGATGTCCTCGTCCGACTCGGCCGCGAGCGCCAGCAGCTGGCCGGAGACGGCGGCGGCGAGCTGCTGGTTGATCTCGCCGCTGATGATGATGGTGCGGGCGCGCAGCAACCGCTCCGCGACGGGGTCGCTGGGAACGGTGCGCAACGGCTCGGCGGCGTCGACACGGGGCATGCAGACTCCAGGAAAAAAGGTCCCCTGAACGATGCCCGATCCACCCCGGGAAGCGCAACGGCGGGGGCAGACAGGGCCTGCCGGCGCCTTCGCGGAGAACGCCCGGGGAACACTCGCCACGGCCCGGCGGTAGGAGCGGTCGTCACGACGATGCACGTCGCGACGAAGGAGGCGACCATGAAAATGCCAACGCGAGAATTGCGCGTCGCGATATTCGCCCTGCTGGGAGTCGGGCTCGTGTCGGCCGTCGTCCTGGGCCGGGGGCACGAGACCCGGACCGCGACGATTCCGGCGGGCACGGCACTCGTCGCCGCGCTCGAGCGGGAAGTGTCCACCGAACGGAGCCGTGTGGGCGACAACATCGAGCTGCGCACCGTCGATCCGATCCGTCTCGGTGAGGGGGTCGAGATCCCCGCCGGTGTGCTGGTCCGCGGCACGGTGACGGAGGCGAAGGGCGGCGGGCGGATCGCCGGCGCTCCGCAGCTCGGCGTGCGCTTCACCGAGATCGAGGTCGACGGCGAGCGCCGCTCGATTTCGGCGCAGCCGTTTCACGTGTCCGGGAAGAACGACGCCGGCAAGAGCGCCGTCCAGATCGGCGGCGGAGCGGTCGCCGGCGCGATCCTGGGGCGCGTCGTCGGCGGGAAGGGCGGAACGGCGAAAGGCGCGGTGGTCGGCGCGGCGATCGGAACCGGCGTCGCCGTGGCCACGGAAGGCGGGCATATCGTCCTGCCGGCGGGCCAACGGCTCCGCGTGCGTCTCGATGGTCCCGTGACGGTGGCGTACCGGCCTCGCGCGGACCACGAAGAGGAAGCGGGGGACTAGCAGGACGGAGCAGAGGTTGACGTGGGGCACGGGGCGGGCGATCACTAGGCCTCGTGCCCCATCTGTTGCGTGTCGCCCTGAAGCGG
>DASUAH010000066.1:0-3119 GCA_035763885.1 Gemmatimonadales bacterium
CACGATGTTGGGATGGCGCAGCCGGGCGGCGAGCATGGCCTCGCGCCGGAACCGCTCCATCACGCCGGGATCGGCCGTCAGCTGGGGGTGCAACACCTTGATGGCCACTTCCCGCTCGAGCCCCAGGTCGCGCACCCGGTACACGCGGCCGAACCCGCCCGCGCCGATCTCCTCGAGCAGCTCGTAATCGTCGCCGAACGCCCGGCGCAGGCGGCGCTCGAACCCCTTCTCGCTCGTGGCCGGAGCCGCCGCTGGCTCGTGGAAGACGCCGGCATCGGACACGAAGTCCTCGAGCATCTCCGTGGCCGTGAAGTAGCGCTCCCGCGGGGTGGGCCGCAGCGCTCGCAGTACCACGCGCTCCACGGCCGACGGCACCGCGGGACGCAAGGATCGCGGCGGCACCGGCGGCGTCTCCGGCTCCTTGCCCGTGAGGGCGTAGTACACGATCGCCGCGACGGCGTATACGTCGCTCGCCGGCTCGCCGGCCTCGCGCGCGCACACCTCGGGCGCCGAGAACGGCGTCACATGGGCGGGATCGTCCGCGGGAACGTGCGAGAGGCACCAGTTCGAGTAGCGCAGGTCGGTGACGACTCCGCGCCCCGAGAGCTCGAGGATCAGGGTGGTCGGCACGATGCGGCGGATGATGATGCCGCGCGCGTGCGCGTGCTCGAGCGCGCCCAGCAGGTCGCGCACCAGCGACATGACGCTCGGAATCGGCCTGGGGCCCCGCCGCATCGCCTCGGCGAGACTCTCGCCGTCGATCCAATTGGTGGTGCGGTAGGCGAACGGCCCGACCTCGCCCGCGGCGTAGACGTGGCGCACCGCCGGGTGGTTGAGCGCCGCCAGGGTCTCGTTCTCGCGCAGGAACCAGGCGCGCCCGGGCGAGTCGGGGATGAGGTGGACGCGCAGCGCCACGCTGCGCTTCAGCCGGCGGTCCCACGCCCGGTACAACGCGCGCTCGCGCGACAGCTCGACCAGGTGGTCGAGCCGAAAATCGGGCTCGAGCGCCGGCGTGATGCCGCTGAGGAGATCGACGGGCGGAGTGTCGGAGGACGTCAACGGGATCCGCCCTCGATCGGTAGCGGGACCGTCACCACTCCCCACCCGCTCATCGCGGTGCGCGCGTAGCGCACATCCCGCAACCGCACGACCGGGGAAGGGGTCGAGTCCACCTCTCCTGCCAGGAACCGGGCGAAACCTTCCATTGCCCGCCCCGCTGCGGTTTGTCGCAACGCCGCCTGCACGTGCACGTCGTCCAGGTGCCGGGGGACGGCCCAGCCGCGCCCGGCCACGCTGTCGCGAGAGGCGTAGACCGCCTCCCACCGAAACGGACTGCCGACGCTGGTCAGCGCGGCCCACGTCGCGCCCGGGCCAAATCGCGCGACCGCTTCGCGGTGCACCCTGGCTTTCGCGGGTCCGCTGGCCACCGCCTGCATCGCCGCGTACCCGGCGAGCACGGCGAGCGACCACGCGGCGGCCGTCCGCCGTCCCGCCACGCCGAACCAGTGACGCACCCAGCCCACCACCCCGAGTGCGACGAGCGCGACGCTCACCGCGCGCAGCCACGGGGCCGGCACGTTCGGGCGCCAGATGAATTCCGCCCACAGCACGAAACCCGCGGCGAGCAGCACCGGGGTGAGGGCCATCCAGTGGCGCGCGGCTCCCCAGGCAAGACCGACCAGTGGGAGGATCCAGAACAGGGGATCCACGATCGCCACCCAGTCGGCGTAGTACCACCGGCCGCTCCATGGCAGCCAGGGGCGCAGTCCGTAGGACCCCTGCCAATCCATATAGACGTGACTCCAGACCGTCAGCGTGACCAGTGCGCCCAGCGTGAGGAGCGAGACCGCTCCGATGCGCCGCCGCAACAGGATGAAGAGTCCCCACAGCACACCGGTGATCGCCGCCGACTCGACGGCGGCTCCGATGAAGGAGTGGGTGATCCCGCGATGGAGCGTGTAGTACCCGAGCGATCCCCGAAAGGGGCGGAACCCGAGGAGCGGCTCGGTCCAGTCGGGCGCGTTGGCCGCGACGGCGCCGATCCAGCCGGCGGCCGGTACCTTGCGGCCCGCCACGGCGCGGCCCAGAGCGGCTCCCACCACGGCATGGGCGAGGTTGTCCACGGGCTGGGAAGATAGCCCCGTCCGCCCTAGCCGTGGCGGGGGAGGCGTGTAGGTTAGGCGGCGTGTCAACTTCGGTTCCCCATACCCGTCGCGAGCGGCGTCGCACACCAGAGCGCCGCGCCCTGATGGACCGGCGCTCCGGAGTTGATCGGCGCGGCCGCGCCGAGCGTCGCCAGGCGAATCTCGCGGTTGCCGAGGAGCGCCGCGGCGGTGTGGACCGCCGTTCGGGCGTGGATCGGCGCGATGCCGCACGCCGAATTCCGGGGGAACGCCGAGAAGAGCCACCCGATCTGCCTTCCTGAGCGCTGCGCTGTAGACGCAATGCCGTATCTCAAGCTCCAGCTGATGTCGACCGGCCGCATCCTCGAACTGCACGACACCGTCGTGCGGCTGGGTCGCGATGCGGCCGCGACAATCCCCTTCATGGGAGACGATGCCCGCGTTGTTTCCACCCGGCACGCCGAGGTACGCCCGGCGGGGGAGGGGTGGCAGCTGGTGGACCTTGGGAGTCGCAACGGGACCTTCTTGAACGGCCGCCGCATCCAGGGTGAGGCCCCGCTCACCGCCGGAGACGAGGTGCGCCTGGGGGAAACGGGGCCGCGTGTCAGCGTGCTCGCCGTGAGTCAGGCGCCGCTTCCCGAAGGGACGCTTCCCGAATTCCAGGCGCCCCAGGTCGCCCCGCCACCCGAACGGCGCGGGCCGCTGCCGCCGGAGGCCCGTCCCTACGGGGTGACCCTGATCGCGACCGCGACCGGAAAGCGCTTCGAGGCACAAGGCACGCGCATCCGGATCGGCCGCGGCAAGGAGTGCGAAGTCCGCGCGGTCGAGGGCAGCGAGGGAATCGTCTCGCGGGTGCATGCCGAGCTGACCGTGGGCCCCGGCGGCGGCCTGTCACTGCGGGACGTCGGGAGCAAGAACGGGACGTACCTGAACGGCGACCGCATCGCCGATCCCACGCCGGTGCGGCTGGGCGACCGCATTACTCTCGGACCCGGC
>DASUAH010000067.1:0-4463 GCA_035763885.1 Gemmatimonadales bacterium
GGTCGGGGTAGCGGTCGAGGTTCACGACGTAGTTGTGGATGCCGGGGTTCTCGTAGCTGGCCACCAGCCGGAGGGTCCCGCCGGTTCGCTCGGCCAGGAAGATCGAGCAGCGGTCCAGCCCGAAGGCCTCCCCCAGGCGACGGGTGACCGCCTGCACCACGTCCGCGAAATGCAGGGAGCCGGCGATCTCCTGGAGAATCTCGACTACCGCCAGCAGGTGCCGCTTCTCCTGCTCCAGTGTCTCGATCCGCGCCTGCAGGCGCTCGACGTCGTCGAACGATGCGATCGTCATGGGATCCGTCCCTAGGTGGTGGCCGATACCGGAGTATAAGGGCCGCCGGGGGCCGCACGGAACGTGTTCGATTTCCGGTCGGGGCGTTCGGAATCGCGACAATGTCACGAAGGTTGACGCGCGCACTGGGGAGTGCGACTGTGAGGGTGAGCGAGGAGGGAGACGGGCATGGAGCGGAACGAAGAGACCCCGGGGGAAGAGGACCACGCCGACCGGGGGGACCACGGGGTGGCGGGCTTCGTCACGGGGCTGGTGATCGGGGCCATCGTGGGGGCCGGCATCGCGCTGCTGTTCGCGCCGGCGCGGGGCGACCGGCTGCGCCGGCGCCTCCGGCGGGAGGCGGCGGCGTTGGGCGAGCGGGCGCGGGACGAGCTGGGCGACGCGGCGCGTGCGGCTCGGCGCGAGCTCGCCCGCCGGCGCCACTAGCTAGGACTTTCCTTCGATCTGCCTGAGGAGATCGGCCGCCTCCTCCTTGTACCGCGGATCGAGGTACTCGCGCTCGGGCATCGTCGCGATGGTCTCGAGCAGCGCGCGAGCCTCGTCGTAGCGCTTCCGGTCGACGTAGATCCCGGCCAGGTCGAGGCGGTGGACGATGCGGGTCGAGTCGAACGCGACCGCGCGCTCGAGGTTCACGATCGCCTCGTCCCAGGAGGCCTCGCCGAACACCCGGGCGCCCAGGACCCGCCGGGCGAAGAACCGGTGGATGCCCGGCAGCCGCATGATCTCCGCGTGCCAGCGGCCGAGGAGGTGGTAGGCCCCGTCGTGCGTGCGGTCGAGCGTGATCGCCCGGATCGCCGCGTTGCGGATCTCCCGGGCCAGCCGCAGCCGCTCCTGCGGCGGCCGGGTGAGCGCCGCACGGCCCATCGCGTTGCCGAGCATGAACCAGCCGTCGGCGCCGAGGCTGTCGGCCGCGACGGCGCGCCGCGCAAGCCGCTCCGCCTCCAGGTACAGCAGGTCGCGGTGCCGGCTCTTCACCGAGTCGGGCGTCTCCTGGCCCAGCGTCACCAGCGCCAGCGCCGCGCGCCAGTTCGGCTCGTAGGCGAGTGAGTCGACGGCAAGCGCCTCCCGGAACAGCGCCAGCGCCCCGCCCGGATCGAGCGCCTCCCACGCCGCGACGCCGGCGGCGAGCAGGTCGGGCGTGGTGTCGGCCGGTGCCGTGCTGCCGTGCACTGAACCGGCCTGCTCCGGCGCCTGCGCCTCGAGCGCCACCCTGGTGCCGAGCAGCAACACCGTCAGTCCCAGCATCTTGCGCATCGTCGGTCTCACGACATCCAGGTCGATCGAGCGGGGTTGAATGGTCGTTGCTTCCCTGATTCAACGCAAGCGCGACGGCGGGGTCCTCGCCCCGGACGAATGGCGCGGGCTTATCGAGCGGTATGTGGCGGGCGCGGTGCCCGACTACCAGATCGCCGCGCTGCTCATGGCCGTGTTCTTCCGGGGGCTCGACCCGTCAGAGCTCGCCGCGCTCACCGACGCCATGATCGCCTCCGGCGACCGGCTCCACTTCGACGGGCTCGGTCGTGCCGTGATCGACAAGCACTCGACGGGCGGCGTGGGCGACAAGGTCTCGCTCCTCCTCGCCCCCATGGTCGCGAGCTGCGGGGTCGCGGTGCCGATGATGTCCGGCCGCGGGCTGGGTCACACCGGTGGCACGCTGGATAAGCTGGAATCGATCCCCGGCTTTCGCACCGGCCTGGGGTTGCGAGAGGCGGAGGCGCAGGTGCGCCGGATCGGCTGCGCCCTGCTCGGCCAGACCGACGCGATCGCGCCCGCGGACAAGCGCCTGTATGCGTTGCGGGACGTGACCGCCACGGTCGAGTCCATCCCCCTCATCTCCGCCAGCATCATGTCCAAGAAGCTCGCCGAGGGGCTCGACGGCCTCGTGCTCGACGTCAAGACCGGCTCGGGAGCGTTCATGCCCACCCTCGACCGCGCGATCGAGCTGGCCCGCACGATGATCGGCCTGGGCGAGGCTCGCGGCTGCCGGGTGGTGGCCCTCCTGACCGCGATGGACCGGCCGCTGGGCCGGGCGTGCGGCAACGCACTCGAGGTGGAGGAGAGCATCCACGGACTGGCGGGGGAAGGGCCCGACGACCTCATGGAGGTGACCTACGCGCTCGGCGTGGAGATGCTGCTCGCGGCCCGGATCGATACCGCCCCCTCCGCCGCCCGTCGCCGGCTCGAGGAAAGCGTGCGATCGGGTCGGGCGCGCGAGATGTTCGCGCGCATCATCGAGGCGCAGGGTGGCAACCCGGCGGTAGTGGACGACCCGGGCGTGCTGCCGCAGGCGCAGGCGGTCGAGGTGTTCCCGGCCCCGGCGACCGGAGTGGTGGCGCGGGTCGAGCCGCGCACCATCGGGCAGGCGATCGTCGAGATGGGGGGCGGGCGCCGGACCATGGCCGACCAGGTGGATCCGACGGTCGGCTTCGTGATCACGGCCAAGCCCGGCGACCGGGTCGAGGCCGGCCAGCCGATCGCGTCGGTGTTCGCGCGGGACGCATCGGGCATCGCCACCGGGATGGCTGCGCTGCATCGCGCGATCGTCGTCGATGACGGGGCGGCGCCGCTTCCGCTCGTCTCCCACCGGCTCACCGCCGCCGGCCTGGAGGCGCTCTGATCCCGCTGGTGGGCGGCCCCGTCGAGGTGCTCCTGATCGCGGCGATCGCGATCACCGGGCTGGTCGGATGGCTGGTTCGCGACCGTCGCTATCCGGGACCGCGCCTCCTCGATGAGGAGCCGCGCATCGACCGCAACACGCTGGACGCGGCGGAGCGGGAGGCGCGGGACGCCCCCGCGTCGGCCGCGGTCAGCGTCCGCGGCGTGGCGAGCGGCTCCGACGCCGGGCCGCCGCGGCCTTGAGCTGCCGGGCTTCGCTCGGCTTCACATAGTGCCGCTTCCGCCGCAGGTCCTGCAGGATGCCCGCCTTCTGCACCTTCCGCTTGAACGCCTTCAGCGCCCAGTCGATGCGGTCGTTCTCTTCCAGCCTGATCTCGATCATCGTGCCATCCAGTCTTTGATTCCGCCGCCCGCGCCGGCCGCCGACCTTAGTCTCGTGCCACGGTGCGGCCGGTTCGCGGCGCACGGGGGGAACGAAGCAAGATGGGGGTGGCATGCCCGCTTGGCAAACCGGGCGGCCGGTCGCCGCCCATCCTAAAGGTCCATTCAAGATTCCTTCACGGAGACTTGCCAGCGTCCGGCGAGTATTCCGGAGGGGCAGGATGCGCCTGCCCGGGAGGCGGGGGCGGACGATGGCAGCGCACGGAGAGCTGAGGGAAGGCGACAGGCTCGGCGAGGGTGGGCTGGAGCGCCTGCTCGAGACGGAGGCGCGGCTGGAGCGGCGGCTCGCGGCGGCCGAGGCCGACGCCCGGGTGCTGGTGCGCCGCGCGGAGGAAGCGGCAGCCGCCCTCGCGGCGCGCTACGGGGACGATCTGGAGCAGGCCTCGACGGCGCTGGCCGCGCGGATCGCGGCGGAGCGGGACGCGGTCGTCGCGCGGCTGCGTGCCGACGCGCTCGGCCGCGCCGCCCGTTTCCGCGCCCTTCCCGATGAACGGATGGAGGCGCTCGCGCAGCTGGTCGTGCGCCGGGTCGTCGAAGATCCGCGGGAGGAGGGCGCGTGATCCTCGAGATGGTGCGGCTGCGCGTGCTCGGGCCCCGGGCCCGTCTCCCCGAGGTGATCCGGGTGGTGCAGGACGTGGGTGTGCTGCACCTCGCCCCGCCGCCGGAGCGGCCGCAGCTCGAGGGGTTCCTGATGTCGCCGGCCGACGCGAGGCGCCGGCGCGCCATCGCCCGCGCCATCGACGAGGTCGAAGGCGCCCTGGCGGGGCTCGGCGCCGGGACGGCGCGCGCCGCCGCACCGCCGGCCGGTGTCGCCGACTTCGCGCGCTGGACCCGAGTCGCCCACCGCGTGCGACGCCGGGTGGGCGCGCTCGCGGGGCGCGCCGCCGCGCTCGAAGAGGAGCGCGCCCTGCTCGCGCGCTACCGGGACTTCTTCGAAGCGTTCGAGGCGTTGCTCCGGTCCCGCGGCGGCACGGCCGCTGCCACGGTATTCCACGTGGTGCTCCGGGCCGATCAGGCGGACCAGCGCCCGAAGCTCGAGGCCGGGCTGCGCCAGCTCGTGGGCCCGGCGTTCGAGTCGGTGGCCCGCCGGCTCCCCAGCGGGGAGACCGCGATG
>DASUAH010000068.1:0-13432 GCA_035763885.1 Gemmatimonadales bacterium
CCGGCACGCCGGCCGGTGGGCGGCGCTCCCAGAGCAGCCGCTCGACCGCCGCGTCGAGCGGCCGGGGGGAGGGGGCCGCGGTCTCCACCTCGCCGAGCGGCACGCGCGGGCGCTCGCGGCACCCCGCCGCCCCGGTGGCCAGCGCGACCACCAGCGCACCAGTTACGGGTCGCGCGACGACCCGTCGCGTCCACGGCTCCCTGTTCACGCTGGCAATATAGGAGGTGCCGCCAGCAGCGCGCGGTGACCCGGCTTCGACGGCGCGCGGCGGGCCCGCTCGTGTCCGCTTCGCTCGCCCGCCGCGCGCACATCGAAGCCGGGTCTCCCGCCGATCAGAGCCCGATCCGCAGGCCCGTAGCGAGCGACCATACCGTGAGCCCCCGGCGCACGTAGCCCGGGGGGAGGTCGCCACTCTCGAACGGACTCTCGGTCCGCCCCAGCCCGAAGGCGTTCTCCACGTCGACCGGTCCGAGTCGGGTGCTCACCACGAGCCGTCCCTCGCTGCCGAGGACGGTTCGGCCGTCCTCGCCGTCCACGCTCCAGTAATCCAGCACGGGCCCTACGCGAGCATGAATGCTGGCCGACCCGATGCGGGCGAGGCGGTAGCCCGCGAGCAGCGCAAACCGCAGTCGGTCAAGCCCCTCGCTGCGGTTCTCCAGCGAGGCGCCGTCGGTGACCACCTCGACGTGCGTCGTGGTGAACCCGGCTTCGACGCCCACTTCCCACGCACCGAAACGGCGGCCCACCGACAGGGCGCCCCCGATCGCCTGGCTCGGCTGCGCGGCGAGGCCGAGGTTCACTTCGGCTGCTCCGCCGCGGAAGCTGGCGAGGGCCCCGGTGACGCCCACGAACCACGACGAGAGACGTTCCTGGGCCGCCGCAGGCGCCGCCGCGCACGCCAGGCACAGCGCGACCACCGGAGACGAGAATCGCACGATCGTACCTCCGGAGAGGGGGCGGGCCCCGGTCGGGACCCGCCCGGTAAAGGTTGTCACCGCATCTCGAGCTTGATCCAGCCATTGGTCACGTTGTTCTCGCCCCGGATGATCCAGTTGTACCCGGGATGGTTCTCCCCGACGGTGACGTCCTCGACTGCGTTGCCGATCATGTCGTCGTTGCTGTTGATGAACGAAGCGACGACTGCCCAGAGCTTCTGCCCCGCGGCGAGGAACTTCCAGATGCGCTGCAGAAGCGTGCTCGTCGAGTCACGCCCCCCCGAGAGCCCGCGGGTGGCGGCGTCGACGTCACCGATCAGCTTGGCAATGGAAGCGTTGCTGTTCCTCAACTCGCAGGAGGTGTCATCGTCTTCCATGAAGAACAGGCGCACGGCCTGACCCGCATGCTGCGCCTTGTACGCGTCCAGCTGGGCCTGGGAGAACATGAGCACCGCGCCGGACCATTCCTTGGCGTCCTGGTTGAAGCTGTAGGGGGCGGCGACGCGCTCCCCGATGCACTGGTACTTCGTGAGCGAGTCCGTGGCCCCCTTCTGGCCGAGGACGAGTACCTCAATCTCGGGACTCCCCTTCAACCAACCTTCAAACGTGCCGTTGAGATGGCTGGCCGTCATGTAGAGACCGGAGATCGTTCCCCCGGTCACGCCTCCGCTGCACTGTGCGCCGATCGCGCCGGCTCCGTACGCGCACACGCTGCCCGCACCCCCGACCGCCCCGGGCGCACGATCGAAGTCGGTCTCCGCGGGCACCAATGCGAGGACCGGGGTGTCCGGCGGCACGGCGGCGCTCAGCACCTGACGGCGCCCCCGGGTGTCGAACGCGACCGGCGGCTGGCCATCCCGGATCGCCGTGGCGACGAGGAGGTCGGGTTCGCCCGCCCATCTGGAGCGATGGGCCGGCACGGGCAGATACAGCTCGAGCGGAATGGCCCCCAGCGCGTCCGCTCCGACCGCTTCCGCCGATTCGTCGTTGAGGCGCGCCACCTCCGTGAGCGCGGGTCGCTCCCCCGCGGTGAGGAACCGCTGGAACTGGAGCTTGCGCTCCGCGAACGGCGAGCGCTCGAGGTCGCCGCGCAAGCGGGACCGGAACGCCGGGTCGTGCAGCGCCCGCGCCAGCCGGAGGGCGAGTCGCTCCAGCCGGAGCTGCTCCCGCGCGGCGGGCGCCGTGCGGGCGAGCGAGGGTGCGAGGTCGTCGGTGGCGGTGGGGGCCGGGCGCTCGCCGCACGCGGCGAGTACCGCGAGCAGCGCGAGCGCGGGCCAGGGGGTTCGGGACATTGGTCCTCCTTGGGTGGACGCCCACGCGAGCCGAGGGCGCGATTGCGGGGCCAAGGTAGGACCGGGCGGGCGGAGGACCGGGACGATTTTTTCGCGATGCGGAGCCGGAAAGCAGGGTGAAGGGTGCGCGCGGGGCGCGGCGGCGGGCTAGGTGTTCCGCGCGGCGGAAACGGGGTCGCAGGGGTTGCGGAGATAGATCAGCCCGTCCGACACCCCGTCGGTCAGCTCCCGGATGCCGGAGCCCGAAAGTCACCGCGTGCTACGCCCCGAAGCCCGCCCCCGTCGTGATCGGGAACGAATCGGGATTGAGCTGGCGCGTCAGTGGCAGCACCTCCTCCAGCACGTACCGGTCGTACCGGTCCTGCCACTCGGCCCGATCGTGCGGGCGGCGCCACGTGGCGTACCGACTCTCCGAGTCCACGCTCGCGACGCAGAACAGCTGCAGCCACCCCCGCTCCAGCTACTCGCCCAGCGCGGCGATCATGCCGCGATCCTCCCACTCGTGGGCTCACAGGGCGCGGCTGTGCCAGGCCGGTGCTCACGGTGCATGGACGGCTCCGTCGCCGACCGGCGCGCCCCCGACCGTCACAGCTCCATGCGCCGCAGGCGGGCGAGCGCGAGCCGGAGCGAGAGGACGGTGGTCGAGGCGCACAGCAGCGCCGCCCACGCGAGCGGAACGAAGAGCGTGCCGCCGATCTCGACCCGTTGGCCCCCGTGCTCCCGGCGGATCTGCTCGGCGACGCCCGGCGCCTCCACCGCGATGATGACCCCCAGCAGGCTCACGCTCGCCATCATGTACACCAGCCCGCCGAAGCTGGTGGGGATCTGCGCCGCGTTCTCCGTGTCGAATCGCGGATAATACGCCCCGAAGCTCAGGGCCAGCGCGCTCGCGGCCAGCGTGAACAGGACCATCGTGCCGACGCTCACCACCATCATGAACGGCGTCGCCCGCAGGATCATGTTGGTGACCACGGTGATGGCGAGCGCCAGCGCGAGCAGCGGGCCGGTGCCGATCCAGTACTTGCTCCAGAACATCTCGCGCAGATCCAGCGGGCTCGACCGGAGCAGCCACATCTGCCGGCCCTCCAGCGAGACCGCCGGGAACACGAAGCGCGCGGCGATGGCGGCGAGCACGAAGCCTGCCAGCCCCAGGTTGAGGAAGGCGACCATCGTCACGACGCTGGCGGGAACCCGTTCCCCGCTGAACAGCGGGAGCGCCTGGATGTTGAAGAGGTAGACGACCACCAGCACCCCCAGCAGGATGAGCTGCCCCCACTGGGTCGGATCGCGGAAGAAGAGCCGCGTGTCCTTGAGCAGGAACTCCCGGCGCGCGGCAGGCAGCGGCGCGAGCATGCGCGCCAGCCGCCCGGTGGACCGGACCTGGCCGGCGCCGGCGCGGGAACCCTCCTGGGCCTTGGAGTAGGCCTGCCGGTACAGCTGGCGGTGCAGGATGGCGCCGCCGACCCCGCCGAGCAGGCTCGCGCTCCACAGCAGCGCGGGCGGGCGCGGGTCGGCGATGCCGAGCAGCCAGTTCATCACCATGCGCGATGCCCACTCGCTCGGGAGCAGCGGGTTGGTCGGCGCCTGCAGCACCGCCACGAACTCCGCCAGCGAGCGGAACCCCTCCGGGCGGACCAGCTGCTCGGGCTGCGCCACGCGGAGCAGCAGCACGAGACTCGCCGCCGCGCCGACCGCCACCAGGCTCAGCAGCTCTCGCGCGCGCCGCGCGGGCACCACGTTCACCAGCAGCAGGGTGAGCGCCGTTCCGATCATCGCCGGGATCAGCAGCAGCGGCAGGAACGCCCCGAGCACCGCGATCGGATACAGGGGACCGCCGTGGTAGACGATCCCGTAGGCCGTGAGGATCGGCACCGCAACGAGCGCCACCATCCACGACGAGTGCAGCGTCGTCTCGGTGAGCTTCGCGAAGTAGAACCGTACCGAATGGACCGGCGACGCCGCGAGGAAGTCGAGATCTTTCGCCAGGAAGAAGCTGGACAGCGCGGTGATCAGGTTGGAGAGGAGGAGAATCGACGCGAACGCGAGGAACGCGAGCCCGAGGAGCCGCCCCGCGAGCAGGGTGCCGATGTCCTCCACGCTGCGGAAGTACCGCAGCACGCGGTACACGATCCCGAACACCGCGCCCCAGAACCCGAGGCCCAGCAGCACCAGCAGCACGCCCTGGGGGCCCACCTCGGCGCGCTGACGGCGCAGGCGGGCGCGCGCCGCGAGCCACTTCGGGGCCAGCACGATCCAGAACCCGGGCCCCCGGTACTTGCGGAAGAACGACACCTACCCCTCGAGCGCGGCGCCGAGCTGTCCCTCGCGCAGCGCCCCCGTGAGGCGCAGGAACAGCTCCTCGAGGCTCGAGTCGCCGGCCGCCGTCTGCTCCCGCAGCTCGGCCATCGTGCCGCGCGCGATGATCCGGCCGTGGTGCATGATGGCGAGCCGGTCGCACATCGTTTCCGCCACCTCGAGGGTGTGGGTGCTCATGAGCACGGTGCCGCCCCGCTCCACGAACTGGCGGAACAGATCCTTGAGCAGTCGTGCGCCCCTCGGATCAAGCCCCACCATCGGCTCGTCCACCACGATCACCTCGGGCCGGTGGATCAGGGCGCTCGAGATCACGAGCTTCTGCCGCATGCCGTGGCTGTACGACTCGGTCAGCTCGTGCTTCCACGGCGTCAGCTCGAACAGCTCGAGCAGCTCGTCGATCCGCCGCTCGACCGCGGCGCCCTCCTGCCCGTAGATCGCCGCGGCGAACCGGAGGAACTCGGCGCCGGTCAGCTTGTCGTACACGAACGGCCGGTCGGGGATGTAGCCGAGCCGCGCCTTGGCGAGCAGCGGCTCCCGCTCGAGATCGATGCCCGCGATCTCGATGCGGCCCGCGCTCGGCAGGATGATGCCCGCGATCATGCGGAAGGTGGTGGTCTTCCCGGCGCCGTTGGGGCCGAGGAAGCCGAACAGCTCGCCGCGCTCGAGCCGCAGATCGATCCCGTCCACGGCGGTGAACCCGCCGTAGCGCTTGGTCAGTCCCGTCAGCGTGATCACCCGCGTCTCCGCTGGACGACTGCCGCGACGAGCTCGCGCTCCTCCTCGCGGTCCACCACGATGCTGAGCCGGCCGGGACAGTCGGCCGCCGGCGGGAAGGTCTCGGCCAGCAACGCCGCCGCCTCCTCGGGGCCGAGCAGCCCCGGCCCCACCCCGATCAGGGGCGATGCCACCGTCGCCAGGCCCCAGTCGGCCGCCCGCTGCCAGGCCGACGTGAGCGCCCGCCGCACCACGTCCCGTCCAGTCGGCACGGCGCGGTCGCGGATCACCACGTGCAGCACCAGCGCCGTGGCGAGATCGCCGCCGCCGGTCACGACCGCCGCCCCTGCGGCGAGCGGGCTGCCGACCCGGCGCAGGGCGGCGAAGCGGTCACCCGCCTGGCGATCGAGGCGCGCCATCTCGGGAGTCACCGGGTCCAGCTGCTCGTCGGCCGCCCGGACGATCGCGTCCGCGCGCACGAACGCGAGGTCGTCCACCACGACCTCGATCACCGGTCGGCGAGCTCCCGCGCCCGGCGGTACATCGCCGTGGCCTGGTCCGATCGCTGCAGCCGGTCCAGTACCCGGCCGAGGAGATGGTAGGCGCGAGCCTGCAGCGGGTCGAGCTCGAGCGACCGGTGCAGCGCGGCCACAGCCTCGTCGAGCCGCCCACTCTGGTTCAGCGCTTCGGCCAGATGGGTGTAGACCGGCGCGCCGGCCGCCCCGTGCGCGGCCGCGCGGGCAAATGCGTCCGCCGCCTCGGCGGCGAGGCCGCGGCGCAGCAGGATCAGACCGAGCTCGAAATGCGCCGGGCCGTGCGACGGATGCAGCCGCACCACCCGGCGGAGATCGCCTTCGGCCTCGGCGTACCGGCGGAGCCGCGCGTACGCCCCGCCCCGCACCACGAGCAGCTCGGTCCGGTCGGGAAGCTCCCGGATGGCGTGGTCCAGGAGGGCGAGCGCGGCCTCCGGCCGGTCCAGCAGCTCGAGCAGTCGGGCCAGCGCGATCCGCCCGTCGAGATGGAGCGGATCCGTGGCGAGGAGCTGCTCGTACAGCCGGAGCGCGTCCTCGAGCCGCCCCTCCTGCTCGGCGTCGCGCGCCAGCCGGTAGAGGCGCGCCGCCTCCGGCTCGGGCGGCGCGGGATGCGGAGCCTCCGGCTCCGGGTCGGCCTCGGCTCCCGCCGCGTCCGGCGGACGCACCCCCCGCGCCGCCGCGGGCCCGAACAACTCGTCGTGCACGCGTTGCCGGGCGCTCTGACGACGGCGGCGCGCTTTGGGCATGGGGGCTCCGGGACGGGACGGAGTGACGAATATAAGGGGCTGTCCGGCGTCAGCTATCCGCCGCCGCCGGCCCCGGCTGGCTGGCGGCATTGAAGCCCGGGCTGCACCGCCGATAGGTTTCGGGGCTTATGACCCAGGAATACCTCGTCGTCCGCGGCGCGCGCGAGCACAACCTCAAGGACATCTCGGTCGCGATTCCCCGCAACCGGCTGACTGTCATCACCGGGCTCTCGGGATCGGGCAAGTCGTCGCTGGCCTTCGATACGATCTACGCCGAGGGCCAGCGGCGCTACGTCGAGTCCCTCTCCGCGTACGCCCGGCAGTTCCTCGGGCTCATGGAGAAGCCCGATGTCGATGCCATCGAGGGGCTGTCGCCGGCGATCTCGATCGAGCAGAAGACCACCGGCCAGAATCCGCGCTCCACGGTGGGTACGGTCACCGAGATCTACGACTATCTGCGGCTCCTGTGGGCCCGGGTGGGGGTGCCCCACTGCCCCAACGACGGAACGCCGGTGACCCGGCAGAGCGCCGCCCAGATCACCGACGCGGTGCTGACCTGGCCCGAGGAGACCCGCATCGAGGTACTGGCGCCCCTGGTGCGGGGCCGCAAGGGCGAGTTCCGCGACCTCTTCGAGGATGTCCGCAAGCGCGGCTTCGTGCGCGTGCGGGTGGACGGCCAGACCTACGATCTGGGCGAGGTGCCGTCCCTCAACCGCCGGCAGAACCACGACATCTCCGTGGTGGTGGACCGGCTGGTCGTCCGCCCCGGCGATCGCTCCCGTCTCAACGACTCGATCGAGACCGCGCTCAAGCTGGCGGACGGGGTGGTGGAGGTGCTGCGATCCGACGGTCTGGCGGCCGGACGGCCGGACGGTCAGGTGGACCAACTGGCCGTCGGACCGTCTGACCGTCAGTCCGTCCTGTTTTCGGAGCGCTTCGCCTGTCCGGTCTGCGGGCTGTCCCTTCCCGAGCTGGAGCCGCGCCAGTTCTCGTTCAACTCGCCGTTCGGCGCCTGTCCCGACTGTCACGGCGTGGGCACCCGCCGCGAGGTCAACGCCGAGCTCATCCTGGGTGACCCGAGCATTTCGATCCTCGAGGGCGTCATCCTGCCGTGGGGCGAGCCGAGCGGCTACCTCCGCAAGGTCGTCCTGCCGACCCTGGCGAAGAGCTTCCGCTTCGATCTGAACACCCCGTGGGGCGAGCTGCATCCGGACGCCCAGCGGGCGATCCTGCACGGCGCGGCCGGCCGACTGCGGTTCGCCGTGAGCGGGGGGCGGGGCGGGGGCGGGGGCGGGGGCGGGGGCCGCAACGGCGCGAGTCGCGACTACGAGAGCGAGTGGGAGGGGGTGGTCCGCAACGTCGAGCGGCGCTACCGGGAATCGAGCAGCGACGCGGTCCGCGGGCAGCTTGAGGAGTACATGATCGAGCAGCCCTGTCAGACCTGCGGCGGCCGCCGGCTGCGTCGCGAGAGCCTCTCGGTGCTGGTGCACGGCCGGAGCATCGGCGACGTGGTGGACCTGCCGGTGACCAGGGCCCTCGAGTTCTTCCTGTCGATCCCGCTTCGCGGGAACGGCCGCGCCGGGGTCGATCCCGGCATCGCCGGCCCGATCCTCAAGGAAGTCTGCGACCGGCTCCGGTTCCTGCGCGACGTGGGGCTCGACTATCTCACCCTCGGCCGCGCCGCGACCTCGCTCTCCGGCGGTGAGACCCAGCGCATCCGGCTCGCGACCCAGATCGGCTCCCGGCTGGTCGGCGTGCTGTACATCCTCGACGAGCCCAGCATCGGCCTGCATCAGCGGGACAACGAGCGCCTGCTGGCCACGCTGCGCGGGCTCCGCGACCTCGGCAACACCGTGATCGTGGTCGAGCACGACGAAGACACCATCCGCGCCGCCGACCACGTCATCGATCTCGGGCCCCGGGCCGGGCGCTTCGGCGGCGAGGTGGTGGTCGAGGGATCGGTCGAGGACGTGCTGCAGCACTCCACGTCGCTGACGGCCCGGTACCTCCGGGGCGAGCTGCGGATCCCGGTGCCGTCGGGCCGGCGCATCGCCACGGCCAAGCGGCGGCTGCGCGTGGTGGGCGCGCGGGAGAACAACCTGCGCGATCTCACCCTGGACATCCCGCTCGGGCTCTTCGTCGCGGTCACGGGAGTGTCCGGCTCGGGGAAGTCCACCCTGGTGAGTGACATTCTCTACCGGGCGCTGGCGCGGCACTTCTACCGCGCGAAGCTGGTGCCCGGCGCGCACACCCGCCTGGAGGGGCTCGACCAGATCGACAAGGTCATCGAAATCGACCAGAGCCCTATCGGGCGGACGCCGCGCTCCAACCCGGCCACGTACACCGGGCTGTTCACCCCCATCCGTGAGCTCTTCACCGCGCTGCCCGAGGCCAAGATGCGGGGCTACGGCCCGGGTCGCTTCTCGTTCAACGTGAAGGGCGGCCGCTGCGAGGCCTGCCAGGGCGACGGCCTCGTGAAGATCGAGATGCACTTCCTGCCGGACGTGTACGTCCCCTGCGAGGTATGCAAGGGCCGTCGCTACAACCGGGAGACGCTGGAGGTGCGCTACAAGGGCCGGAGCATTGCAGACGTCCTGGACCTGACCGTGGCGGACACGCTGGACTTCTTCGCCAGCCAGCGTCGCATCGCCGAGAAGCTGGAACTGCTCAATGACGTGGGTCTCGGCTACATCCACCTGGGCCAGCCGGCCACAACGCTGTCAGGAGGCGAAGCGCAGCGGGTCAAGCTCGCCACCGAGCTGGCCAAGCGGGACACCGGCCGGACGCTGTATATCCTGGACGAGCCCACGACCGGCCTCCATTTCGAGGACGTCCGGCTGCTGCTGGACGTGCTGCACCGGCTGGTGGACAAGGGCAACACGGTGCTGGTGATCGAGCACAACCTCGACGTGATCAAGACCGCGGACTGGATCATCGACCTCGGACCCGAGGGCGGCGACGGGGGCGGCCGGATCGTGGCGGAGGGAACGCCGGAACAGGTTGCCGCGACGGAGGGGAGCTACACCGGGTGGTTCCTGAAGCGACGGCTGCTCACTGCGTTGTCGTCTCCCACCGCGGTTCCTTCGCCGCCGGATCCACCTTGAACCGGATCCACATTCCTGACAGCCCGTGTCCCGGAACCCCGCAGAAGATGCGATAGCTGCCACTTTCCGGAGCCGTGAATCGGATCACGTCCTTGGAGCCCTGCGGCAGGCCCTCCGAGGCCTTGTTCGTGTACGCGCGGGGGATCGCCGGCTGGTCCGCCATCGTGGGCATCGGATCCTTGTCCTCGATGATGACGGCGCTGTGGGGCGTGCCGTCGTTCTGCTCGAAGTTGATCACCACGTTGCTCCGGGACGGCACCACGAGCGTCGCCCGCCCGCTGGTGTACCCGTTGAAGTCGAACGGTCCCGCGACCAGACGGAACGTGACCGTGTTGGTGGCGGCGTCCCACTTGATCCATTCGGCTCCGTTGGCGGCGGTGCTGGCCGGGGCGGGGGCCTGCCGGGCGTGATGCGCATGGGAGGTGTCCCCACCCTGTGCCGCGAGGCCGCGCGCCACGAGGGCGAGGAGCGCGCAGGCCGCGAATACCGGTCTGAACTGCGAATGCATGCTGTCTGGCATCCTTCCAGGTTGATTTCGGCGAGGCGGAGCAACCCGCGTGCCGGGTTCCCGCCGGGCTCGCCGGGCCGGCGGACAAACTACAGAAGGCGCTCCTGCGGGGCTATCCTTCGCCGCGTGCGAACCCGATTCGTGCTCACGCTGCTCGCTCTCGCGCCGTTCGGCGCCGCTCCCGCGCAGCAGCCCGACAGCAGCCGCCTCACGCTCAGCCGGATCTATGCGTCCCGCGAGTTCGCCAGCGAGACGTTCGGACCGTCCCGCTGGGTGGACAGCGGCGCCGCCTACACGACGGTGGAGCCGAGCCCCGGCGGCAAGGGGCAGGATCTGATCCGCTACGACGTCGCGAGCGGTGCCCGCGAGATACTGGTGCCGGCGGCGCGCCTGGTGCCGTCGGGGGCGGGCGAGCCGCTCGAGATCGAGGAGTACGCCTGGTCTCCCGACCTCGGCCGGGTGCTCATCTTCACCAACACGCGGCCGGTCTGGCGGCTGAACACGCGGGGCGACTACTGGGTGCTCGACCGCGCGAGCGGACGCCTCCACAAGCTCGGTGGATCCGGGGCCGCCCCGTCCACGCTTCTGTTCGCGAAGTTCTCGCCCGACGGCGGTCGCGTGGGCTACGTGCGCGAGAATAACCTCTACGTCGAGGACCTCGCGTCCGGCGCCATCACTGCCCTCACGACCGACGGATCCCCGACGCTCATCAACGGCACCTTCGACTGGGTGTACGAAGAAGAGCTGATGAACTACCACGCCGACGGGTGGCGCTGGAGCCCCGACGGCCGCGCGATCGCGTACTGGCAGCTGAACGCGGACCGGGTCCGCAATTTCACCCTGATCAATAACACCGACTCCCTGTATTCGTTCACGATCCCCATCCAGTACCCCAAGGCCGGCCAGGAGAACTCGGCCGCCCGCGTCGGCATCGTGGGCGCGACCGGCGGCCCGACCCGATGGCTGGAGATCGAGGGCGATCCGCGCAACCACTATCTCGCCCGGATGGACTGGGCCGCCGGCACCGGCGAGGTCGTGGTGCAGCGGCTCAACCGGCTCCAGAACAGGCTCGATGTGATGGTGGGAGACGCCCGCACGGGCCGGGTGCGGACCGTGCTGGTTGAGCGGGACAGCGCTTGGGTCGATCTCGCCGACGGGCTGTTCTGGCTCGACCGGGGCAGGCGCTTCACCTGGGTGAGCGAGCGCGACGGCTGGCGCCATGTGTACGTCGTGTCGCGGGACGGCCAGTCGGTGCGGCAGGTGACGCGCGGCGCTTTCGACGTGGACACGCTGAAAGGGGTGGACGAGAAGGGCGGATGGCTCTACTACATCGCGTCGCCCGACAACCCGGCCCAGCGCTATCTGTTCCGCGCGCGGCTCGACGGCAGGGGCCGGCCCGAGCGTCTGTCTCCCGCGGGTGAGCCGGGCACCCACGAGTACGATCTCGCTCCGGATTTCCGGCATGCCCTGCACACCCGTTCGCGGTTCGATACCCCGCCGGTAGTCGAAGTCGTTCGGCTCCCGAAGCACCAGGTGTCCCGCACGCTGGTCGACAACGCGGAGCTGCGCGGCCGCCTCGCCCGGCTGCGCACTGGCGGTCACGAGTTCTTCGACGTGGCGCTGGCCGGCGGCACCAGGCTCCCCGCCTGGCTGATCCGGCCGCCCGGCTTCGACTCCACCCGCAAGTACCCGCTCCTCACCTACGTGTACGGCGGCCCGGGGCGGCAGACCGTGCTCGACGCGTGGCTCGGAGTGCCTCACCACCTCTTCCATCTATATCTGGCCCAGCACGGATACCTGGTGGCGAGTGTCGACAATCGGGGAACCTCCGCGCTGCTGGGCCGCGGCTGGCGCAAGGCGATCTACGGGCGGCTCGGCGGGCTGGACGCCGAGGATCAGGCGCAGGCCGTGAGCATCCTGAGCCGGCGGCGGTACGTGGACTCCACACGGGTGGGCGTCTGGGGCTGGAGCTACGGCGGGTTCCTCAGCCTGAACGGGATCTTCCGCTTCCCGGACGTCTATCGATCGGCGGTCGCGGTCGCGCCCGTGACCCACTGGGCGCTCTACGACAACGTCTACACCGAACGCTACAACGGCCTGCCGTCCGACAACCGCGAGGGCTACGACCTCGGATCGCCGCTCACCCACGTCGCCGGGCTGCGTGGGCACCTCCTCCTCATCCACGGCAGCGGCGACGACAACGTGCACTACCAGAACACGGAAGCGCTCGTGAACGCCTTGATCGCGGCGAACAAGCCCTTCGAGATGCTGGAGTACCCCAACCGGAACCACGCGATCCGGGGCGGGTCTACGCGACTCCATCTCTTTGGAACCATCGCCCGATTCCTCTTCGAGCGGCTGCCGCCGAATGATCCTCGCGCGCCCGCCGCCGCCGCCCTACATTAGCCCGAACCCGAGCCCGACCACGCCGGCGCCCCGACGCGCCACATGCCCGACGTCCCGTTCTGAAACAATCCGCCGCGCCGAGCCGTAGGCATGGGCGTCCCGGAGCGGTCCGGGCCCTGCCGGCCACCGTTATGGAGCCAATGTTGGGCGAGCTGATTCCCATCTTCGGCATGATCACCGGCAGCGTTATGGTGCTGGCGATCGTCTTCGGCGTGGTGCAGTTGACCAAGGGCCCGGTCGGCCAGGCCCTCGCGCGGCGCATCCAGGGTCGGGCCGCCGACTCGGATCCCGAGCTCCGGGGGGAGGTTGCCGAGCTGCGGGACCAGGTGGACATGCTCCGCCAGAGCCTGGATGAGGCGCAGGAGCGGCTCGATTTCGCGGAGCGATTGCTGGCGCAGGGGCGCCCGGCCGAGCGGCTGCGCGAGGGGCGCTGACATGGACCTCGAGGCGATCCTGGCGCTGATCCTGATCTTCGGCGGCGGCACGGCGGTGGCGCTGTCCTTCAGCCCCATCGGGCGCGCCATCGCCCAGAGGATCCGGGAAGCGGGCGCGCCGGTCGAGCCGGACACCGGGCTGCGCGGCGAGGTCGAGGCGCTGCGTCAGGAGCTTGCGGAGCTGCACGAGCGCGTGGACTTCGCCGAGCGCCTGCTCGCGCGCCAGGCGGAGTCCGCCAGGCTGGCCGCCAGCCCCGAGGAGCACGGCTGATGCCGCCGGAAGACATCGCCGGCTACGTCATCACCAGCCTGATCACCGTTGCGGTGGCTCTGGTGTTCGTGCTGCGCGGGCCCGTCGGCCGTGCGCTCGCGCGGCGAATCGAGGGAGCCGCGGGATCCGATGCGCAGCGGGTCGGGGGGCTCGAGCGCCGGGTCGCCGAGCTG
>DASUAH010000069.1:0-20550 GCA_035763885.1 Gemmatimonadales bacterium
CCTACGCGCACGCGGACTACGGATCGGACGTGCCCGGCGCGGTGTTGCGCGAGCTCGGCGCCGCGGTGGCCGGCGCGGTGGCCCGGGGCATCGCGCCCGAGGCGATCGTGGTGGATCCGGGGTTCGGCTTCTCCAAGACGCCGGAGCCGAGCGCCTGGCTCTGCGACCAGCTCGGCCCGCTCCTCTCGCTGGGCCGCCCCGTCCTGGTGGGGCCCTCGCGCAAGCGGTTCGTCGGTGCCATTACCGGCCTCGAGTCGGCGGCCGAGCGCGACCGCGCCACGGCGGTGGCGTGCGCGCTCGCGTGGGAGCGCGGTGCGCGACTCTTCCGGGTGCACGACGTCGCGGCCACGCGCGAGGCGCTGGCGGTCGTCCGCGGGATCGCCGGGTGAACGCAGCGCCGCGGGCGGGGCGGTGGGGCCTCGCCCTCGCCGCGGTCGTGCTCGCCGGCTATGCGCTCACGCTCGCCCCCACCGTCACCTTCTGGGATGCCGGCGAGCTGATCGCCGCCGCCCGCACCCTCGGCATTCCCCACCCACCGGGCACGCCCCTTTTCGTGCTGCTGGCCCACGTGTGGGCGCTGGTCGCGCCGCTGGGCGAGTACGCCGTGCGCACGAACCTGCTCAGCGCCACGGCCAGCGCCGCGGCCGCCGGGTTCTGGTTCCTCGTCGCCCACGACACGACCGCCCGGCTCGCCCCGGACCTCGAGGGGGCCGCCGGGCGCGTCGTGCGCGTCGGTGGCGCGGCCGCGGCGGCGCTCGCCGGCGGGTTCACCTTCACCAACTGGCAGAACTCGAACGAGACCGAGGTCTACTCGGTCGCGACGCTCACCATCGCGGCGGTGGCCTGGCTCTCGCTGCGGTGGCGGCGCGAACGGGCGGCCGAGCCCGAGCGCGCCGCGCGGCTGCTGCTGCTCATCGTCTATCTGCTGGGGCTGTCGGTGGGCAACCACCTGCTGGCGCTCCTCGCCGGCCCGGCTGTAGTGGTGTTCCTTGCGAGCGTGCTCCGCGCGGATCCCGCGGCCGATCCCTCGCGCCGGCGGGCGGAATGGGGCCAGGTGGCGATCGTGGCCGGCGCCTGGGCGCTCCTGGTGGGCACCGGCCTCGGCAACGCGACGCTGTTCTGGCTGGGCGGGGCCGGCTTCGCGCTCGCCGCGGTAGCCGCCGTGCAGGGCGGGGAGGCGCGCTTCACGCTGAGCGCGCTCCTGCTGGCGGCCGTGGGGATGACGACCTACGCCTTCCTGTTCCTGCGCTCGGCGCAGCACCCCGTCATCAACGAGGCGGCACCGGCCACGTGGGACGCGCTGGTCGACGTGATCCGCCGGGCCCAATACCCGGTGCGCACGCCGCTGGACGATCCCACCGTCCCCCACGGCCCGGGCAATCCCGGCCGCAGTCTGTCCATGGTTTGGCTGCAGCTGCAGAACTACCTGCTGTACTTCGACTGGCAGTGGGCGCGCGGCCTCGAGGGCCTCGGCCGGCTCGGCGTGACCCTGATGTTCGCCTCGCTCGGCCTGCGGGGCCTCTCCGCCCAGCGCGCCGCGGACCGTCCCGCGTTTCGCCTGCTCTTCCTGCTGTTCCTGGCCACGGGGCTGGGCCTCGTGGCGTACATGAACTTCAAGCCGGGGTTCAGCCTGGCTCACGATCTGTACCCCAACGCCGACGACCACGAGGTGCGGGAGCGTGACTACTTCTTCGTCGCGAGCTTCGTGGTCTGGGGGGTGTGGGCCGGGATCGGGCTCGCCGACCTGGCGCGGACCGCGGCCAGGCGAGGCCGGGCGGCGCTGGCAGCCGCGGTCCTCGCACTCGCCGTGGCACCGGCGGCGCTCAACGCGAGCGCGGCCACCCGGCGCCAGACTCCCGACGCGCGGCTGGCGGCGGATTTCGCCTGGGACCTGCTCAACTCGGTGCCGCCGTACGGCGTCCTGTTCACCTATGGCGACAACGACACCTTCCCGCTGTGGTGGGCGCAGGAGGTAGCCGGGGTTCGCCGCGACGTGACCGTCGTCTGCCTGGCGCTGGCCAACACGCAGTGGTACGCCCGGCAGCTTCGCGAGTACCCGGTGCGCTCGTTCGATGCGACCACGGCGCCCGCCGTGTGGCGTGGCGAAGCGGCAGTGGCGCCGGCCGGCCCGCTCCACGGCATGACCGACGAGGAGATCGCTGCGATCGGGGCCCAGCGGATCGACCGCCCGCTGACCGTGGATTTCGGCGCGTTCAGGCACACCTACCCGCCGGGGCGGGTGTTCTACCCGTCCGATGTAGTGGCGATCCGCATCGTCCAGCAGAGCCTCGGCCGGCGGCCGGTGGTATGGGCCATCACCGCCGGCCGCGAGCACGCCGGGCTCGGCACTTACGTCGTGCAGCAGGGACTCGGCTTCCGGCTGGGCACCACGCCACCCGACTCCACCTCGCCCGCGCTGCATCGCAATCCCGGGCGTCCTCCGCTCGACGTGCCCCTCACCGCGAGGCTGGTGCGCGAGACCTACCGCTATGCCGATCTCCCCGCCCGCGGGGACGCGCGGCTCGACCCCACCTCGGAGGGCATCGCGCGGACGCTGGCGCTGCCGGTGATCCGGCTGGCCGAGGCGCGGGCGGCCGCCGGCGACGGCGTGGGCTCGCGCGAGCTGCTCGAGCTCGCTGCCCGGATCGCCGCGGCACCGGAGCTCCGGGCACTGCGTTGACCGCTGGACGGTCCGACGGCCGGACGGCCGTCTTCTATTGCCCGCGCCATCCCGATAAGTTTCGCTGCTTATGGACTTCCCGGGGCTCGTCGCCAGGGTCGCCGAGGTCCGGGAGACCATCCGGCGGCGCCAGGAGGCCGGCGGCTGGACGCACCCGGTGGCCATCGTCGCGGTCACCAAGACGCACGGTCCCGAAGTGGTGCGGGCCGCGTTTGCCGCGGGCCTTCGCGCGATCGGCGAGAACCGGGTCCAGGAGGCCCTGGCCAAGCAGGAGGTGCTGCGGGACCTCCCGATCGAGTGGCACCTGGTCGGGACCCTGCAGCGGAACAAGGCCCGCCATGCGGTCGGCCGGTTCGCTCTCATTCATTCGCTGGATCGGCTGGAGCTGGCCGGAGAGCTCCAGCGGCGCCTCGTCCCGGGCCAGCGGCAGGCGGTGCTGGTGCAGGTCAACTGCTCCGAGGAGCCGCAGAAGGGCGGGGTGGAGCCGGATGGGCTGCTCGAGCTGCTGGCGGCGATCCGCCAGCTCGACCGCCTCGAGGTCCGCGGGCTGATGACGATGGCAGCCCTCACGGCCCACGAATCCGGGCAGCGGCGCGCCTTCGGCCGGCTGCGCGCGCTGCGCGACGCGGCGGAGCGCGAGGGGCACCGCCTGCCGGAGCTGTCGATGGGAATGTCGGGCGACTACGGGGTCGCGGTGGAGGAGGGCGCGACGATCGTGCGTCTGGGGACCGTGCTGTTCGGGGAACGGGCTTATGACCGATGACGCCTTCCATCTCACGCCGCTGGACGTGCGGACCCAGGATTTCGGGCGCGCGGTGCGCGGATACGACCGCGCCCAGGTGGACGAATTCAAGCAGCGCCTCGCGGCCGAGATCGAGCATCTCATCCGCGAGCGCATTCAGGCCGAGGAACGGCTCAAGAGCGCCCAGGACCAGCTGCGGGCCTATCGCGAGCGCGAGCGCGCGCTCAACGAGGCGCTGGTGGCCGCCCAGCAGCTCCGGGCCGACACCCGCCAGCAGGCGGAGCGTGAGGCGGAGCTGACCGTCCGGGAGGCGGAAGCGGAGGCCACGCGGATCCTGAACCGGGTCCGGATCGAGGAGCAGCTGGTGCGGGAGCGCACCGCGACGGCCGGGCGCAACTTCGCCGCGTATCTTGCCAGCCTCCGGATGCTGGTCGAGCGGCAGCTGGCGGAGATCGAGTCGCTGGAGAACACCTCGCGCGGCCCGGTGCCGCCTCCGCCGCCGGCGGCGGAGGCGCCGCAGGTCTCGCCCGAGATGGCCGAGGTGACGGGAGATACCGAGTGCTGATCTCTGCGCTCGCGGACGACGTCGATGCGGCGGCCCGCGTGGTGCAGGGGCGCTGCGCGATCCGGCCTGCGGTCGGCATCGTGCTCGGCACCGGGCTGGGCGGACTGGCGGAGGAGATCGCCGTCGAGGTCGCGGTGCCCTATGGTGACATCCCCGGCTTTCCGCTCAGCACGGTGGAGTCGCACGCCGGCCGTCTGCTGCTCGGCCGGCTGGGCGGCAAGCCGGTCGTGGCGATGCAGGGACGCTTCCACCGCTACGAGGGGTACAACCTCCGTCAGGTGACGTTCCCGGTGCGCGTGCTGCGCGCGCTCGGGGCCGGCACGCTCATCGTGTCGAACGCGTGCGGCGGCATGCATCCGTTGTGGAGCGCGGGCGATCTGGTATTGCTCGCCGATCACGTCAACCTGCTGGGCGACAACCCGCTGGTCGGGCCGAACGACGACCGCCTGGGCCCGCGGTTTCCCGACATGTCGGCCCCCTACGATCCGGGCCTGCGGGCGCTGGCGCGCGCCGCCGCCCTCGAGCTGCGCATCACGCTCCGCGAGGGTGTATACGTCGCCGTGACCGGTCCCAACCTCGAGACCCCGGCGGAGTACCGGATGCTCCGCGCGATCGGGGCCGACGTGGTGGGCATGTCCACCGTGCCCGAGGTGATCGTCGCCAATCACGAGGGCATGCGCGTGCTGGGCATCTCGATCATCACCGACCGGTGCCTGCCCGACGCCCTGGAGCCGGCCGACATCGGCCGCATCATCGACACGGCGCGACGCGCGGAGCCGTCCCTCACCCGGCTCGTGGCGCGCGTGGTGGAGCTGATCTGAGTGGCGACGTATCCCGCCTGGCCTGACCTGTCCGCCGACGAGCTCGAGCGCCGCCAGCTCGAGCTGTGGAAGTCGGAGGCCCTCTTCCATCGCACCCTCGAGGCGTCGAAGGACGGGCCCCCGTACGTCTTCTACGAAGGGCCGCCCACCGCGAACGGCCGCCCCGGGATCCACCACGTCTTCGCCCGCACCATCAAGGACCTGATGTGCCGCTTCCACGCGATGCAGGGGAAGCAGGTCACCCGCATAGCGGGCTGGGACACCCACGGCCTCCCGGTGGAGATCGAGGTCGAGAAGGAGCTCGGCATCAACGGCAAGCGGGACATCGAGCGCTTCGGCGTGGCCGAGTTCAACGCCCGCGCGCGGCAGAGCGTGTTCAAGTACCAGTCGGAGTGGGAGGAGCTGTCCGACCGGATCGCGTTCTGGCTGGACTACGCGCACCCCTATGTGACCTGCAGCAACGACTACGTCGAGAGCGTCTGGTGGCTGCTCCGCCGGCTGCACGAACGGGAGCTGCTGTACCGGGGGCACCGGGTGCTGCCCTACTGCCCCCGCTGCGGCACCGTCCTGTCGAGCCACGAGCTCGCGCTCGGCTACGAGGAGGTGACCACCAACTCGATCTACGTCACCTTCCCGCTCGAGAGCGATCCCTCCCGCCAGCTGCTGATCTGGACCACCACGCCCTGGACGCTGCTCGCGAACGTGGCGGTCGCCGTGCATCCTGACCTCGAATACGCCGAATACCCGGTGGATGGGCGCACGATCATCCTGGCGATCGCGCGGGCCGACCTGCCGAGCGGCCTGGAGGAGATCGCGCCGGGAGCGGGCGGCGTGGGCACCGGGCGGCAGTCGGCGCGGGCGCGGAAGACCGCGGTGCCGTTCCGGGCCCTCACCCCGCTGCGCACCTTCAAGGGCCGCGAGCTGGTGGGGCTCCGGTACCGGCGCCCGCTCGACGTCGTGCCGCTCCCGGACGACCGGGTCTCGCGCGTGGTGATCGGGGCCGACTTCGTCACGGCCGACGACGGGTCGGGCCTGGTCCACATGGCCCCGGCATTCGGCGCCGACGACTATGCCGCCGGGCAGCAGCACAATCTGGCGCTGGTACGGCCGGTGGCGGCCGACGGGACGTTCAGCGGCACCGAGTGGCCCGAGATCGAGGGCCGGCGGGTCACCGACCGCGAGACCAACGATCTGATCGTCCAGCGGCTCAAGCGCGAGGGACGCTGGCATCTCACGCAACCACACACCCACACCTATCCGCACTGCTGGCGCTGCGCGAGCCCGCTCATCTACTACGCCCGCGACTCCTGGTTCGTGCGGACGTCGGCGCTGAAGGACCGGATGCTGGCGCACAACGCGACCGTGGACTGGCATCCGCCCGAGGTCGGGTCGGGACGGTTCGGCGAGTGGCTGGCGAACAATGTCGACTGGGCGCTCTCGCGCGACCGCTACTGGGGCACGCCGCTCCCGGTCTGGGTCTGCGATCGTGATCCGTCGCACGTCGAGGTGGTGGGCTCGTACGAGCAGCTGGCCGCGCGGTGGGGCAAGCCCCTGCCGGAGGAGTTCGATCCGCACAAGCCCTACATCGACGGGTATGCCTGGACCTGCGCGTGCGGGGGGCGCATGGCGCGGACGCCCGAGGTCATCGACGCGTGGTTCGATTCGGGCGCGATGCCGTACGCCCAGTGGCACTGGCCGTTCGAGCACGACGCGGAGTTCCGCGCCCACTTCCCGGCCGACTTCATCTGCGAGGGGGTGGACCAGACCCGCGGCTGGTTCTACAGCCTGCTGGCCATCGCGACGGCCGTCTTCGACAGTCCGGCGTACCGGCACGTGATCGTCAACGAGCTCGTGCTCGACGCCGAGGGGCAGAAGATGTCGAAGAGCCGGGGCAACGTGGTGGATCCGTGGGAGATGATCGGCGAGTTCGGGGCGGACACGATCCGGGTGTACCTGCTGGCCTCGAGTCAGGTGTGGCTGCCCAAGCGGTTCGACCGGCGGACGATCCCCGAGGTGGCCGGCGGGTTCTTCGAGACGCTCAAGCACACCTACGGGTTCTTCCAGCGCTATGCCGCGAGCGCCCTGCTGGATTCGGCGCCGCCGGCCGCCCGGCGTCCGCATGCCGACCGGTGGATCCTGGGCCGGCTCGACACGACGATCGATGCGGTCCGCGGCGCATGGGAAGGGTACGACGTGACCGCCGGAGTTCGCGCGATCATGATGTTCGTGGTGGATGATCTCTCGAACTGGTATGTCCGGCTCAACCGCTCCCGGTTCTGGGCACCGGGCCGCGACGCGGACCCGGCCGCCGTCGCAACCCTGCACGAAGCGCTCGTGACGGTTGCATGCCTGCTGGCGCCGGCGGCCCCGTTCATGGCGGACTGGCTGCACCGCGCCCTCGCGGGAACCTCGGTGCACCTGGCGCGGTTCCCCCAATCCGCCGGCAGGCGCGACGCGGCGCTCGATACGGGCATGGAGGCTGTGCGGCAGCTGGCATCGCTGGGACGGGCCGCGCGACAGGAGGCCGATATCCGGGTCCGGCAGCCGCTCCGGCACATGCAGGTCGCGGTGCCCGCCCACGTGCGGACGCAGGAATTCGGTGATCTCCTCGATCTGCTGCGGCAGGAAGTAAACGTCAAGGAGCCGGTCAACGTCGTGGTGGACGAGAGCGAGCTCGTCCGGCTCAAGGGGAAGCCGAACTTCCGCTCCCTCGGCAAGCGCTTCGGCAAGCTGACGCCGGAGGTTGCCGCCGCCACCAGCCGGCTGACCCCGGACCAACTCCGCGCGCTGGAGCGGGGGGAGCCGGTCTCGGCGCCACTCAATGGGGCGGAGATCACCTACCTCCCGGAGGACGTGACGGTCGAGCGCGAGGTGGCCAGCAAGTGGCTGGTCCAGAGCAGCGGTCCGTTCGTGACGGCGTTGGACCCCGAGATCGACGACGAGCTGCGGCGGGAAGGGATCGCCCGCGAGATGGTCAATCGCGTGCAGCGCCTCCGGAAGGAAGCCGGCTACGAGTTCACCAGCCGCATTCGCCTGTGGATCGCCGGGGACCCGCGGGTACTGGAGGCCGTCTCGGAGTACGGGGGCTTGATCAAGGAAGAGACGCTTGCGCGGGAGCTCGTGATCGGGAGCCGCGCGCCGGCGGCCGATCTGGAGCAGGAGCTCGAGGTCGATGGTCTGGCGGTGGTGGTGGGGGTCCGACGGTACAGCGAGTCGGCCCGCGGTGGCACCCTAACTACGGAAGTCGCATGAACAAGAAGCAGCTGAGCCATCTGGAGAAGCGACTGCTGGAAGAGCGGGCGCGCGTCATGAAGGAGCTGGGCTACTACGACGAGTCGTTCAACGCATCACTGCAGTCGTCCGACGGCGACCTGTCGTCATATTCATTCCATATGGCGGACCAGGGCACCGACGCGATGGAGCGCGAGAAACAGTTCCTCTTCGCGTCGCAGGAGGGCCGGTACCTCTGGCACGTCAACGAGGCGCTCCGGCGACTGTACGGCAGTCCCGACAAGTTCGGCCGCTGCCAGAACTGCGGCGCGGAGATCGGCTTCGAGCGGCTCGACGCGCTTCCGCACGCGCGGCTCTGCATCACCTGCAAGGAGAAGGAAGAGGATGGCAAGCGCCGCTGACCGGCGGCTGTACTGGACCGCGGCGCTCGTCGTCATCGCCTTCGACTTCGTGACCAAGCTCGTCGCCGAGGCGGCGCTGCTGCTCACGCCGGGCGTGCCGATCATCGGCGACTGGGTCCAGCTGCGCCTGGTGTACAACCGCGGCGCCGCGTTCGGGCTGCACGTCGGGCCGTACTCGCGGTGGGTGTTCTTCGCCGTCGCGGTGGTCGCGATCGCGGTGCTGAACCGCATGTCGCTCGGCGGCCCCCCCGGCGACCGGTTCCGCCAGCTCGCGCTCGGCCTCGTCACCGGCGGGGCCGCGGGCAACCTGATCGACCGGGTGCGGAGCGGGCGGGGCGTGGTGGACTTCCTCGACGTGGGGATCGGGTCGCTCCGCTGGCCGACGTTCAACGTCGCCGACATCGCGGTCAGCTGCGGGGGGATCGCGCTCGCCGTGGTGCTGTGGCGGGAGGACCAGCGGCGGGCGGAGTCGGCGCCGGCGGCGTGATGGGCGGATGAGCAGATGGAATTCTCCGTCCTCGCTCCCCGGACCGAACGCCTCGACCGCTTCCTCGCCGACCAGCTGCAACTCTCCCGCACCCAGGCCGCGCGGCTGGTGGCCGCGAAGGCCGTCACCGTCAACGATCGCGTCGCCCGCGCCTCGCACCTGCTTGCCCGCGGCGACCGCGTCACCGTCACCCCGCCCGAGGCCGAACCGCCGCGGGCGCTCCGGCCCGCCGCGATTCCGCTCGTCGTCGTCTACGAGGACGAGCACCTCGCCGTCATCGACAAGCCGGCCGGACTGGTGGTGCATCCCGCCCGGGGGCACTGGGACGGCACCCTCGTGAACGCGCTCGTCGCGCGGGGCACGACGCTCGCCGGCGGGGCGGAGGGCCGGCCGGGGATCGTCCATCGGCTGGACCGCGACACCTCGGGTCTCATGGTCGTGGCCAAGACCGATCTCGCGCACCGGCGGCTGGGCGCCGCGCTCGCCGCGCGGCGGGTGCGCCGCGCGTACGCGGCGCTGGTCTGGGGCCACCTGGCCCAGAGCCCGACGGTGATCGAGGCGCCGCTCGCGCGGCATCCCCGGGACCGCAAGCGCATGGCTGTGACGCCGGGCGGACGTCCGGCCCGGACCGACGCGTACCTCGTGGCCCGGTTCCCGGTGGCCGACCTGCTGCGCCTGGAGCTCCACACCGGTCGCACTCACCAGATCCGGGTGCACCTCGAGCACATCGGACACCCGGTGGTGGGCGACCCGGTCTACGCCGCCGGCGGCAGCCGTCGGATCGGCGGCGCGGGACGGGCGGCGGCCGAAGCGCTCGAGCGGGCCTGCCCCCGCCAGGCCCTGCACGCCGCGTGGCTGGCGTTCCGCCATCCCGCCACGGGCGCAGCGCTCGAGTTCCGCTCCGAATGGCCGGCCGATCTGCGTGACGCGCTCGCGCGCGCGGCGGGCGCGGAACTCGTTGCCCCGGTGGAGCCGCTCGGCTACCTTCACTTCTTCAAGTAACCATGACTGAAGTCGATACCCTCCCGGTGGTGCTCTTCCGGGTCGGGGATTTGGTCTGCGCCGCGCCGGCGGCGCGCGTGCGCGAGGTGTTGCCGCGACTGCCGGCTACGCGGATCCCCGGCGTGGACGCCGCCGTCCACGGGCTGGTCAACCTGCGTGGCGGGTTGCTCACCGTGGTCGACGGGCACACGCTGCTCCAGCGTCCTTCCCGCGAGGACGACGAAGGCGCGATCGTGGTGCTCGATGTCGCGGGACGGCGGTTCGGCCTCGGGGTCAGCCAGGTGCTCGACTTCGTCGAGCTGCCGCCCGGGGCGATCGCCCCCCGGGAAGAGCTGCCCGGCGTCGATCCCGCGCTGGTCCGCGCGGTCGCCACGCGCGATGACTGGCACTTCGTCCTGCTCGATCTCGATACGCTGCTCGCCCCCGTCACCGGGGGGAACCAGGAACCGTTCGGAGGTGCGTCGTGAGCCATACGGTCCTCGTCTGCGATGACGCGATCTTCATGCGCACGATGATCAGCGACATTCTGACGCAGGCCGGCTTCGAGATCGTGGGTGAAGCCGAGACCGGCCTCCAGGCGGTGGAGAAGTTCCGGCAGCTGAGGCCCGATCTGGTGACGATGGACATCGTCATGCCCGACATGGGCGGGATCGAGGCGGTGCGGGAGATCTGCCGTGAGCATCCGGACGCGAAGATCCTCATGTGCAGCGCCATGGGCCAGCAGGCGCTCGTGGTGGAGGCGATCCAGGCGGGCGCCAAGGATTTCGTCGTGAAGCCGTTCCAGCCGTCCCGAGTTCTCGAGGCCGTCCAGCGCGTGCTCGGCTGACCGATGTCCACCTCGAAGTACGCCGCCCTCTTCCTCGCCGAAAGCCGGGAGCACCTGGCCGCGTGCGACCGGCTGCTCCTCGCCTGGGAGCGGGACCCGGCGGCGGCCGAACCCGTGGGCGGTCTGTTCCGCGCCATCCACAACATCAAGGGCATGGCGGCCACCATGGGCTACGCCGGCGTCGCGGATCTGGCGCACCGCACTGAGAACCTGCTGGATGCATTGCGGGCAGGCCGGGTGCGCGCGTCGGAGCCGGTGATCCAGCTGCTGTTCCGTGCGGTCGATGCGCTCCGCGTGGGGGTGGAGGCGGCGGCTGCCGGCGGGGATGCGCCCGCGCCCGGCAACCTCCTGGCTCTGCTGGACGCCGCGGGCCCGCAGGGCGGCGGCGCGCCCGAGACCGGGACCGTCCCGGCCTCGGGCGCCCCGGCCCCGATTCGCATGGTGTCGGTCACCATCCGGGCGGCCGCCGCCATGCGGGGCGCCCGCGCGCTGGTCGCGCTCAAGCGCGCCGAGACCCTCGGCCGGGTGGCCGCTCTCCAGCCCTCCGCCGCGGCGCTGGAACGCGACGACTTCGACGGGCGCTTCGCCTTCCGCCTGGCAAGCCACGCCACCGATGCCGCGGTGGAGGCCGCCATCCGCACGGCGGGCGAGGTCGAAGCGGTCACCTTCGGCGACGGGACGGGCGAGCCGCAGAGCATTGCTGCTCGCGGACGGCAGATCCGGGTGGACCTTGCGCGGCTCGACGCGATGATGAAGCAGGTGGGCGAGCTCACGGTCGCGCGCAACCGGCTGCTCGAGCTGGTCCGGGGCGGCGATCCCGCCGCGGCGGAGCTCGCCGCGCGCATCTCGCGGCTGGTGACCGACCTGCAGGGCGAGGTCCTGGGGGCGCGCATGACGCCCGTCGGCGAGGGGTTCGAGCGGTTTCCCCGGCTCGTGCGCGATCTCGCGCGCGAGCTCGGCAAGCGGATCCGGCTCGACCTCGAAGGCGAGGAGATCGAGCTCGACCGCGCCGTGCTCGACGAGCTGGTCGAGCCCCTGATGCACCTCGTCCGCAATGCGGCCGATCACGGGATCGAGTCGCCCGCGGAGCGGGAGGCGGCCGGCAAGCCGGGCGAGGGACGCCTGTTGCTCGCCGCCTCCCGCGAGCGCCGCACCGTCGCCATCCGGGTGAGCGACGACGGGCGCGGTGTCGATCGCGCCGCCGTCCTCGCCAGCGCGAAGCGGGACGGGCTGGCCGACCCCTCGGTCGAGACGCTGTCCGACGACCTGCTGCTGCGGGTGCTGGCGCGACCGGGCTTCACCACGGCGACGCGTGTCACCGGGGTGTCCGGCCGCGGAGTGGGCGTGGAGGTCGTGCTCGCGCGGGCGCGGGCCCTCGGCGGGACCCTCGAGGTGCGGTCGGAGCAGGGCCGGGGCACCACGTTCACGCTGCGGGTCCCGCTCACGCTCGCGATCGTCCGGGCGCTGCTGGCCGAAGCGGGGGGCGAGCGCTATGCGGTGCCGCTGGCGTTCGTGGCGGAAACGGTCGAGTTCGACCCGCAGGCGGTGACGGCACTGCGCCAGCGCGAGGCGCTCGTCGTGCGCGAGCGGGTGATTCCGACGGTGCACCTGCACGACCTCGTGGCGGCGCGGAATGGCCACCGGCCGCCGCGCCGGCCGACCATCATCCTCGAAGTGGGCGAACGCCGGACGGCGCTGGTGGTCGACGCGCTGGTCGGGCAGCAGGACATCGTCATCGAGCCGTTCGACGCGCCGCGCGGCCTGCCGCCGTACGTGGGTGGCGCCACGATCCTCTCGGATGGGGTGCCCGCGCTCATTCTCGACGCTGCTGCGCTGGTCTAGGGGGGTGGCATGGAAGACGCCCGGGGATTGAAGGAGCTGCAGCTCGACGCGCTGAAGGAAGTGGCCAACATCGGCGCCGGGCACGCCGCGACCGCGCTGTCGCAGCTCACCGGCCGCACGGTCATGATCAACGTTCCCGAGGTCAACGTGCAGCCGCTGGAGGAGGTGTCCGAGCTCCTCGGCCGGGCGGACGAGGTAATCGCCGCGGTGCTCATGCACATGATGGGCGACCTCACCGGGCGGACCCTGGTGCTGTTCCCGCTCTCGTCGGCGCGGGTGCTCTGCGACATCCTCTTCCGGCGGCCGGCGGGGGGCACGACCGAGTTCGGGGTGATGGAAGAGTCCGGACTCAAGGAGGCGGGCAACATCCTGGCGAGCGCGTACATGAACGCCCTGAGCGACTTCATGGGGATGATGCTTGTGCCGTCGGTGCCGAGCCTCGTCATCGATCTCAGCGCCGCCATTCTCACCACCGCCTACCTGAACTTCGGCCACGACCGTGACTACGTCTTCTGCGTCGAGACGGCGTTCCGGTTCGAGGATTCGCCCGATCCGCTGGTCGGGCACTTTCTCCTGCTGCCCGACATGCCGTCACTGCGGGCGATCTTCGACGCGATCCGCGTCACCTAGCTCATGGCGGGGGCTGTGCTGTCGGAGCGCGAGCTGGACGCGCTGCGGTCGTTCGCCCGGCGCATCGATCCCGCGGACGCGGGTGCCCACAACAACCTCGGCGTTCTCTACCACCAGAAGGGACTGGTCGCCGAGGCCATCGAGCAGTTCACCCAGGCGCTCGAGCTGGATCCCCGGATGGAGGTGGCCCGGACCAACCTCGAGATCGCCTACCGGGCGAGCGGCCATTACGATCGCCGGGTGGCCGAGCTGCAGGAGCGGCTGCGGCGGGAGCCGGGCCATCGCGACGCCCGCTGGGAGCTCGGCCGCGCGTACGCAGCGCTCGGGCACTGGGACGAGGCGGTCCAGGAGTTCGAAACCCTCCTCGCCTGGTGTCCGGACGACCTCGCGGCGCTGCTGCAGGTGGGCCTGGCCGAGCAGGCGCGCGGGCGACTGGAGCCCGCCTCCGAGTGGTTCCGGCGCGCCTGCGAGCGGGACCCCTCGAGCTCGGTCGCACTCTTCCATCTCGGCGAGACCCTCTATCACCGCGGCCTGAACGAGCAGTCACTCGCGGCGCTCTGCGCCGCGATCGAGCGCAACCCCGACAACGCCGAGGCGCACTACCTGCTCGCGTTTCTGTACGGCGACCTGGGCCGCCAGCAGGACGCCCGCACCCACTCCAAGCGGGCGCTCACGCTCAACCCCGCGCTCGCGCGCGCCCAGGCCAACCTCGCGCTCGACCGGCTCGGCGGCCAGCGACCGGCGGCGGCAGCCGCGGCGGCGCGGCCGCAGGTGGTGGAGGGAAAGGCGCTCGCGCATTTCAACCTGGGCCTCGCGTTCCGGCAGCGCGGCTATTTCGTCGAGGCGCTGCGCGAGTACCGCCTCGGGCTCGACGCCGGCGAGGATCGGCGGCTCAACCTGCAGGCGATGGCCGAGGTCCACCTGTTGCGGCGCGACCTGGTGGCGGCACTGGAGATGTACGACGCCCTGGTCCGCGACTACCCCGACCAGCCCAAGCTGTGGAATGAGCGCGGCGTCTGCCTGCACCAGGCGGGCCGGCGCGAGACGGCCGCCGAGAGCTATCAGCGCGCGGTGCTGCTCGAGCCCGACTATGCGCTGGCCTGGAACAACCAGGGCGTGCTGCGCGCCCACCGGGGGGAATCCGAGGCCGCCGCTGAGGCCTTCCGCCGCGCTCTCGCGTGCGCGGGCGCGCCGCCGGCGGCCCGGCTCAACCTGGCGCTGCTGCACCTGCAGCGGCACGCCCTGCAGGCCGCGCTGGAGGCGTATCGCGAAGCGCTCGCGGCCGCGCCGCGGAGCGCGCCCGGGTGGAACGGCGTCGGACTGGTCCTGATGGAGCTGCGGCGCTACGCCGAGGCCCGGACCGCGTTCAGCCGGGCGATCGAGGCCGATCCGAACCTGGCCGCCGCCCACTACAATCTCAGCTTCGCGCTCAGCCAGCTGGGCGATTTCGACGGCGCGCTCCGCGCCACCAAGCAGGCGCTCGCGCTCGAGCCGTTCTACGTTCCCCAGAAGTACGCCCTCACGATCGATCTCCAGTTCGAGGACCCCACGATCGCGGTCCCGCCGGAGCTGGATGCCGACGTCGCGGCGGACGGCCTCGCCGGCGAGTTCACCTTCGACGCCGCGGCGCTCGAGCGGCTGTTCAGCGAGCTCACTCCGGCGCCGGCACCGACCGGGAGCGGCGATCCGCTGGCGCTCGCGCGGGACTACATCAGCAAGGGTCTGCTCGAACGGGCGGCCGCCGAGCTGAGCCGGGCCCGGACCCGGGGCGTTCAGGCGGGCGCCGCCACCGCTCTGCTTGGCGACCTGTTCGCCCGCCGGGGGCTGCACGGCGAGGCCCTGGAGCGCTACCGCGAGGCCCGGGCGCTCCAGTCCGACAGCGCCGAGGCCGCGGTCGGCGAGATCCGCTCGCTGCTGGCGCTTGGCCGCTACCAGGAAGCCGCGCCGGCCGCCGAGGCGCTCGCCGCCCGGGAGCCCAGGCTGCTGGACGCCCAGGTGGGCCTCGCGCGGGTGCGCCTCGAGCTGGGGGACGCGATCGGCGCCCTGGACGCCGCGCGTGCCGCGCAGGCGCTCGCGCCCGAGCGGCCCGACCTGCTGCACCTGCAGGCGCGGATTTCGGCGCGGCTCGGCGACCTCCCGGGCGCGTACGCCGCGTATCAGGAGGCGCTGCGGCGCGACGACAGCGCGGTGCAGGTGTGGTACGAGCTGGGGCAGCTCGAGGAGCTGCGGGCGAACGCCGCGGGGGCGCGGGTCGCGTACGGGCGCGCGCTCGAGATCCTCCCGACCTACACCGCGGCGTCGCTCGCGCTCGCGGACCTGGTCCGGCGCACCGACTCGGCCGCGGCCGCGATCGATATCCTGGTGCCGGTGCTGGAGACCGATCCCTACGAGCTCGACGCGCTGGCGGCGCTCGGTCGTGTCCTGCTCGAGGACGGCCGCCCGCTCCAGGCGGCGGAGGCGCTGGAGCGCGTGCTCCGGTTCGATCCCGAGCACCGCGCCGCCCTCTTCCATCGGGGTGCCGCCTACGCCCGGGAGCGGCGCTTCGGGGAGGCGGTGCGGGACTGGGAGCGGGTCATCCACCTCGACCCGGCGGGGCCGCTCGCGGGCGAGGCGCGCAGTCGCGCCCGGTCGGCTCGCGACCTCCAGCACATCTTCGCGGCGGCGGGGTAGGGCGTGGCGATCGAGGGTCCGCTCCGGGAGCTGAACATCCACGACGTCTTCCAGCTGCTGGACCTGGGCCGGAAGACGGGGGTGCTGCGCGTGACCTCCGAGCTGCGGCAGAACTCGGGCGTCGTGCATTTCGAGCGCGGCGCGGTGGTCGCGGCGCAGATCGCGAGCAACCCGCATCCGCTCGGCGAGCTGCTGCAGCGGGCCGGCAAACTCAGCGAGGAGGATCTGGCCCGCGCGCGGGCGCAGCAGGCGGCCGGCGACCGGCGGCGCCTGGGAGAGATCCTCGTCGCCATCGAGGCGATCACGCCCCGGGAGCTTGAGCGGTGCGTGCAAGCCCAGGTGGAGGAGGTCGTCTTCGAGCTGATGAGCTGGTCCGAGGGATACTTCTCGTTCGTGGAGGGCACCGAGGATCGCCACGGCCTCGACGCCGTGGCGAGCATCCCCACCGAGGCGCTGCTGATGGAGGCGGCGCGGCGCATCGACGAGTGGGCCCGCATCGAGACCAGGGTGCCGAACCTCGCGGTGGTGCCCCGGCTCCAGCCGCCGGACGACGGAGTTGGCGCGCCGCTCGATCTGGTCCCCCTCGAATGGGAGGTGCTCGCCGCGGTGGATGGCCGGCGGAGCGTGCGAGACGTCGCGCAGGCGCTGGGCCGCTCGGACTTCGATGTGGCGCGGGTCATCTACGGCCTCATCTCCGCCGGGCTCGTGCTGCTCGAGGAGGGGGCGCCCGTTGCGGCTCTGACCCGTCCGACCGCGCCATCGCCGGCCGCCCGGATCGAGGAGCACCTCGCGATGGGGGACGTCGAGTCGGCCCGCCTCGCAGCCGAGGAGGCGATCGCCGTCGACCCCGACCGGGCGGAGGGATGGGTGTCGCTCGGCCGCGCCCTGCTCGGCTTGCGCCGCTACGAGGAGGCGGAGGACGCGTTCGGGCAGGCCCTGCACCGCGACCCGGTGCGTCCGCCCGCCCGGCGCCTGCTGGGTCTCGCCCAGGCCGCGCAGGGGCGGTTCGCCGATGCGGTCGAGAACTGGGACCGGTGGACCCGCCAGCAGCCGAAGGACGAGAGCGAGGAGACCCGGGCGGCGGAGGTGACCCGCCTGCGACAGGCCGCGGCGGCGCTGGCCGAGGCCCTGAGGGGGCGCCATGGCTGAGGACATTCGCGCGATGACCGCCGAGCTGGCGGCCGACCCCGCGAGTCTGGTGTTCCTCGAGCTCGGCGAAACCCTGCGCCGGCGCGGTCAGCTCCAGGCGGCCTTCAAGGTGGCGCGGAACGGCGTGGCCCGCTACCCGGAACTCGCCGCGGCGCACGACCTCGCCGCGCGCATCCTCGCGGACCGAGGCGAGCTGGACCGCGCGTTCGAGGCGTGGGTGACGGCCCTCAAGCACGACCCCGCGCTACTCGGGGCGCACAAGGGGCTCGGCTTTCTCTATTACCGAGCCGGCGATCTCGCCTCGGCGGAAAAGCACCTGGCATACGTGGTAGAGGCGGACGCCGGGGATGCCGGTACGTCCGCGGCGCTGGCGAAGGTGCGGGAGGAGCAGTCGGCCGGACTGCCCGATGGCCCGACGGCCGGCGTGCTCGCTCCGCCTGGGGAGCCCGACCGGCGGTCGGAGCCGGCGTCTTTCGCGCCGTCCGGCCGTCCGGCCGTCCAGGACGAGCTTCCGTTTTCCTTCGAGGAGCCGTCGGCCGCCCGCCTCGACGACACCGTCTTCGCCGGGCTGGAAGGGGGCTCGGACAGTCTGCTGCTGGTGGACGCGAACGGGCTCCGGTTGGGCGGAGGGCTCCGCAGCCCCGCGGGGCACGACGTGGCGGACGCCGTCGCCGCCCAGCTCTCCGGCGTATCGAAGGAGGCGGCGCGCGCCGCCAGGCTCCTCGCCCTCGGCGAGTGGCGCGGCCTCGCCGTGGAGTCCCCGGACGGCAACCTGTACCTCACCGCCCCCACGGCGGGGTCGCTGCTGCTGACCGCGCGGGGCCCCGAGCTCCCGATGGGCCGGGTCGCGCGCCTCGCCGAGCGCGCGGCCGGGGCGGCGCGGCGCTGGCTGGAGGGGATCCGGTGACCGCCCCGGGTGCGCTGCTCGAGCGGGTCTGCTCCGTGCGCGGCATCCGCGGCGCCGTGCTGGTCTCGGCCGCGGACGGGCTGGTCGTCGCCGAGTCGCTCATGGCCGGCGTCGACGGTCGGGCGGTGGCGGCGCTGGCAGCCAGTCTGGTGAACCGGCTGGGACGCGCGGTGGAGGCCGCGGGCCGGCGCGCGCCGCTGTTCGTGCAGCTCGCGGCCGAGTCGGGCAGCGTGCTCGCGGTGGTCTGCGGAAGCGAGCTGGTGCTGGTCGCGGTGACCTCGCCCGATGCGAACATCGGGCTGGCGCGGCTGGAGCTGCTCGAGGCCGCGGGCAGGCTCGCCTGATGCGGAGCATCGAGCCGTGGGTGGCCGCCCCGCTGGAGCGGTTCCTCGACGAGTCGTCGGCCCGGCTCGCCCTGCTCATGACGTCGTCGGGGCAGGTGGTGGCGCAGCACGGCTTCACCCGCTCGATCGACGTGATGACCGCGGCGGCGCTGGGCGCCGGGATCGTCGCGTCAACCGAGGAGCTGGCCCGGCTGCTCGGGGCCGCGCGGTTCGGCTCGCTGGTGCACCAGGGCGCCCGGCAGCAAGTCTTCCTGTCGGGGTTCGACACGCCGCGCGGGCGGTGGATCGGGCTCGTCGTGTTCGACGGAGAGAGCACGGTCGGCCTGGTCCAGCTTTTCTTCGACCGGCTGGTCGCCGAGCTGGGGGCCGCTGCGCCGCGCGACGGCGCAACGGCGCCGCGGCCGCTGGCCGAGAGCTTCGAGCGCGATCTGGACGCGAGCCTCCGCGCCCTGTTCGGACGGTGAGCCGATGTCGCTCGTGAACTTTGCGGCCCGCGAGATCACCTGCAAGATCGTCTACTACGGCCCCGGGCGGTCCGGCAAGACGAGCAACCTGCAGTACATCTTCGGGCGCGTGCCCGAGACCCGGCGCGGGCAGATGGTGTCGCTGGCGACGCACACCGACCGGACTCTCTTCTTCGACTTCCTCCCGATCGATCTGGGCACCATCTCGGGCTTCGCCACGCGCTTCCAGCTCTACACCGTGCCGGGGCAGAGCTACTACGCCTCCACGCGGAAGCTCGTGCTGCAGGGCGCGGACGGCCTCGTGTTCGTGGCCGACAGCCAGGCGCGCCGGCTCGAGGACAACATCGAGAGCCTGCAGGACCTGCAGCAGAACCTGCTGGAGCAGGGCGTGGACGTGCGCCAGCTTCCCGCGGTGTTCCAGTACAACAAGCAGGATCTCCCGCGCGATCTGATCCTCACCGCCGGCGAGCTGGACGACGCCCTGAACTTCCGGGCCGTCCCGAGCTACGCCGCCGATGCGCTGCACGGCTCCGGCGTCTTCGAAACGCTCAAAGCGGTGTCCGAGCAGGTGCTGCGACGGCTGGCGGCGGGAGGCGGGCCGGCGTGACCCGACTGCATCCGCACTACCGGTTCGACACGCTGGTGGTGGGCGCGTCGAACCGCCTCGCCGTCACCGCGGCGAAGGCGGTGGCGGAGTCGCCCGGGGGCGTGTACAACCCGCTCTTCGTCTACGCACGGCCCGGGCTGGGCAAGACGCACCTGCTCATGGCCACCGGCCATGCCGCGCTCGGGATCGATCCGGGTCTCACCGTCGAGTATCTCACGCTGGACGGGTTCGTCGAGGCCTACCGCGCGGCGATCGCGGCGGGGCAGGGCGAGGCCTACCGGCGCCGCTACCGCGAGATCGGGCTGCTGCTGCTCGATGACGTGCAGTTCCTGGCGGGGCAGCGGGAGGCCCAGGCCGAGCTGCTCCGGATCGTGGACGCGATGCAGACCGCCGCCCGGCAGATCGTGCTGACGAGCGACCGCCCCCCCGCCGAGATCGAGTCGCTGGATGAGCGCCTCATCCGGCGCTTCGCGGGCGGGCTGGTCATCGACATCGGCGCGCCGGACTACGAGACCCGGGTGGCGATCCTCCGGCGCAAGGCGGCCGAGCGCAACGTGGAGCTCGCGCCCGGTGTGCTCGAGGCCGTGGCCTCGCTCGACATCGACAACGTCCGGGAGCTCATCGGCACGCTGAACCGGCTCGTCGCGCAGCAGGCGGTCGGCGAGCCGCTGGACGCTGAGCGGGCGGTGGCGCTGCTGGCCAGACGGCCGGCCCCGGAGCCGCCGGCCGTCCGGCCGTCCGACCGTCCGGCCGTCCCCGATGAGTTCTCCTCCTTCCTGTCGGACATCTCCGCCACGGTTTCCCAGCAGATCGAAGCGTGGCGGACGAAGCTCGCCGCCGCCATCCTGCGCTGGGAGGGTGAGGGGTATCGCACCCGCCGGCTCGAGGCGCTCCTGGAAGGTGAGCTGGAGCGCGATCCCGAGGTCGCGCTGACCGAGTTCGAGAAGGACGTCCACCGCCTGGCGGCGCTCCGCAGCGAGGCGGTGGAGCTGGTGCCCGATCTCGCGGGCTCGGGCGCGTTCCGCGATCCCGACGCTGTTCCCGCGGCCGAGGCGCTGGTGCAGCGCGCCCGGGAGGGCGCCACGCCGCCACCGGCGCCCTCGTCGCTCTGGCAGATCGACGCCCTAGTGGAGGGCCCCGGCAACCGCGTCGCCCTGCAGGCAGCGCTCGCCGTGGCCGCCG
>DASUAH010000070.1:0-2111 GCA_035763885.1 Gemmatimonadales bacterium
CGGGGCCAGTCGATCGAGCAGACGTGCTATTGGCTCGCGCGGCGACCCGAGCACGCCGTCACCGCGCTGCCGGCCTCCCGCGCGGCGGACGTTGCCATCGTGGGCGCCGGGCTCGCGGGCCTCTGGACCGCGCTGTTCCTCAAGCAGCTCGATACTGACTGTGACGTCGTGGTGCTGGAGCAGGGGCTGGCCGGCTACGGGGCGAGCGGGCGCAACGCCGGCATGTTGCTGGAGACCCTGGATCACTCGCACGGCCTGGCGATCCGGCATTTCGGGGAGGTCGAGGCGCGGCGGCTCGCGCGCCTGGGTGAGTCGAACCTGGCCGAGCTGACCACGTTTCTCCGTGATCGCATTATCGACTGCGACTACGAGCCGACCGGACGGCTGGTCGTGGCCCTGACGCCGGGGCAGCTCGCCGCGTGCCGCCACATGGTGGAGACAGCCGAAGGGCTCGGCGTTGAGTCGTATCAGCTGCTCGACAAGGACGCGGTGCGACGCGCCGTGAACTCCCCATTGTACCTCGGTGGCGTCCGCGTGTCGGCCGGCGGGGTGCTCGATCCGGTGAAGCTGGTGGACGGGCTGCTGCGCGAAGCCGAGCGGTTGGGGGTGACCGTGTACGAGCGCTGCCACGTGATGGGCATCGAGTCGCTGGGCGACGGCGTGCGGCTACGCAGCACGCGCGGGCGGGTGGATGCCCGCCGGGTCGTGCTCACCGCCGGCGCCTATACCCACCGGCTCGTGCCGCAGGTCGCGCGGCGCATGATCCCGCTGTACGGGTACATGCTGGCCAGCGAGCCGCTGACCGCGGCCCAGCGGGACGTCATCGGGTGGCGGGAGCGGCAGGGCGTGACCGACGGCCGCCGCTTCTTCAATTATTACCGGCTGACGCGCGACGACCGGATCCTATGGGGCACGAGCGAGCCGGTGTACTTCTCCCGCGACGGCGTCGCGCCAGACCATGACCACTCGCCCGCGCAGTACGAGATCCTGCGCGCGAGCTTCCGGCGCCATTTCCCGGCGCTGGCCGGCCTCGCGTGGGCCTACGGCTGGGGTGGTCCGATCGACGTCACCGCCCGGCTCACCCCGTACTTCGGGCAGGCGCTGGATGGGAGGCTGCTGTACGGGCTGGGGTTCAGCGGGCTCGGCCTGGGGCCCACCCGCATCGCGGGCCGCGTCCTCGCCCACCTCGCCCTGGAACAACCGAGCGACTTGCTCGACCTGCCGCTGGTGCGGCGGCCGCCGGCCCTGTTTCCCCCCGGGCCGCTGCGGCCCTGGGCCGTGCGCTCCGTGAAACGCGCGCTGCGTCGCGTGGACGCCGGCGCCGAGCCCGGATTCCTGCTGCGGCTGCTCGACCGGTTGGGGATCGGGGTGTCGAGCTAGACCTCTCCCAGGACCTGATCCAGGACTTCCAGCGCGAAATCCACGTCCGCCGCCGTGAGGCAGAGCGGCGGCTTGATGCGCAGCACGTTGCCGAACAGCCCGCCCTTGCCGACCAGGATGCCCTGCTCGCGCAGCCGCTCGAACACCTCCGCCGCCGCTTCCCGTGCGGGCTCCTTCGTACCGCGGTCCTTCACCAGCTCCACGCCCAGCATCAGTCCCATCCCCCGCACGTCTCCGATCAGGGGGTGCCGGGTGGCGAGCTCGCGCAACCCCGTCTTGAGGCGACCACCCACCTCGCCCGCGTTGCGCTGCAGCCCCTCTTCTTCGATGACTTCGAGCACTGCGAGCCCGGCGGCCATGGAGACGGGATTGCCGCCGTAGGTGTTGAAGTGAATCCGCTGGGTGAGGCGCTCGGCGATCTCCCGGCGCGTCGTCACGGCCGCCAACGGGAACCCGTTGCCGATCCCCTTGGCCATCGTGACGATGTCCGGCACCACGCCCCAGTTCTCGAATCCCCAGTAGTGATCGCCCGTACGCCCGAACCCGGTTTGCACCTCGTCGGCGACGCACAGGCCGCCATGCTCGCGGGTGAGCGCGTACGCCTCCCGCAGATAGTTGGGCGCGCCGTGGGTCACCCCGCCCACGCCCTGGATCGGCTCGGCGATGAACGCCGCGATCTTCCCCGGCGTCGAGAAGCGGATGAGGTCCCGCATCTCCTCCACGCTGCGCGT
>DASUAH010000071.1:0-13403 GCA_035763885.1 Gemmatimonadales bacterium
GTGCTGCGTCCGGCGTTCGAGGGTGTTTACCTTGCTCCATTCATGACCGCCTCTGCCTCGACCCGTCGCCGGTTCCCGCCGTTCGCCGATCACGTCTGGGCGGCCCTCGGCGTCGCCCTGGTGGCGGCAGCCGCCCGGCTCGCCGTTCTCCCCTTCGCCACGACCGACGGCGGGGATGCACCTTCGCGGGTGTGGAAGGCCTGGACCTGGATGTCCGACCCCGGACCGATCACGTACGGCGTCTGGGGTCCGCTGCACACCTACCTGATCGCGCTCTCGCTGGCGCTGGTGCCGGACCCGGTGCACGCGCCGATCGCTCTCAGCATCGGTTTGTCGGTGGCCGGCGCCGTCGCGATGTACGCCTTCGTCCGGGTCGAGTTCGAGAGCGCGCGCGGCGCGCTGCTCGCGGCGCTCTCGTACGCCGTGTACCCGATCGCGATCCGGAACGGGGTCTCGGTGCGGTCGGAGGCCCCGTTCGCGCTCTTCCTTCTCCTCGCGATGATCGGGGTCGCCCTCGCCCGGCGGGAGGAGGGGTCGTGGCGCCATGCGGCGGCGGGCGGCCTCGCCCTCACGCTGGCCTCGATGCTCCGCTACGAAGGCTGGATGCTGACTCCGTTGCTGGCCGTGCTCCTCTGGCGGAAGCCGAAGCTGCTCCTGACCTTCTGCGCCTTCGCCGCCATCCACCCCCTGGTGTGGATGGTCGGCAACGGGCTGCATTACGGAGATCCCCTCTACAGCATGACCTGGGCTTCGCGGTGGGAGCTCGACGCGATGGGGCGCGCGGGCATCGACCAAGCGCGATTGGCACGGCAGGCGGCTTCGTATCCGCTGACGCTCGTCAGGGGCATGACCCTGCCGCTCGGGCTGATCTGCGCGGCCGGCGCCGGGCTGGCGGCCGCGACCCGGCACCGATCCCGGGTCTGGCTGATTCCACTCGGCGGGCTGCTCGCCTTCTGGGCCATGGCGATTGCGCGGGGCTCGCTGGTGCCGAAGCTCAACTACACCCAAACGGCCGGCACCCTGCTGTTTCCGTTCTCCGCCCTGGTGTACCAGCGGCTCGGTGTGCGGCGCTGGGCGGCGCCCGTATTCGCCATCGTCGCGCTCGGGCTGGTGGCCACCGGCGTGATCTTTTCCTGCTGGTCCTGCCTGGCGCGCGTCGGGCTCGGCCGGCTGGACGGCATCTCGCCGATCCCGAGGATCGAGAACCAGGAGGTCGCGCTCGACCTGCCGCCGATCCTGGTGGAGAGCATGGGTGGCGCGCACGCGGCGCTGATCAGCGATCACTACGGCTGGGGGGCGCCGCTCCATGTGGCGCTGCTCACGCGACTGCACCCCTCCCGGATCTTTCTGGCCCCCGGCGCACCGAACCGGCAACCGAACCTGGGGCGCCTGTCGTGGTTCCTGACCCGCCACCCGCGCGGCGTGCTGGTCGCGCTCTCCGGGTCACGGCTCAGCCGGGCGCTCGGCATCACGCCCGCCGCGACGTCGGTCACGTGCGACGGGACCGAGCTTCGGCTGGAGAAGGTCAGGTCGGTGCCCTGGCCGGGCAAGCAGGAGGCGGAGCTGACCGTATTTCGCTATATGACTGTCCCTTGAATGCCACTCCCCGGGCCAGCGCATCTGCCGGCTCAAAGATCACGGTTGAGGCAACGTGAGCGGCATCGCCATATCCGTCGGCATCGTGAACCACAACGGACAGACGTATCTCGTGCGCACGCTCGACGCAGTCCGCCGGCTCGGCGCGGCGGTGGACGAGGTGCTGCTGATCGACAACGGGTCGAACGACGGGAGCGTCGCGCTGGTGCGCGAGCGTTTTCCCCAGGTGCGCGTGATCGAGCTGGGCGACAATCGCGGCCCGGGCAGGGCGCGCAACGCGGCGGTCCGCCAGGCGACACACGACCGCGTACTGCTGATCGACAACGACGCCGAGCCGCAGCCCGGCTGCGTCGAGGCGCTCGCCGCCGCACTCGACACCCACCCCGACGCGATCTCGGCGATGCCGGCGATCCTCTACGCTGACGCGCCCGACACCGTGCAGTACCTCGGCGCCGAGCCGCACTTCCTCGGCACGCCCGCGCTGCTGTACGCCGATTCGCCGGTGGCGCACCTGGATGCGCCGGTGCGCGTCGTCGGCTCGGCGATCACCTGTTGTTTGCTGGTCGACCGCACCCGCTTCGGCGGCCGGCCGTGGTTCGACGAAAGGATGTTCTTCTACCTGGAGGACCACGAGTTCGGGCTGCGCGCGAACCTGCAAGGATTCGACTCCCTCATCGTCCCGGCGGCGCGGTGCCTCCACCGGGCGGGCACGGTCGGCGTGTCGATCCGCCAGACCGGCCGGTACACCCCGATCCGCGTGCGCTACACGATGCGCAACCGCTGGCTGACGATGCTGATGCTCTACCAGAAGCGCACGCTGCTGCGCTTCGCGCCGGCGCTGGCGGTGTTCGAGCTGTTCCAGGTTCTCGGTGCCGCGGGCAAGGGCTGGCTCATCCACTGGCTGTGGGCCGTGGGGTCGACGGTCCGGTCGCTGCCGCACGTGCGGCGCCAGCGGCTGGCGTTGCGACGACAGCGCCGGCGGGCGGACCTGGACGTGCTCGTCGGCGGCCCGTTCCCCTACAACAAGGCGATGCACCGCTCCGCGCTCGAGCGCGCGGCGCAGCGCTCGCTCGACGCGATCGCGCGGCTCAACTGGCGGCTCGCCGGCGGGAACAAGTCGTGGTGAGCGGCGGCAAGACGAAACGCGACCTGTCGATCGGGTTCGGCTCGCAGTTTGCGTTCAAGGCGCTGGGATTCGCGGTGCTGGCGCTGATGGCGCGGCAGCTTTCGCAGGCCGACTACGGCAAGCTGATGTTCGCGCTGACGCTGTGCGGCGTGACGGTGCTGGTGACGGACCTCGGCGCCAGCAGCGACCTGGTACGCCGGGTCGCGGCGTCGCCGGCGGGCGGGCGGCGGCGGCTCGAGGCGGTACTGTCAGCCCGCCTGCCGCTGCTGGCGGCATACGTCGTGCTGCTGTGCGCCTGGGTGGCGCTGACCAAGCCCGACGCGCTGGCCGTCGCGGCGGCGATTGCGGTCTACAGCGTGCTCAAGGACCTGTATCGCAGCTACTCCTCGCTGTTCCTGGGGCTGCACCGGGTCGAGTGGGCGGTCGCGGCGTACGGGAGCAAGCTGCTGTTCCTCGTCGCGGCGGTGGCGGCCGGCGCGGCGACCGGCGGGAGGCTGGCGTGGATGACCGGGGCGCACGTGGCGAGCGGCGTCGTGCTGTTGCTGGTCGCGGCGACGATCGCGCGGGCCCGAGTGGGGCGCGTGCGGTTGCGCCCCCGCTGGCGCCTGATGCAGCACGTCTTCGGGCGGTCGATCTGGCTGTTCGCGGTGTCGGTGATGGGCCTGGTGCACTTCGGCGCCGACACCCTGATGCTGGGGTACATGAAGCCGTACGAGCAGGTCGCCATGTACGAGGCGGCGGCGAAGCTGCTGGAGGCGTCGCAGTTCATGGTCCGGCCGCTGACGCTGATCCTCTTCCCCGTCTGCGCGCTGCTGGCATCCCGCCAGCAATGGGACGAGCTGCGCCGGCTGATGCACAGGATGTTCGCCGGGATGACGGGGGTGGGGCTGGCGGCGTGCGGGTTCGTGGCGCTGCTGGCGCTGCCGATCGTGCGGCTGGTCTACACCGACGCGTACGACGACTCGGCGGCGGTGCTCCGCGTGCTGTACCTGAGCGTGCCGGGCCTGTACGTGGCGACGGTGGCCATGTTCGTGGCTTCGTCGATGAACCGCGAGCAGCGGGCGGTGCGCATCGTTGCGATCGGCGTGGCGCTCAACGTGGCGCTGAATCTGGCGGCGATCCCGCGCTACGGCGCGCTGGGCGCAGCATGGGTGACCGTCGCATCGCAGAGCATCACCGCCGCGTCGCTGGTCGTCGACGCCTACCGGGCCGTGGCGGGCCGGCCGGGCGCGGACCTGGGGCCCGAGCCACGGCTCGTCACCGAGATGGAACTCGGCCATGACTGACCGCTTGCGCATCGCGATGATCGCGGCCTGCCCCTTCCCCTGGCCGCGCGGCACGCCCATCCGCATCCATCGCATGGCCGAGGCGCTGGCGCAGCGCGGGCACCAGGTCCACGTCGTCACCTATCACCTGGGCGAAGAGCTGCCCAGCCCCCCCTTCGTCGTGCACCGCATCCGCGATGTGCCCCGGTACCGCCACACCGAGCCCGGGCCCACGCTGCGAAAGCTCGCGCAGCTCGACCCGATGCTCGTGCGGCTGCTGCGCCGCCTGCAGCGCAAGCTGCGCTTCGACGTCGTGCACGCGCACCACTACGAGGGCATCCTCGTCGCGTCGCGCGCGCGCCCGGGCGTGCCGATCATCTACGACGCGCACACCATGCTCGCCGGGGAGCTGCCGCACTACCGTCTCGGTCTGCCGCGCTGGCTCAAGCGCGCGGCCGGCGCGTACCTGGACCGCCGGCTGCCCCAACGCGCCGACCGCACCATCGCCGTCAGCGAGTCGATCCGCGACACGCTCGTCGCCGTCGGCGCGGTCCCGCCCGAGCAGGTCCAGGTGATCCCGAACGGCGTCGACTGGGAGCGCTTCCGGGTCGAGCAGTCGGTGCGCTGCGACGGGCGCACCGTGATCTTCACCGGCAACCTGTCGCCCTACCAGCGCGTGGACCTGCTGATCGAGGCCTTCGCCGCGCTGCACGCGCGCCGGCCCGACGCACGGCTGATGATCGTGACCGAGTCGTCGTTCGCACCCTACGAGTCGCTGGCGCGGCGGCTCGGCGTGCGCGAGGCGATCGACCTGCGCAACGCGCCGTTCGCGCAGGAGCCGGCCCTGCTGGCGGCCGCCGCCGTCGCGGTGAACCCGCGCACCGACTGCGACGGGCTCCCGCAGAAGCTGCTCAACTATATGGCCGCCGCGGCGCCGATCGTCTCCTTCGACGGCTCGGCCGTCCACCTGGAGCACGGGCGCACGGGACTGCGGGTGCCCGACGGCGATACCGCCGCGATGGCCGACGCGATCGAGCGATTGCTCGACGACCGGGTCCTGGCGCGGCAGCTGGGCGACGCCGCACGCGAGCAGGTGCGGCGCGACTTCTCCTGGGACGGCGTCGCCGCCCGGGTCGAGCGGGTCTACCGCGACGCGATCGCCGGGCGATGAGACTAGGCGCGCCCCCCGTCGCCCAGCAGCTCCTCGATGGGCGTGCCGGCGAAGTGGGGCGGGCGCGGGGCGCCGAGCCACTCGAAGACGGTCGGGATCAGGTCCGCGGTGTCGTGGGTCCGGTCGCTCTCCCCCGGCGCGATGCCGGGGCCGGCGGCGACGAACCAGCCGTTGGGCGTGTGATTGCCCGACCGGCCGCTGTGCAGCTTCTGTCCCCGGGGCCAGCGCACCTGGCCATACTTCTCTGACACGACGCCGCTGGAGTGCGACGTGGGGTGCGGCGGGTCCCACAGCACGATCAGGTCGGGCAGAAACCGGCGGCGTGATGCGCCGGCGCCCACCACGTCGTCCACCTTGACCGTGCCGCGGATCACCGGCCTGCCCGTCTCGAGGTCGCGGAAACCGCGCAGCGCTTCGTCCAGCTCCACGATCACCCGGTCCACGTCGGCCGGGTCGATGCAGCCTTCTTTCTCCCGGCCCTTGACGTTCAGGCGGACGTACCCGTTGTAATCCATCGGCAGCGCGAAGAACCTCGTCTTCGACCAGTCGTACATCCGACGCGACCACAGCGGCACCAGCGCCTGATTCCAGGCGTGGGGGATGCGCCGGGTCACCTGGCGCACGAGCGTCCACGGCAGCGCCTTCTTGACGCGGAAGACCAGGCCCTTTTTCGGCGGCGGGGCATCGCCACCGCGGTGGATCTGCTCGAGGATCTGCGGCAGGCGCTCGTACCAGCCGTCGTTGGGGCCCATGCCATGCAGCGCGAACGCGACGATCCGTGCACCCGGGGGCGCGGCCTCGATGATGCGCCCGAGCTCGCGGTCGAACGACTCGTAGCACTCGTCGCGCGCGCCGCGCAGGACGGCGAGCGTGTGCTCGTCCACGCCGGCCGTGTCGATCTGCGACAGGTCCCACAGGTAGTGCGTCCCGCGGTGCACCGATCCGAACACGGCCACGAACAGGTCGAATCGCTCCCGCCGCAGGAAATCGCGGCAGATGTCGCCGAACTGGCGGTCGGCCTGGAGCACGTCCCGCCGTTGGGCCAGCAGGGTCGAGGCAGTCTGGGGGCCGAAGACCTCCGGCGTCATCCTGGGCCTGCCGTGGCGGGACGTGATGCTGCGCCACAGCCCCGGCGGGACCTGCATCCGGCCAAAGTCGTCGTGGCACTGCCAGCCATTGAGCAGCGTGATGTTGGCCCGGGTCGGCAGGGACGCGACATAGGGCAAATCGAGCACCGCGATGCGGTACGACTGGTCCAGCGACATCCAGAACGGACGCAGCGGCAGCCAGTTCGGGTGCACATACTGAAGCCGCTGCTCGTCCGGGTTCCACAGCTTGTTGAAGTACCAGGCGTGATCGCCCAGCCGTGACGAGCAGAAGAACGTCGACCAGACCAGGCTCAGGAAGTGCGGCGGCTGCGTCTGCAACCGCCCCCAACGCCCCCGCCCGCGCAGCGCCGCCAGGCTCGGCATGCGCCCCGCCTCGACGAGCTGGTCGATCAGCTCGATCTCCGTGGCGTCGAAGCCGAGCAGGATGACGGGCGGCGTATCGCTCATTGCAGGCTCTCTCCCATGCCGGTTGGATCGGTCGGCGCGCGCCAGTCGCCGGCGCCGGCGAGGCTGCGGAGGGCGGCGTCGACCGCGGCCACCGAGGCCAGCCCGTCGGCGGCATCCGCGCCGACCTGGTCGGCCTCCGCGCGGCACGCCGCCACGAAGCCCGCCAGCTGCGCCCGGAAGCTTTCGGCGGTCGGCGTGGGGCGGCCGGTGATCTTGCAGAACGCCAGCTTCGCCCGGTGCAGCGGGCCCGGCGAAGCCACGGCCCTGTGTACCCGCCCGGCCGCGGTGACGGCGAGGTACTCCTGGTAGCGCGGTGCGTGCCCGACCCTGCACGCGGCCGTCGCGCCGCCGGCGAGCTCCGCTTCGATGTTCACGATGCAGCCGTCGGTTCCGTCCTGCACGGTCGCGCGGACGCGCTCGATGCGCCGACGGGCCACGTGCGCGACGAGGTCCAGAGCGTGCGACCCGGCGTCATGCAGCACGAAGGGTGCCGTCGCGGCTGCGCCCGGGTTCCAACGCCTGGCGTCGGCGATGAACGTGAACGCGATGGTGCCCACGCCATCTCGCGCCCGCTCGCGCAGGCGGACGTAATCGGCGCGGTACCGGCGGTTGAACCCCACGCGCAGCACGCGGCCGGTCTCCTGCTGCAACTCACACACGCGCCGCGCCTCCCGGGGGGTCACGGCCATCGGTTTCTCGACCAGCACCGACAGTCCGGCACGCAGCACCAGCTCGACGAGCGTCGCGTGGGTCGCCGGCGGCGCGGTGATCAACGCCGCGTCGGCCTCGACCGACCGCAGCAGCTCGTCGACCGACCCGGCGAGGCGGGCCCCCGGAAGCGCTGCTTGCGCCCAGGCTCGGCGGGCGGCGTCGATCTCGCACGCGCCGACCACTTGAACGTCGGCGGTCGCGCCGATCGCCGGCAGATGGTAGCGCTGGAACACCCGCCCGCAGCCGATGACGATCAGCCGCAGCGCTCGCGCGTTCATCCCACATCCCCGCGCCACCATGACTCGTCACGGAGCCGACCCCAGAGCGACCGCAATTTCGCCAAGATTCCGCCTCCGGTGCGTATGATGTGACAACCGACCGGGAAGGTTACTCACGTGGAGGCCATCGTGGGCGCCACCGCAACCGCCGGAACGGCGTGCGGGGCGCACGCTACTGGCGCGAACGGCGACGCCGCCCCAAGCTGAAAGCGCATGTCCAGCGATCCCGAGGCCCATCCGACCCTGATCCGGACGGAGGGGGCGCGCACGTCGCCCGACCGGCGTCCCCGCTCGTGGACCCTGCCGCCCGATCTGCTCGCGGAGGCGGTGCGGCGGGTCCGGACCGTCGCCCTGCTGTACGCGCTCGCCTACGCGCTGGCCGCGCTGGTCCCGCCGCTGGTGTTCCCGAACTTCCGCCCGGGCTTCTTCGAGGGGTTTCACTGGATCCCCGCCGTGCTCTCGATCGCGATGGCGCTCGCGCTCGCCGCCATCGTCTCGAGCCGGCGGTTCTCGCCCGAACAGGATCTGCGCGCCGGGCTGACGTTCGAGGTCCTCGGCAGCTTCGGGATCGCGGCGGCGGAGTACCAGCACGTCGCGTCCCCCCTCATCTACCGGGACCTGGGGTCCGGCGGGTTCGGGCTCTCGTGGGTCGCCGCGTGGGTCCTCCTGTTCAGCGTGGCCGTTCCGGCCCCGCCCAGGGTCACCATGACGGCGGCGGCGCTGTCGCTCGCGGCCGTGCCGCTGAGCTACGCGCTGGGGGTCACGCTCGGCACCAATCTGGCGCTCGGCCCCGTCGAGTTCTTCCTGACGCTCGTGTTTCCTTATCTCATCGTGCTCCTGATGGTGCGCGTCGGCTCCCGCGTGGTGTCCGGGCTCGGAGCCGAGGTCCGGAAGGCGCGGGACATGGGGAGCTATCGGCTGGTCGAGCGCCTCGGCGAGGGCGGCATGGGCGAAGTGTGGCGGGCGCAGCACCGGCTGCTCGCGCGTCCCGCGGCGATCAAGCTCATCCGCCCCGGGGCCCTCGGCGCCACGGAGCTCGACGGCCGGCAGATGCTGCGGCGGTTCGAGCGCGAGGCGCAGGCGACGGCGCTCATGCGCTCCCCCCATACGCTGGAGCTCTACGACTTCGGCGTGGCCGACGACGGGACCTTCTACTATGTGATGGAGCTGCTGGACGGGTTCGACCTGGACGACCTGGTCGGGCGGTTCGGGCCGGTGCCGGCCGAGCGGGCGGTCCATTTCCTCCGGCAGATCTGCGCGTCGCTGGGCGAAGCCCACGACGCGGGTCTCATCCACCGCGACATCAAGCCCGCCAACCTGTACGCCTGCCGCTACGGCCGCGAGGTGGACTTCATCAAGGTGCTGGACTTCGGGCTGGTGAAGCACGGCGGCGTGCCGGAGGAAGGCGCCGACCGGATCACCGGCGAGCACACGGCCGGCGGCACGCCGGCGTTCATGTCGCCCGAGCAGGCCGTGGGCGGAGACGACGTGGACGGGCGGAGCGATCTCTACAGCGTCGGCTGCGTCGCCTACTGGCTGCTCACGGGCACCGCGGTGTTCCAGGGGCGGACGCCGATCGAGACGATGATGATGCACGTCCACCGCCAGCCGGAGCCGCCCTCCCGCCGCGCCGGCCGGCCCATGCCGGCCGAGCTGGAGGCGATCGTGCTCTCGTGTCTCGCCAAGGAGCCGGCGAACCGTCCCCAGACCGCAGACGAGCTGGCCGCGCGACTCGCCCGGGTGCCGGCCGCCGGCGAGTGGACGGCGGAGCGCGCGCGGCGATGGTGGGATTCGCACCGTCCGGTCACCACGCGCATCTCGCTTCCCGGCTGAAGCCCCTGCAGCTCGCGCGCCCGGCTCTTGACGAGCCGGACGCGCCGCTCTATTGTAGGGGCCAATGGTAAACCCAATGGTTAACTATTCCCCGACCCTGGACAGGACCTTCGCCGCGCTCTCCGACCCGGTGCGGCGGGCGGTGCTCGAGCGGCTGCGGGACGGCGAGGCGACGGTGAGCGAGCTGGCGCAGCCGCACCGCATGTCGCTTCCCGCCTTCCTCAAGCACGTGACGGTGCTCCGGCGGGCGGGGCTGGTGGCCGACCGGAAGGTCGGCCGCGAGCGGCGCTGCCGGCTGGCGGCGCAGCCCCTGGAGGCGGCCGGGGACTGGATCACGCGGTACCGCCGTTTCTGGGGCCGGCAGCTCGACTCGCTGGAGCGCTATCTCACCGAGCAGCACGGCAGGGAGGACCCCACATGGCAACGACAGAGCACGCCACCGACACCATCCAGATCCGCCGGACGCTCCGCGCGCCGGTCGAAGCGGTCTACCGGGCGTGGACCACGCGGGAGGCGCTGAGCCGCTGGTTCCGGCCGACCGACGAATACACCTGCACCGTGCACGCGCTGGACGTCCGGATCGGCGGGGCGTACCGGGTCGAGCTCACCCACTCCAACGGCGCACGGCACCTGGTGGGCGGGGTGTACCGCGAGCTGGCGCCGCCGCAGCTCATCGCGTTCACCTGGCGCTGGGAGGACAATCCGACGATGGGCGACACGCTGGTGACCGTCGAGCTCCGATCGCGGGGCGGCGAAACGGAGCTCGTGCTCACCCATCGGATGCTCACCGAGGAGAAGCTGCGCGAGGATCACCGGCACGGCTGGAACGGCTGCCTCGACCGGCTCGCCGCCACATTCTGACCGACTGCACAGGAGGAAACGATGGAAGCGACCATGCGTCTCGCCGACTCCGTGATCGCGGAGCTGGAGCAGGAGGCCGCCTCGACCAGGCGGGTGCTGGAGCGGATTCCGGAGGACAGGCTGAGCTGGCGGCCGCACCCCAAGTCCATGTCGCTCGGGGCGCTCGCGCTGCACATCGCCACGACGCCGCGTGGGGTTGCCGAGATCGCCGCGTTGGACGGCATGGAGGTGCCGAGTTTCTCGCGGCCGGAGCCCCGCAGCAAGGCCGAGGTGCTCGATGCATACGAGCAATCGCGCTCCGCGGCCAAGGACTTCCTGCAGAACCTGAGCGACGAACGAGCCGAGGCGGCGTGGACGCTGGCGCGCGCGGGCACGCCGCTGATGGTGATTCCGCGCATCGAGCTGATCCGGATGGTCATGCTGCGGCACGTGTACCACCATCGCGGCGAGCTGTGCGTCTACCTCCGGCTCCTGGACGTGCCGGTGCCCGCGGTGTACGGGCCGTCGGCGGACGAAGATCCGTTTGCCTGACGGCGCTTGCGACGGGGTGAGGGCTCCTGCGTGGCGCTGCAGAGCGCGACCGCCGGAACCCGGGGCAAACTGCCGCCCCGGTTTCCGACGCGCGCTCTGATGCGCCCCTCCGGAGCCCTCACCCCGCTGGCTCGCGCCGCGGCCGACGTACTGGAGCTCGGCGAACGCGAGGAGGCCAATCAAAAGGCGTGCCGCCGGGCCTCGTCCACCGCGGTCGCGAGGTGACTCGCCGCCTCGCGCAGCTGCGGCAGCTCGGGATGCCGGCCGCTCAGCTTGCCGGCATGGAGGTCGGCGCCCAGGGCCAGGCAGATCTCCTTGCCGCGGCGGATCCGGAAGCGCTCCTGGAACCCGGCGTAATCGTCGGCATTGGTCGCCATGAGGAGTCCCCAGGCCCTGAGGCGCAGGTCGTCCACGGCGCTCTTGAACTCCTCGAGGCCCGGCGCGGCGAGGTCTCCCTGGGCCACCCGGTTCTCCAACGTCTGGAGCGTGGCGCTGATGCTCGCCACGTCCTCGGTCCACGGATACTCGGCCATGATTCCCTCGATCGCGGCGGGTCGGGAATGAGCCGGGGAATATTGACCAACTCTACTGCACCTGCGGGCGCCGGCAAGCGCGCACGCTACGCGTGCTTGACCCCGGCTTATGGGGCACCGGGTCGACGCGTCATGCCCCTTCCAGCGCCGCCGCGAGCTCCCGAACCCCACGCCGGATCTCCTGGGCATCCACCGCGGCGAACCCCAGCTGCAATCCGTCCCGGTCCGGGCGTCCCCGATGGAAGCGACTCAGCGGGACCACGTCCACCTCCCGGGCCGCCGCGGCCCTCGCGGCCTGCTCGCCGCCGATGCCGGCACCGAGCCAGCCGGCCGTCTGGAGCCCGGCCTCGACCCCGGAGATCTCCAGCAGCCCCGCCAGCCGCTCCCGCGCCGTTTCGAGCAGCACGCCGAGCCGCTCGGCGTACACCTCGCGCATGCGGCGGACGTGCCGCCCGAAGTGTCCCTCGGCGATGAAGTCGCACAGGACCGCCTGCTCCAGGAGGGGCGCGTGGCGGCTGGTGACCGACCGGGTGGCCGCGAAGTAGTCCACCAGGTCCGGCGGAATCACCAGATAGCCCAGGCGAAGCGACGGGAACAACACCTTGCTGAAGCTCCCGGCGAACAGCACCTGTCCGTGACGATCGAGCCCCTGGAGCGCGGGCATCGGGCGCCCGGCGTAGCGATACTCGCTGTCGTAGTCGTCCTCGAAGATCAGCGCCCCGGACGCGCGCGCCCACTCGAGCAGCTTGAGCCGCCGCCGCAGGCTCATGGCCGTACCGGTGGGAAACTGGTGCGCCGGCGTGACGTAGGCGAGGCGCGCGTCCCTCGCGCGCGCGCCGGGGACCACCATGCCCTCGTCGTCGAGCGAGACCGCGACGAGCTTCGCGCCAGCGCCCTCGAACACCAGCGCCGCGCCGGGATAGCCGGGGTTCTCCAGGCACACCCGGTCGCCGGGGTTCAGGAACAGCCGCGCCACGAGGTCGAGGGCCTCCTGCACCCCGGAGACGATCGCGACCTGCTCGGGGTTGCAGCGCACCCCGCGTGAGGTCCGGAGATAGTCGGCGACCGCGTCCTGGAGCGGCCGGTACCCCAGCGGACCGCAGCCGCCCAGGAGGTCGGTGGTGGCCAGGCGCATCCGGCGGGACGCGAGCTGGGCCCAGAGCGTGGTGGGGAAGCGGTCGAGCGCCGGCACGTCGGTACGGAAGGCGCGGGTGGGGCGGACCGTGAATCCCGGGAATCCGGTGACCCGTCGGGCGAAGTCGGACACGTGGCGACGCCCCGCGGGTCGGGCCGGGGCCGCGGCGACGGCCTTCCGCGTCACCTGGAGCAGGTCGTCGGGCAGGACGTCGCTCACGTAGGTGCCCGATCCCACGCTGCCCGCGACGTACCCCTCGGACGCGAGCTGCTCGAACGCGCTCACGACGGTGCCGCGCGAGAGCCCGTACTGGCGGGCGAGGTCGCGGGTGGCGGGGAGCCGCGCGCCGGCGCGGAGCCGGCCCTCGAGGATCTCGGAGCGGAGCGAGGCGCAGAGCCACCGCGTGGCCGTGGTGCCGGCGGGGCGGGAGGGGAGCGCGAGGGTGAGGGTGGCGGGCCGCTTGGGCATGAGTGGTACAGTCAACATACTGAAAATGGAGCTATGGGCCAGACCACATCCGGCCTATTGTCCGGCAACGGAAAGGAGCCGGGACCCATGCACCGATTCTGGATCGTCTCTACCCTCGCGATCACTTGCGCTGCGGTTCCGGTGCGGTACGCCGGCGCGCAGCACCCGCCCGCCCCGAAGGCCGAGCGGGCGCGGGTCACGTTCTCTCAGGAGTTGCCCAGGCTCGACGGAAGCAAGCTCAAGGCGACGCTGGTCGAGGTCACGTACGCGCCGGGCGACTCCTCGTCGGCGCACCGCCATCCCTGTCCGGTGATCGGGTACGTGATCGAAGGGTCGTAC